>JAFAIO010000504.1 GCA_019236675.1 Verrucomicrobiota bacterium
CCGTCAGTGTCTTAGCCAGCCAAATTTCGCCGTAAGCGCCTCGCCCGATCGAGCGAATTAGATCGTGATCCGGAATATCAGGTGCGCGTAGGCTCATGCTCCCCTTTTTCGACGCGGGCCATGATCTCCTTCAGAATCGGTAAAAGCCGGTTTTTTGCGAGATAAACCGAGCCGACACTGACCTGGAGTTCTTTGGCGACTTTTCGAGGAGGCCATCCTTTGATTACGTAACATTCGAAGACCTGGAATTGGGAGAGGCTAGTCTTCTGTTTCAGACGTTCCAACGCAGCAGTTAACAGATGGTTTTCCCACTCCTGGTTCCAAGCTTCAGTGAACCAAGGTTGTTCTATCAATCCCGCGTCTTGGTCAATGGTTTCCCTCGGTTGCCGTTTCCGAAATTGGTCGGCGATTCTCCATTTAGCTAAAGTCAGCAACCAGCCTCGAAAGCTCCCAATATTGGGATCGTATCGAAATTTAGGAATCTTGCGAACGACAGAAATGACCGTTTCCTGCACCGCTTCCTCTGCCTCAAACTCATCCAAGCCGGCTTTCCTGGCGACCGAGTAAATTAAGCGCCAATACGTCTCGAAGAATTCCTGCCAGGTCCGGTGATCCTCCAAGTTGCTGAGACGTTGAACGAGGCTGCGTCGAGTCGCGAGGAAAGCTTCCTCCATATAGAGTGCGGTTATCCTAGACGAGACGCCTGGTCAGAGGCGAGACGATTCGGTCGCTATGGAGAAAGTGGAGCGCTAGGGATGACCTCCTGCTCATTCAGGGGCGCGACGACGCGAAAGCGTCCTAGCAGCGGAGCTGCGGCTCACGATAGCCTGGCGACTCTTCGATTGAAAAGACCATGTCCCGGAGGGACAAGATGATAGTAGCCTGGAATTTATTGCCAGGGATCCTACGAAGAAGGGGACCCGTCTCGTAGAGACGGTCTGATCAGGTTGATTTTGCGAGCGTCACTATCTCGCGGTATCAAGAGCCTCCAATGCCTCTATCAAAGCGTCCCTACGGGACGGATCCTTTGGTGCGCTTTTCCTGGCAATAGATTGCCTGGCTACGATCAGTTAGTCCCTACGGGACAGCGGAAACTCCGTTTTTCAATCCCGCGCCTGCGCGACCGGCTATCATGAGCCGCAGCTTCGCTGCTACATCCCCTATCATTTCACTTTTTTGAAAGAAACGCCGGAACTTCCACGTACTACCTAGTGAAAGACCATTAATATGCCATCAGCTCCGGGCCGAATCCTAAAGTCTATCCAGACTTTTTTCCAAACCATCCTAAGTTTTATCTTCGGAGAGATCCAGTGGCGTCCGCCGATCTGGTCGCGACCGATCGGTCGGTTTATCAAAAGCCATCGCATTCTGAGTTCACTTGCTACTCTCGGGATCGTCGTCTGCGGGTCTACCGTTTATTTCGTCCAACATCTGCCCCAGCCGCAATTTAACAGCTTTACGGTTAGGCCTCCCGACATTACTCCCCTCGAGAAAGACCTAAAGCCAAATCCAGCTACGATCGTCTTCCAGGATTCAGCGGCTCCTTTGGGCAAGATCGGTGCGGCTGTCGACCTCCAAATGACGCCTCATTTGACGGGTGAATGGAGTTGGAAGAACGACCGGACACTCGTTTTCTCGCCCTCAGAGGATTGGCCTCCCAACACCCATTATCAGGTAACACTGCCGCAATCAGAAATAGCTAATAATATCCGCTTGAAAAGCAACGTCGCGGAATTCGTTACCCGGCAGCTCGAGGTGAAATTCAAAGATCCGCAATTCTACCAAGATCCGGTTGATGTAAACAAGCGGCAGATTATCGCGACGATCGAGACCAACTTCCCTGTGGAGGTAGATGCGCTCAAGCAGCAAGCCAAGGTGCAAATACTTGGTGGCTCCAATTTATTTGCCGGCAAACAGCCTGAAATCGTCCCTGACCTGCACAATCGGCGATTCTTTTTTCGCACTGCCAATGTGACCTTACCCGACCAGGAAGACTTTGTTCTTCTGGCCGTCGACTCTGGCCTGGTCAGCGCGTCGGGCACCTCAAAGACTAAAATAGACGAGATAGCGAAGGTGCGTGTACCGGATCGTTACAGCTTTTTCTCTATCCAAAGCGTTGAGTCCTCAACGGCGCGCCGCGACAATGGCGATATCGCTCAGTTGATGGTGGTCTCGACGAGTACCAACACCAAAGCCGCTGATTTAGCCTCGGCGATTCAGGTCTGGCTTCTTCCTAACAAGAAAAACGTACAAGAAAGCAACGACGCCAATTCAGAGGATAGCGACTCCAAAGCCACGGATGACGAAAACAAAAACAGCGACTCCAAAGACACTGGTGCTAAGGATACCGACGCAAAGGATAGCGACAGCAAAGACAGCGACTCGCCTAACACCGAATCTAAGAACGACGAAGCGAACGAAAACGAAGAAGACAGTGATGCCGCATCTTGGAAGAGTCCGGGTGAAATCACCGACGAAGTCCTGAAGACGGCCCAACGTTTATCAATTACGCTGGAACCGGAGAAAGAGAAGTTCTCTCAAGAGCATCTGTTCCGTTATGTTTTACCTAAGGGTGGTCAGTTATTTGTTAGGATACCGAAAGACACGCCGGCGGTAGGCGGATATCTGCTTGGGTCCGATTATCGAGCCCTCGTCGATGTCGATCCGTTGCCTCGTGAAATCCAGATCCAAGGAAAAGGGGGAATACTTGCGCTAGGTGGAGAAAGAACTCTCTCGATCATCACCCGCGGGGTGCCGGACGTGGAGTTCGAGATAGCCAAGGTCTTGCCCGGCCAGATTAATCACCTGGTTACGCAAACGTCAGGTTCATTCAACAAACTGGAGTTCCTTGGCGATAACTTCGATCAGAACAACATCAGCGTGATTAACCGGCCGCGTTTGCAGATCGCAGACGACGGTGATGGTACTGCCAAATATAGTTCGCTTGTCCTGGATCCGTATTTAACGGCGAACGGGAAGGTTCAATATGGACTCTTTTTCATCAGGCCCAAGGCCGTTGATCCCCATAGTCACAAGAAGTTGAAAGCCCGTGCGGAAACGCGCTTCGTCCTGGTGACGGACCTCGGTATCCTGGTGAAGCAAAACACCGATCATAGCCGAGAGATCTTCGTGGTATCCCTTAAGGATCAGACTCCGGTCCCGGATGCTCATGTGTCCCTGTTAGGAAAGAATGGTGTAGCCGTGTTCGATGGCGCGACCGATGAGAATGGACATATCCATTCGCCGGCGTTGGCAGAGGCAGAGAACGAGCGTCAACCGGCGGCCATCGTTGCCCAACTAGGGAACGATCTTTCGTTCATGCCGTACGAACGGGACGATAACCTGGTTGATTTTTCTTCGTTCGAAATCGACGGCGAAGTGTCGCCCTCGGCAGACAGCGTTGAAGCGTTTCCCTTCACCGAGCGCGGAGTCTACCGGCCTGGTGAAACGGTCCATGTTGGCCTGATTGTTCGATCTCAGCGCAGCGTTTCCGGCGAGATCCCCTTGGTAGTGAATCTGGACGATGCCAGCGGAACTTCGGTCGGCTCGGAGGTCCTCAAAACGCAGGGATTGGCCGAAATCAATTTCGAGCTACCGGCTGACGCCGGAACTGGCGAATATCATCTGAGTGTTCATTTACAAAACAAGGACCAAACCCAGATCGCCGAAGAATACTTTCACGTAGAAGATTTTCAGCCGGATCGGATGAAGCTAGCCGCAGCGATTACTGCCGGCGAAAACGCGGGCTGGGTTACACCGGAAGAGCTCGGCATTAATGTTCATTTAGAGAATTTGTTTGGAACACCTGCCGTCGGAAACCGCATTGCTGCCAAACAGAAAGTCAGTGTTGGTGCATTCGAATTGCCAAAATGGAAAGAATTTACTTTCTATAACCCAACGCTCTATCCAGAGAACCATCCGAACTATGACGAGCAGGAAGATCTGGAAGATCAAAACGCAGATTCGCAAGGCAATGCGATAGTAAAAGCGGATCTCAGCAAATACACCAACGCTTGTTACCGAGTGAATTTTGATGTGGAGGGCTTTGAAAGTGACGGAGGCCGAAGTGTCCACAAGAGCGTCCAGGCGATTGTGTCCGACCGCGATTTTGTAGTTGGTTACCGGACCACATCACCCTTAGATTTCCTGCCGTTCAACCAACCGGCTTCGATTGAATTGTTGGCAGTTAACAAGTCCCAGGCCCCAATCGGGTTGAGCAACTGCCGGTTTCATCTGATTGAGCTCGTGAACGAGCCCGTCCTGACAAAACAGGATAATGGCACCTTCAAATACGAAACCGTTAGCCAAGAGAAAACGCTGCAGGACCAGGCCTTCGCTCTGGAGAACAAATCGACCAGCTTTTCGGTGCCCACCAATGAGGCAGGAAAATTTCGATGGGAGCTCGTAGACCAGAATGGGAAGTGCATTTTCAACATCGGTTATACGGTGGTAGGCGCCAACCAACGGATCTCGGCCTTGGGCGAAAAAACCGATCTGAATTTGAAGCTAAGCAAGAAAACGACCGTCCCCGGTGAGAATCTTCAAGTGAGCCTGCAAGCGCCGTACGATGGCTATGGCCTAATCACGTTGGAGAGGGACAAGAGCTACGCCTGGAAATGGTTTCGCGCTTCTCGAGGAATGTCTGTTCAAGAGATCCAGATTCCGGAGAATTTCAGCGGGTATGGCTATATCAACGTTAGCTTTGTCCGTAGCCTCAACTCGCCGGAAGTGTATGCATCGCCGCTCAGCTATGCCGCGGCTCCCTTCCGCTGCATACCCACGCAGCGCGAGATCAAGGTTTCGCTGGAGGCGCCCAAGCGATCCAAACCGGGAGAGAAACTGCCGATCAAAGTCCGCGCCGACCGTAATTGTAAATTGGTAGTATTTGCAGTCGATACCGGCATTCTGCAGGTCAGTGATTATGAAACGCCCGACCCGCTTGCTTGGCAATTCAGAAAGCGGCAACTAGAGGTGCAGACCTACGAGATTGTCCAATCGCTTTTACCCGAGTATTCGAAGTTGAAACAAATAGCAGCTTCGGGAGGCGGTGACGAACACGTTGAAAAGAATCTAAACCCCTTCTCCCGGGTGGCGGAAAAGCCGGTTGTATTCTGGTCCGGAGTTATTTCAGCCGGACCTCAGCCGATCGAAATCAATTATGTGGTGCCCGAGTTTTTCGACGGAAGCGTTAGGGTTATGGCAGTTGCCGAATCGGCGGACGGAGAAGGCTCTGCTCAATGCGAGAGCGCTATCCACGGTCCGATTATCATCACGCCGCAAGCCCCGCTGTTTTCTGCCCCCGGCGATCAGTTCCTGACTTCAGCCACTCTGACCAACGCGACCGAAAATGATTTAAGCACCAACGTCCATATCGAATGCGAAGGCGGAGTGACCGCCATTGGTCAGCAGCAACAGAACATTAGTTTGCATCCTGGAGCCAGTCAGACGTTGCGTTGGCAAATTCGGACTACCGATGCTTTGGGCAACGCCGTGATCCGATTCGTGGCAACGGCCCCTACCGAGCTAGTCCATCGCCAACGCACCTTGAGCGTTCGCCCGGCAGCGCCTTTCCTCACTCTGATCGAAAGCGGAAAATTAGCGAACGGAGGCAAGGAGGTTCCGTTAACCCAGGAATTTTATCCTCAATTCGAATCTCGCACGGCGATTGGGGCCAATTCACCGGTGCTATTTGTTAATGGCTTACATCAATTCTTGCAAACCTATCCGTACGACTGTTCCGAACAATTGACCAGCAAGGAACTAGCAAACCTAGCCCTGACCTCGGTTCCCGGGTCAGGTCTGACCAAGAATCAACTAGCAAGCAAATTACAGAGTTACTTCAAGATGGTTCGCGAGCGCCAGGGATCCAATGGTGCGATCGGTTACTGGACGGCCGGCGATGCTCAAGAACTCGATCCAATCTCTGTCTACGTTCTGGAATTCATTACCGACGCCAAACTAGCCGGGATTGCTGTACCCGCGGATATCGACAAGGCCGGTGTAAATTATCTGAAAAAGGTGGCAAGCGCTACGCCGTCCGACTTAGAGCAAGCAAAGGTGGTGGCAAAAGCAATTTACCTGCTGACCCGGCGTGAACAGGTAATGACTAACGAACTGGTTAGCTTGCGGGATATGCTCGACCGAGAATTCCCCGACCAGTGGAAGCAGTCGATCACGGGGGTTTATGTGGCGGCTTCGGCAGAGCTTTTGATGAAAGACCGAGAGGCAAACGAGTGGATCAGCCATTATCGTTTAACCGGCCAGCTCAACTCTTTCGGGCTGTGGTCCAGCCTGACGGACTACGCCCAATATTTGACGGTTTTGGCTCGCCACTTCCCACAACGATTCCGGTCGTTGGATCGAGATCAAGTCGAACAAATTCTGAAACCGATTTGGGCGGCCGACTATAACACTCTGTCAGCAGCCGAATGTTTACGGGCGTTAGTGGCGGGACAGACCTTGATTGAGTTAAACAAAAACAATCTTCGAATCAGCCAGTGGAACGGCAACTGGCAACCATTGGTCTCGAACGCGCTTGGGCTGGTGACCCTGGGGAACGATGTCACCAAGGTTAAGTTCGACGCCAGTCAGAACGGCGCGGGATACTTCCAAGTAATCCAGAGCGGATTTCCTAAGAATGTGAAACCTTTTGCACGAGGGCTCGATCTCAGACGCGATTTCTTAGATGCTAACGATCAGCCCATCTCAAGCGTCAGTCTGGGAGATCAGATCAAGGTCCGGCTTCGGATCCGGTCCACAACCCGAACTTCGGTTGATCACGTCGCGATCTCGGATCTGTTGCCGGCCGGGTTTGAGCCGGTTCGAGACGAAAAGGGCGGAGTTGCTCTAATTGCTGATGGTTACGAACATTCCGATGTACGAGAAGATCGCGTATTGATCTATCTAACGGTCGGTACAAGGGACACGGAGATTACCTATGAAGTAAAAGCCACCGTGCCCGGTAGTCTGATTGTACCCCCGGTCGCAGCGCAGGCGATGTACGATCAAGCGGTCCAGGTAGCCGGCGAAACCGGCCGGATCGAGGTGAAACAACCATGAGGTTAGTTGGCAATTGTGGAGCGCTGCCTCGCTTGCGAGGCCGATGCGGTCGTGCACCGCGAACGCGACACGATTTGATAAATGACCTGACGAGAACCTTCCGATGGAAATAACAAGCCGACGATCCAACGCCACAGCCGGCCTCACGAGCGACGCAGGCACCATGGGTGCCGACCGCTCGGCCTCGCAAGCGAGGCAGCGCTCCACGGGTGCCGACCGCTCGGCCTCGCAAGCCAGGCAGCGC
>JAFAIO010000543.1 GCA_019236675.1 Verrucomicrobiota bacterium
AGTTCGAGAGGGCCTTGAAATGGCCGGTCTTCTCGCAAGGAAAGAGACCCGACATTTCGAGATCCTCGCGGGCTTAGCAATGAACTGACCCTCGATTACCAACGATCTATCGACTGGACAGCATCGTTTACGCCGGTGCTACCTGACGGTCAAGAGTGAAGATCCCGCAGGCGCGGGCTACCAGCTTGACTTCGTGACTCCAGGAATCAATCCCTGGGAAGCGTACTCGCGAAACGCAATTCGGGATAGGCGAAAACGCCGGTTGAAGCTGCGGCGGCGCCCGCTTTGTTCACAACGATTAACCAAGCGGGTCGGACTGGCGTCTCGCGGGAGCTGGGCGAGCCCCTCGTAGTCGCCTTTAGCCTTTAATTCGGCTCGAAGGGCGGCATACTTCTGCACCGTCTTCAGCTTCCGTTTGTTCCTTTCAATCCAAGCTTTCTTCGCCATAAAGGAGTGAGGACAATACCGGGAAGCGCCCGCATTTCAACGGAAAAATTAAGGGAAAGGAGCTAGGAGTTAGAATCTAGGATCTAGGAAGGATGGTGGCTCTTCGCGGCGTAGGTCCGTTACTGCTCCTGAAACTCTGCCTTTGCACGGGCGAACGGTTGATTCAAATCCAACGGCCGGAAATCGTCGAACTGAGTTTGACCCCATTCCGCAGGTCCTAGATTCTAGCTCCTTTCCTATGGCATACGGCCGATCCAGGCAGGTACCTGAGCCGGGCTATTTGAACCGGAAAGATAATCTTGGGAATAGCTGGCCGGCGTGTATTCGCCGTGACCGGCGAGATAGACAAAGGCGAGCAGGTTGAGCGTTCCTACGACGACGAAGGCGATGGTTGGCAACCGGAATTTTTTCATGGACCGATCGTAGCGCCGATCCATGATTCTACTAAATCGATAGATTATTACATATTATTGATTCAATAGATAGTCATATTGCGACGACGGCCACATCGTCCTCGTCCTCGAGGGTTGGTTTCTTCCCGGCGTTGAGATCGAAGGCATCCTGCAGGCTGGGAACCGTTCATAGAATCCGATAGGGATGAGCGGGAGCTCGTCCCTATCGAAACCCCTCGAGGACGAGGACGACGACGAGGACGATTGAGGCTTGCGCCTCTTAGTGGTTCCAGAACTGGCGGAAGGCGTTGGACCAATTGCGGTCTTGGACCCGTTTGCGGGCGTTGTCGCCCATTTGGCCGCGGAGCACGGAGTCGGTGGCTAAGCGGCGGATCGCTTCCGCAAAATCATCCACATCTAGAGATCGCGTGATGAACCCTTCGACACCATCCGTGATGAGCTCAGCCGGACCGCCTTGATCGGAAACGACGCAGGGTAAACCGGCAGCCTGCGCTTCTAGAACGACATTCCCGAACGTGTCGGTAGTACTCGGGAAAATGAAAACGTCACTCGACGCGTAGGCAGCGCCTAGTTCTTTTCCCTTCAAATAACCCGTATAGCACGCTTCAGGCGCGATATGCCGCAATTCCTTAAGATAAGGGCCGTCACCGACGATCAATAAACGAACCGGGAGACCTTCTTTTCGTAATCCGTTTACAGCCCTCGCAGCGATATCGAGATTTTTCTCTTTGGAAATCCGTCCCACGTAAAGTAGCCCAATCTCTTCCGGAGCTTTACCGAAATGGCTCCAGAACTTCGGATCACGGAGGCCCGGGTTGAAGAGCCGGGTATCGATCCCGCGTGGGAAAATCTTTAATCGCTCGGGCGCGATCCCACGCGCAATCCACCGTTGTCGATAATACTCCGAGTTGACGAAAACCAGATCAAGTTGGGAGTAAAACCACTGCATGAAATTCCAGGCTAACGTTTCCATGTAGTTATCCTGGGTGAGGATCCGGACGTACTGAGGAAAGTCGGTGTGATAGATTCCTACAGCGCGGATATCGAGAATTTTAGCCGCAACCAAAGCGGTTAAACCGACGGGGCCCGGCGTACTGATAATCAACTCGGTGAATCGCTCACGCTGGATGTAGTCGATCATGTGCAACACCGGGGGAAAGCTCAACTTTTGCAACTCGTACTCCGGCAACTCGAACTCGCCGATCGGGACAAAGTTTTTGATGGGGATATCGGCAATTCCGATCTGCGGACGCGAAGTGACCACAATGAGATCTGCCCCGTTTTCCAGGCCAGCGGCCGTCATTTTTCGGATGGTGTTGGTAACCCCGTTGACGTCTTCCAAGGTATCGGTAAACCAAGCCCGCTTCGTGTTTTCGAGAACGTCTGGGACAAAATTTACGGTTCCTAAGCAGATATCTGTGAGACGGCTACGAGATGGCGCTTGGCTATGGTAGCCGTAGAAATAGGGACCCAGGAGCAACCCTAGCGGCATCAGAGAGCTCAGCGTTTGGACGGCGTCCATCACATTACCAGACGAGATCTGCTGGACGAATCGATCAAAGAAGCGAAACCCGAGCTGGTTAAAGACTGTGGCCACGAGCAGGAATGCCCGCCGTTCGGGTTCCTTAACTCCCTGAGTCTCTTTGGCGAGTTGAGCTTGGACGTCCTGATTACCGAAATAATTGGCGAGCTCAGGCCAAAGAGACAGGTTCACGGGCTTGGCTAACTCGAAGATCTTGCCGGAGACAATCCCGTTAAAAATCAGCCCTATCTTCTCACCAACGCTGAAATGCGTCGGGTTTTTGCCTTCCAAAAACCGCGAGATAACGACCTCCAAGAAGCCGAGATTCGGGCTGACCGCAGCAGAGAACTTGTCCTTGGCAAATTGGTACGCCGTGTTGTAAAGGCCGTGAGCAATCACTAGCGGAGTACCGCCGAATCCGCGAGTGACGCAGTTCCCCTGCTCCAAATCACGCAGGAAATCGTTGATCGATTCTGAATCTGCAGTTTCGGTGTAGGCGGAACCAGGAAAAATTCCCGCGTGATCATCAGAACCGCCCACCAGCACCTTTCGCCACGGCTCGGGATGGGTTGGCGCCAATTTTTGGCGTTCTGCAAAATAATCGATCCTCTCCGGCGTGAGCGAACGAAAAACGAAGCGGGCAACCTCGCTTAACAAGCTATCGCGCAGTCCGTTGACCCCTTCAAAATGTTTAAATAGCAGGATCAGCTTTTGGACATGATCGGCAGTCAGACGGCGATCTTTGTCGTAGAAGGGGTGGGCCACGGCATGGCAAATCCCATTACGGCTTAGATATTCTCTGAGCTCGAAAATATTCCGGCGCAATTCCTGGATCTCGGAGTGTTGCGATTCGGAGATGTTCCAAACGAGCAAATGTACGGCCACATGATCTTCGGGAAATTCGGCTCCGACTTCGACACTCACGAAGCTACCGGGTAGGTCAGCGATTTCCAGACAACCGTCGATGCGATTGTGGTCAGTAAACGTGACAAACGTCATCCCCTTTTCTTTGAGTCGACGATAAAGGCCCCGTGGAGCTGAATAGCTATCGGGAAAGTCGAATCGGCGAAAGAGCCACTCTGCGGATCGGTCGCTAAACTTGGAGTGAAGATGGAGATCGACTTTAGCTGCCATCCTAATTCCTGAGGAGAGGACACTAGCCCACGCCATAGCGCTGGCAAATGTTTAGATGTGGATATCGGCGCGGATGTAAAATGCAGCGAAAGCTGGGCTGAACCAGAAGCGCTACGGAGGGGCTTCGCATTCGTCTCGCCGCGCCGACCGTGTCCCGGACCTAAGATTGAGAGCAACGGCTGTTCGTGTGCTATAGCCGCGACGCCCCGGAAAACCTGTCGCGCCGTAGTCCGCGGAGGCGGACCGAGGCACGTCTGTTGAGGTTGCACGTTTTCTGGCCTCTAACGCGCTGCAGGGAGCCGCGGCTAGAACCCGAATCGGACGGAATGCACTGTACGTCGAATCATCACCCTGGGTTAGGGCACGCGGAATACGGCTCCCCTCCGACCTGGGTGTCGACTCCTGAACTCCGTTCTAACCCTTCGCAGCGGGCAAGCTACCTCGAGTCCCCCACCTCAACGCTCGCCTGTTTAAGGTGATTGGCGATAAACTTTTCGTAAGATAACGGTTGCCGGTCTTGAAGAGCCGCAGTGACCAAGCTCTTAACATGGGACCAAACCGCTGGAATTTCGCAGTCGGCTGGGTGAATCCCGATTCGGAGCAAAGGTTTATCTCGTAGCCGGGAAATCAGCCCTTGGTTCCAGGCCAGGCTGACCATCCGTCTCCACGGCGCTCGGGTGCTCCATACCAACGAGCGCGAGTAATAATTGTGAACACCATCAAAAACTTTAACTGATCCGACATTCGTGATGTAAGAGAACCCGACCTTGCGCACAGCAGCCTCAGCGTCGTAGCCCAAAAGCCAAGCCGGCGCGACGAACCCATTCAGCTTTCGTTCGAGAAATGCTAAATCTTCTATACCCATTTGCAGCCGGGAAATCGCCTCATCTCGATCGAGATCGAAGAATTCTCCTTCACCGGCCGTGTAAACTTGAGTTGTGAATTTGGTGATGCCGGCGTCGGTGGGCTTTGGCGTGCGTGAGTGATAATAGCCATGGAGTACGGGCTCGTAACCTTGCTGCACCCGATCCGATATCCAGTCTTTGAAAGCAGCGTCATCCCGGACCGGCGCCTTACTGTGATGGTTAGGGATAATCAGTAACGAGCACTCGGATACACCGAGGCCGCTCAAGGCCTTTATGATTTTGTCACAGTTCGCCTGCGTCAGCGGCGACACATCATGTACGGAAACGACGAGAGCTCTCATAGAAGTCAGACAAACGCTGCCGAAGGCCGAACACGAGACAGAGTGCACCACTCACGATCGGAAGCCAATCTCCAAACGAACCGTAGAGCGTCATATCATTCGCCAACGGAAAGTCGAGGTTATACGTCGACAGCAAACGCGTCCTCGGCGCAACCTCCTTTAACACTCTGCCGGCACCAGTTTGCATAAACGCTCCGGCGCGATCGGACGCAAAAATAATGGGCCTTCCCAGAGAGACGCCCCAAGAACGAAGGTTTTCGCTAAATTGTTGCTCTTCAATCGCCGTACCTTTTGGGTCGTCGACCAATACCACGAATCCTTGAGCCGGAGCCTTGAGACCGGCTTTGAGCGCCTGTAACGACATCGCTTCCCAGTTAATCAATGGAAGCAGTGAAATATCTTTGATCTTAACACTGTGCAGATTTTTCGGAACCTGATCTGCTAAAATTTGAAAACCGGGAGGGCGTTGATACGAGTTCACCGTGTTCACGGCCGTAGGAACAAACAGGGAATAACCAGAGATCGGTGCATTGTCGGCGGATGCTACCCCGGTGATGACTCCAACATCGGGCGCCGATGCTCGATCCAATCCCTTTGATCCAGTCCCTCCTGCAGTGGTCCGACGCCACACCAGCAGATCTGATTTCAAAGCCGCTATTCCAGGCAGCAAACTGTTAAGCTCGCTCGCGGTACTTGCCGGCGAAGCGGTGATGCTAATCCTGAGCTGGAGAGGTTGCGGCGCCGGCTGAGCAAATTGGAAGCCAGCAGCGGCAATGACGAATATCATCGCCAACGTAAAAACCACGTCGAAGCGCGCTGCCCAGCTCATCCGTCCCGGGCGCAATGCTAGCCTTCGAATCGCCAGATAAATAATCGCGTTGGCGAACACCGCGATGAAACTCAGGCCGTACGGCCCTGTGACTCTGACAACTTGGAGCAGTGGAAGATTCGATGCAATCGGCAGGCCGATCGGATTCCAGGCGGTCAGAATCATTCCACGACACCATTCCAAGAAGGTCCAAGAGCTAGCGATCAGGAGCGCCAGACGGAGATGTGCCGTGGAGACCCGCCACGCTTCGGCGCTCCCGGCTGCCCCCATAAAAATCGGCTGTAACCCTTTCTTGGCCTTCTTGCCATCCTCTTTAGGCAGCTCCGGCAGCTTACAAAATCGCCACACGAACCAGCTCCAAACCATCCCTTGGAGACCAAACACGCCGAGGACGGTTCCGAATTCTTGATACCGATGCTCGTGCCAGAGCCAATGAAATGTGGTGAGCCCGAATGCACCGGAAAACAACACCCCTTGAAGGATCACCATAACCGCTGGGCCTCTAAGAGAAAGCAGGGAGAACAGGACCGGAATAAAAGCGACCCAGACAAGCCAGGAAAAGTTCCAGGGAGGCAAACCCAGGGCGATCAAAATGCCGCCGAGGGCACTCAACAGAAGCTGCCACAACCATGCTAATCTCATGACGCCACCTTTCGGCGGAGTTCGATGACGGTTCGCCAAAGCAACAGGACCACGAGCGGATAGATTGCAGGATGGAATCGTTGAGGAAGCCAAGGCGACGAAACCATAAAAACGAGGCCTTCTACCATGGCCAGGAACAGATAAAGGCGAAGTATCAATAGTTTATTGGCGGGAATAAAAATCAACCCGATCCCTGCAACTAAATGCGTGGGAACAAGCCACGCCACGTTCCCATTCTGGTAGGCTTCCCAATGCAGGGTGTTTGCCGCCAGCACAACCAAAAACAATCCGGTAAAACCGAACACGATATAGACTAAGGCGGAGATTAGTCGAGAAGCACTGCTTCCGCGTAAAGCCCACAAACCGATCCAGCCGATGAGGATCACCGAAAACACAATCTCCGGATCCAAGGCTCGAGGCACTCTCGGCAAAGGGCGGACTGGAAACAACCGAACCGGACTCTGGGCAAACGCACTATCACTTACCTTAGTTTGGCATATTGCGGACTCGAGGTTAGCCGGTAGAAAACAGGCTTCCCTCGGCTGCACTGATCGATCAACCCCAGCGCCTAGCAACAAGTAGATACCGAAACGAATCCACGGGATCCGATCGAGGTAAGGGTCCAACATCTCGCGGAAGGTCACTCCGGTGACGCTCTTGTCGGCCACAGAGGTCCCGATGATTTTCTCAAAAGCGTCTCGTACTCTGGTTGAGCAGTTATCTAGGAGAAAATCGTATCGATAATAGCGATTTTCCGGAGCAAGATTCGTTTCCAGGGCGGCGAATAAGCTCTGTTTTTGTTCCGTGGTCAAGTTGAGGTGTGCCTCGGTCACACCTTGCCCCAGAGCGCCGTGCTCCTCGATGTCGGCGTCTCCTTGATCGACCGAGAGCTGATACAGAAGATCTCCCCGCGCAAATCGGACGTAGAAATTACCGACCGTCATATCGAACGTCCCGAAGTTGTAGAGTCGATCGAATCCAAGCTCAGGATCCAGGATCCGGATCGCGCTATGTCCGAAAGCCGTATACAGCTCGTCGCCAGGCGAACACGTAACCAACGAAATTTTGGCGGCAGGACTGAGAATGGGCAGACCACGGGGTTCGTTCTCTTGAGCTGCGTGAGCGACTGTGCCGATCAGAAGTAGAATCGAGATCAGGCTGCAAAAAAAACGCTTCCAGTAAATAAACCCCTTCATTAACGGGGTCTGCGATATTTCAACGACCATCCGAACACCGGTTTCTCCAGCAAGGACCAAGACTCTGGCACGAGAAAATCTTCCGTCCAGTAATTTGGTAACGCGCGGGAACGCCGGGAACGCCCAGTGCAATACTGCCGGCAGGTTCTCAACAATTGTCCCGAAGGGACGAAAGGACTCAGCCAGGGGTTTCAACCCCTGGTGTCCATAAAGATTTAGCCGCCCCAAAGGGGCGGTAGAACTGGACCGCAGATCATTGGATGCCGGTCAAACGGAATGATCGGAATCTTCCGTCCCTTCAGGACGGGTGTTCTGTGGACATATTACCAGGGGTTAAAACCCCTGGCTGAGTCCTGTTGTCCCTTCGGGACAAAGACTAGCAAACCTTCCTACGCTACCCGTCGGTCCGCGTCAGTGTGTAACCACTCCCAGAGGCGTTTTAACGCTTGGTCCAATTCCGTTTTTATTGACGCAAGCGCCTCGCGGCTATCGACAGAGCGTCTGCCAAACAAATAAAACTTGATCTTAGGCTCAGTACCAGACGGCCGAACAGCGATTCGCCGCCCGTCAGCCAAATGAAACATGGTCATTTTTTCCTTCGGCAACACATCGCCTTCGACGTCTCGAATACCCCCCTCGCTAAAGTCCACCACCTCGGTTACCGGACTACCATCGATTTCTTTGGGTGGTGACGCCTTATATGATTCCGCTAACCGACGGATTTTTTCCGAGCCGGCCGCTCCCTCAAATACCAATGAATTGCCTTTTTCGAGGTAGTACCCGTACTCGCCATAGATGTCATCCAGAAGCTCATCCACCGTTTTGTTGAGCGACTTCGCATAGGCGCATACTTCCGCGAACATCAACGTCGCGCCGTTAGCGTCTTTGTCTCGAACGAAATCCGCGCCGCTGTAGCCATAGCTTTCTTCTCCGCCGAACACAAAGAAGCTCGAGTGTTCCAGCCTAGCCCGGCGAGTTTCCTCTTCGGTTAATGACCGGTAGCGCTGGCGAACGGCCTCCGGCAATGCTTTTTCATATTTGCCCAGTTTTTCACCGATATACTTAAAGCCGGTTAACGTTTCGACACAGCGCAGACCTTCTTTCGAAGCGATTGCTTTCTGCAGGTCCGTGGTAACGAGTGTCTTGATGATAACGCATCGCTCCTTATTCGCATCGGTTAGAATGCCGTTTGTGCGATAAGCCTGGATCCGATAGTAGGTCAGTAAAGAACCGATTTGATTTCCGGTTAGCAAAACCAATTCACCAGGCCGGTTCCGCACCGCAACTCCCATCCGGTCGCAGTCCGGATCCGTCCCGACTACTAAATCCGCGCCGGTCCGGTCGGCCAACTCCATTCCTTGAGCGAGCGCTTCCGCATTCTCCGGGTTCGGCGATTTAACGGTAGGAAACCCGCCATTTGGTTCCATTTGCTCGTCAACGGTAGTGACGTCGAACCCGATATCCCGGAGTACCGGCACTGAGATGATGGCTCCCGTGCCATGGATAGGCGTAAAAACAATTTTGAGATCTTTCTCCGCGCCTACGATCTCGGGTCTGAGTACCAACGTGCGGAGGCGAGTTTTATAGATCTCATCGAAATCAGCGCCCAACGGAATCACTTTGCCTTGTTCGGCTGCGGGAAGGACTTCGTAAGTTTCTCCGGCAATTTCTTGAAAACACTGGATAATCCCGGTGGCGTGGGGTTCGACAATCTGAGCGCCATCCGAGAAATAGACTTTGTAGCCGTTATCGTGCGGCGGGTTATGGCTTGCCGTTATCACGATTCCAGCCGTAGAGCCGGTGTGGCGGACCGCAAAAGAAAGCTCGGGCGTTGATCGGGCTGACTCGAACAGGAAAACGTTGCAACCGAGCTCCGAGGCAACGCGAGCGGCCAATTCAGCAAATTGGCGAGAGAAATAGCGAGTATCGTGAGCGATACAGATGCTTGCCCGCTCCGAGACTGCGCTCTTGGCCAAATGCGCCTTTAAATAGGTGACCAGCGCCTGAGTCGCCTTGCTGATATTAAAAAAATTCATTGCGTTCGTCCCGACGCAGGGGTGCTCCGGGCAACGCCCCGAATTGTGGGCGCCTTGCTCAGCTCCCGTCACTACTCGGCCAATTGACCGGCCACGAAGCCCACCGGTTCCAAACGCCAACGTCTTAAAGAAACGGTCATTCAGTTCTGCCCAAGCTTCGGCCGCTAGTAGCTCGGTTACAGAGCTCCGGTAGATCGGGTTATCTCCGGAGCCGAGAAGCTGCAGCATGTTGCCTGCACTCGACTGCAATAATGAACCGTTATTCACCGCTTGCTGAATCGTCTTATGCAAGTCGCTCATAGGTTAAAGCTAGCTGTATTACTTACGTTTGTGAACCAACACGCATATTGGGGGCGAGACAACTTCAAAGGAGCTATTGAAAGGAGCTAGGAGCTAGAATCTAGGAGCAAGAGGTTTTCGCAAAGAGGCTGACGGCAGACAAGCAGGAGGCGGCAAGTAATCCGAAAGACTTTGCGCTTTTCCCTACGGTTGGGTCCCTGCGAACAATTGCGGCTGCGGCTCCTAGCTCCTAGATTCTAGCTCCCTAGCTCCTAGCTCCTCACGATGCTGGACAGAATTAAAGCGGCTATTTCACGTCGGTCCGGCCTGAGGCCAACAGAAACCGATGCTTACCGTCTGGTCAACGGGGCCGGAGATGGGTTGGATGGACTTGTCATTGACGATTTCGCCGGGCGCTGGCTCATCTCGAGCAAAGAGGGAGAAGACTTCCCTCAGCTCGCCCCGGAACTTGGCTATCGTGCTTTGTATGCAAAAACGCTTTCTAGAGACGAGAGGTCGTCTCCCACTCACCTCGGAGGCGAAAAGGTAGCCGCGCGTTTCCCAGTTCAAGAACAACGGCTCTTCTACTGGATCGATTTTCAAAGCGGCTATTCGCAAGGCCTGTTCCTCGATCAACGCCTGAATCGCCAAAAGCTACGTGAACTCTGTCCCGGCAGAACGGTCCTGAATACTTTTGCTTATACGTGCAGCTTCGGCGTAGCGGCCGTCTCTGCCGGCGCAAGGGCGGTGAACTTGGACCTTTCCCGAAACTACCTCGAATGGGGCCAGGAAAACTACCGGCTAAACGGCCTGGAACCCGAAAAAAGCGATTTCATTTATGGCGATGTTTTTGATTGGCTAGGCCGCTTTGCCAAAAGAGGCCGTCGCTTCGACACCGTAATACTCGACCCTCCGACGTTTTCGCGTAGCCGAACCTCAGGTGTCTTTCGGGCGGAAAAAGATTACGGAGCGTTGTTAGAATGCGCCCTCCGCGTGATCGAGCCAGATGGGATCGTGCTCTGTTGCCTGAACGCTCATCACGTTTCCGCTAACGAGTTCAGATACATGCTCAAAGACAGCCTCCCACCGGCAGTCGATTTGCGTCAAATGCCAATGCCAGCGGATTTCCCGGGAAGCGATTATCTGAAGAGTTTCTGGGCACATTTGTAGTTCACGGTTCGCCGTTCGGCGTTCGGCGTTCGTAATCGTCCTCGTCGTCGTCCTCGAAAAGGCCGTTCCACCCCGAAACCCGCCTTTCCAGTCCTTGTTCTCACTTAGCGGGCGCTTCATCGTTTGTCGGAACTGGAACGCGAAACGACGGTCGAGGGCGAGGACGACGAGGACGATTACGATTGCGGTTAACGCCGCCCTCTTGCGCGATGACGCGCTTGACGTATATGATCCCGCGACCGTTTAAACCGTTCCCCTATGCTCAGATTGGCTTGCATCCTGATCGTGCCGCTCAGTCTTTTCTTGGCATCTTGCGACAACAACACCCAAGAAGATTCTCGTTGGGATGCTATCTATAAAGACTTAGATGCAACGGGCAAAGTTCAGCCGTGGAAAGACGCTCAAAAGAGCTGGAACAGCTCTGATCACGGTAAGAACTGGGATTAGAGCGTTGAGGGTTGGCTGTCTGCAGTTCGCGGTTAGCAGTTCCGGTTTTGGCTTTCGACGATACAGCCGCAATCAAGTCGCTCAAATGGGATCCGCCTAGGCCAAGCCTACGGAGCGAGAGGCTTTATGGGAATCACGAGACTTATGGGACCACCGCTCGATTAGGTAGTCGGGGGTTTCCCGAATTTGTTCTATGAGCCGAAACCTGGACTCGAATTCCGGGAAATACGCGTCCCCATCGTACTCGTTTTTGACGCGGGTAATCAAAAGTTCGCGGCACTGGTCAAGTAACCGGGCGTAAATCTCGGCGCCGCCGATAACATAAACTTCCGGCGAATACCGGTCCGGATCGAACCGGGAAAGATCCCGAATCATTTCGACTCCGGGCCAGGAACGGGTACGACTGACCACCAAGTTCTGACGACCGGGCAATGGCCGGCCAATTGACTCAAAAGTCCGTCTACCCATGAGGATCGGGTGACCAAGGGTCGCCTCTTTGAACCATTTCTGTTCGCCTGGAATGCGCCAAGGGATCTCACCTCTCTGACCGATCACCCGGGACGCAGTCATCGCGGCGATTGCAATCATAATGCGAGTCCATATAACGGCGATTACACACGATTTGTAGGCATTTTCAGGTGTAATCTTATTACTCCTAATCACTAATGCTTTGGCATGCTCTGAGCTGCAAGACGCGCGCTTTGGGACGCTTATGCAGCTAAAACGGGCCGGCTCCACCGATATCCGAAAATGATTCCAATCTTTTATTGACGGTGCTGCCTATTATTAATTAAGAGTTTATTTATAGCTTTTATAGTGCTACCACGCGAAGCACGGAGCGCTGCTGGGTAGAGCTCAGGTCCCCCAAAATGCCCACATTGCTCGCTAAAAACGCGGAAGTCCTTGTCACCATGGACGCCCAGCGCCGTGAATTGAAAGGCGCCGGTATTTACGCTGAGAACGGCTTTATCAAACAAATCGGCTCAACCGGAGAGCTCCCCGCCACCGCCGATACAGTGCTCGATCTTTCCGGTCAGATTGTCCTACCTGGGTTTGTAAATACCCATCACCATCTAAACCAAACGCTCACTCGCAATCTTCCTGCCGCCCAAAATAACAATTTGTTCCCTTGGCTACAGGCTCAATATCGCATCTGGGCGAATACGACAGAGGAAGCCTCACGAGCCAGCACCCTGATCGGGTTAGCAGAGCTTGCGCTCTCGGGCTGCACGACGGTCTTTGATCACACTTACGTTTTCAAGAACGGGAACAATGTAGATTGTCAGATCGAGGCGGCGAAAGCGCTCGGGGTTCGTTTCCATGCCAGTCGCGGTTCGATGTCACTTGGCCAATCACAGGGCGGACTGCCACCAGACGATTGTGTAGAAGACGAGAAATTCATTCTTCAGGACAGCGAACGGGTCATCAAAAGCTATCACGACTCGTCTGTTGGCTCGATGACGCAAGTCGCTCTCGCGCCCTGTTCACCCTTCTCCGTGACCATCTCGCTCTTGCGCGACTCCGCAGCCATGGCTCGCCAATACAAGGTTAAACTCCACACGCATCTTTGTGAAACCCGGGACGAAGAACGCTACACGCTGGAGCGATTCCAACTTCGGCCGGTCGATTGGATGGAAACGCACGGCTGGTTGGGAGACGATGTCTGGTTCGCGCACGCGATCCACGTCGATGACGACGAAATCAAAAAGTTTGCGCAGACCGGGTGCGGCGCGGCTCACTGTCCGTGTTCGAACATGCGGCTTGGGTCAGGGATTGCGCCGATTAAGAAATACATGGCTGCCGGCGTGAAGGTAGGTCTGGGCGTCGATGGATCAGCCAGCAACGACGCATCAAACATCTTGCTAGAAGCCCGTCAAGCCATGTTGCTGGCCCGGCTCCAAATAGGACTGTTGCCGCCGGAAGGCCCACGGAAATATTTCCTCCTTTCACAATCACATCCTGTCCGGGCCAACGAATGGATGACGGCGCGGGAAGCGCTCGAGCTTGCCACCTTAGGCGGCGCACGCGTGCTGGGCCGGACAGATATCGGTTCACTAGAGCCCGGGAAATGCGCGGACTTTTTCTCGCTCGATCTCCATACCATCGGCTACGCCGGCGCGCTCCACGACCCCGTGGCCGCTACTCTCTTCTGCGCACCGCAAGGCGCGAAATACACCGTCATCAACGGCAAAGCGATCGTTCGCGATGGCGAGATCATCACGATGGACATGAAACCGGTCATCGAAACGCACAACCGTTGGGCCTCTCAGATGGCCAACGGCTGACCGTTTCCAAGCACTTTCCTCTTATGGATCTGAACACCATCACAGAAGTCCTTCGGCCTGCTGAGCCGGAGGCTGTAAAAAATTGGCATAGCGGATATGCGTGGCTGGCCGGAGGGACCTGGCTATTCTCGGAACCCCAGATTGCGACGCATACATTGATTGATATCGAATCGTTCAACTGGCCGTCGCTGGTTGCTTCACCGGAAGGCTTGGAGATCGCAGCCACTTGTAAAGTTATCGAATTGGATCGATTCACGCCTCCCCCCGAATGGAAAGCAGCACAGCTCTTCCGCAAATGCTGCCGGTCGTTCCTGGCTTCATTCAAGATCTGGAACGAAGCCACCGTGGGCGGGAATATCGTCATGTCGTTGCCGGCCGGGCCGATGATCTCCCTGACAGCGGCACTCGAAGGCATATGCAAACTCTGGCCGCGTAACGAGGCGTCCCGCGAAGTGCCGGTAGCAGATTTTGTTACCGGCAACCACGCGAACGCTCTCGCGCCGGGAGAATTGCTGCGCTCGATCTTTCTACCGGCCTCAGCGCTAAAGAAAAATTATGCATTCCGCCGCTTCACGCTGACCCACTTGGGACGTTCAGAGGCGCTCCTGATCGGTACTCGCTGCCCGGAGCGCGGTGAATTTGTGCTGACTGTCACCGCGTCGACTTTACGCCCTGTACAGCTGCGCTTCGAGACCGTGCCAGCCGCCGAAACGTTAAAGAATGCTTTGGATCAAGCAGCGCCGTTTGAGCTTTACCTCGACGATGTCCACGGATCACCAGGCCATCGCCAGCATTTGACCTACTACTTCGCCGAGCAAATCCGCCAAGAACTTTCCGCCTGAGATTTCTATGCATTACAAGATTAACGGAAAACTTTTTGATGCCGAGCCTCGGCCTGGGCAATGTCTGAGAACCTTCGTTCGCGACCTCGGTTGGTTCGGTGTCAAGAAGGGCTGCGATCAAGGCGATTGCGGTGCTTGCACTGTTTGGCTTGATGGCAAGCCGGTGCACAGCTGCTTGATCCCGGCGTTCCGCGCGGCGAACCGCGAAGTCACCACCATCGACGGGCTCTGCACAAACGGCCATTTGCATCCCATCCAACAGGCTTTCCTCGATGCCCAGGGGTTCCAGTGCGGCTATTGCACCGCGGGAATGATCATGACTTCCGCGAGTCTCTCCGAGGATGAGAAGCAGGATCTGCCATTTCGACTCAAAGGTAACCTTTGCCGATGCACCGGCTACCGCGCCATCGACGATGCTTTGCACGGTAGAAAAAACACCGAAGAAGATATTGCCGGGAAAGCCCATGGCGCCGGGATCGGGAATCCGTTCGGCCCCGCGATCGTCACAGGAAAGGCTCGCTACACGATGGATGTAGCGGTGGACAACCTCCTTTACATCAAGGTCGTGCGATCCCCCCACGCTCACGCCCGCATTCGCAGCATCGATACCAAAGCTGCGCTGGCCATTCCAGGAGTGATCAAGGTTTTTACCTGGGAAGACGTTCCAGAACGGCTTTTCAGCTCGGCAACGCATGAGGATCACCTGGTTGACCCGGACGACACTCGCCTTCTCGACAACGTGGCTCGCTTCGTTGGCCAGCGCGTCGTCGCCGTCGTTGCCGAAAGCGAAGCCCTTGCCGAAGCCGGCTGTCGCGCGGTTCAAGTCGATTACGAAGTTCTGCCTGCCGTATTCGATCCGGCTTCGGCGATGGAGCCGAATGCTCCCATCCTGCATGATAAACGGAACGAGACGAAAAGTAATATTTACGCAGAGATCCACGGAGAGGTCGGCAGCGTCAAAGAGGGATTCGCCGCGGCCGATGCGATCCATGAGATGACCTATTCAACGCCCCGGGTTCAGCATGTTCATCTCGAAACCCATGGCACGATCGCCTGGAGAGGTGACGACGGTCGGATTCATGTCCGCACCAGCTCACAGGCGCCGTTCATCGTGCAACAGAAGCTCGCTCATGTCTTCGGACTTACGGCCGGTCAGCTGCATGTCTTCACTGAGCGAGTCGGTGGCGGCTTTGGCGGCAAACAAGAGATGGTCACCGAGGACCTTTGTGTACTGGCAGTGCTGAAGATCGGCCGTCCCGTAAAATGGGAGTTCACCCGCGAGGAACAATTCACCGCGGCCACTACGCGCCATCAGATGACGACTCATGTGAAGCTGGGCGCGAAAAGCGACGGAACTCTCACGGCGATCCAAGTGCGCGTCGTCTCGAACACCGGCGCGTACGGCGGCCATGGAGGCGAGACGCTGGCAGCGGCTTTAGGAAGTCCAATGAGCGCGTATCGATGTCAGAACAAGAAGGCGGACGGCTTTGCTGTTTACACCAACGTTGTTCCCGGGGGCGGCTTTCGTGGATACGGAGCTTCACAGTCAACTTACGCAATCGAGTGCGCGATTGATGAATTGGGGGAGTTGCTCGGGCTGGATCGGTTCGCTATCCGTCGAAAGAACATGATCCAGCCCGACGACTGGATCGAATCGGTCTGGAAGGATCCCAGTGACGTCGGGTTCGGCAGCTACGGACTC
>JAFAIO010000077.1 GCA_019236675.1 Verrucomicrobiota bacterium
CATAAAGCGCAAACTTGCGCAGATGAGGATACGTCCGGCGCAAGTTGAAGCCGGCTCCGATCAGGCCGTTGCGGCCGGAGCAGTCGATCAAATATCTTCCGCGAAAGCTGCCGTTGCTGGTCTGAACGGTTACACCATCATCGTCAAAGGCGGCATCCGTTACAGCTACGCCCTGCGACACTCGACAGCCGCTCTCTGCGGCGTGGTCCAACAAAAGCTGGTCGAACATCGAGCGTTCAACGTGATAAGCCGTCGGATATTTACAGCGAAAAACATCACAAAAAAGAAACCGATTACTTCGCGTACCACAGGCCGAAACGATCTTGCCCCCATGCTTCACGATCACGTCGGCTTTATCGATCTTCTCTTTTACACCCATCCGTTCAAAGGTTCGGACGCTGCCGGGCAAAAGAGATTCTCCGATCTTGAATCGGGGAAACCGCTCCTTCTCAAAAATGGCGACCTTCCAGCCATGTTGGGCGAGCAACGTTCCTGCGGTGCTTCCTGCAGGTCCACCACCGGCGATCACGACATCGTAGAACTCAGCCATGGCTCAAGACGAACACTGTATCCATACGGTCCATAAATAACTAAACCGACCGCAAGGTGTCAGCCGAAAAGTGTCTGGCTCTTGATTCGATTTGCACTGCGACCGTTTATCATCGCGTATTCCGTTAAAGACGGGGCGCCGCGACGGGTTAAGCGCCGGCCGTAGCGGTGTCTTCCCCGGTAGCAGTGTTCGTTTGTCTCCGATAGACGAGCTCGAACAAAGGTGAGGTCATTAGCGTTGTGATGATGGCCATCATCACCATGATCGAAAACAAAGCCGGTTGAATGATCCCTTTCTGCAAACCGATGTTGACGATGATCAATTCCATCAGTCCGCGCGCGTTCATAAGAGTGCCCACGGCAAGAGCAGTTCGGTTGCTCTCGCCCTGCAATCGTGCCGCTAGCCAGCAGGCCACTCCTTTTCCGATGACAGCAGTTACTAACACCACGATTCCGATCAACAGCAATTGCAAACTATTTACCGTATCCAGCCGCGTATTCAGACCCGAAAAGGTGAAGAACATCGGGAGAAGAAATACGACGGCCAGCGGTTCGAGTTGTTTTCGCAATTGCTGCCCGAAGAAACCGCGCGGCATCGCGATTCCTAAAATAAATCCGCCAAAAATGGAGTGAATACCAATAGCATCGGTGATCCATGAGCCGGCCAGCAAAAGCATTAGCGTAGCGGCCAGAAGGGTGGGATTGAGGTGACCTTCCCGTTCGGCGATCTCGCCGAATTTACGAAGAAGCCTTCGGCCTATCGTTAAAGTGATCAGTCCATAAAGGATTCCGCCCCCGATCGCCTGAATCGCCATCAGGTTGCCGCCTCCAAAACTGGCCAATACCACCGCCAGCACACACCAGGCCGTGGCGTCATCGATCGCGCCGGCAGCCAGGGCTAAAGTCCCTAGCGAACTCCCGGTGATACCGCGTTCATAAATGATCCGAGCCAACATCGGGAACGCCGTGATAGACATCGCAGCACCCAAAAATAGTACTGCTTCGAATTGAGTCGCTTTTTCGGAGAAAAGTCCTGGAACTTTCCACAGCCAAAGCGCCAAAAAGCCACCCAGAACGAAAGGCGCTACCATCCCTGCCACCGAGACAGAAACCGCGCTGCGTGCTCGGGAACGGAAGAGGTCCGTTTTAAATTCGGTACCGACCAGGAACATGTAGAGACCAACTCCGAACTGCGCCAGTACATACAACAGCTTTAGCGAATCTTTAGGAAAAATCACTTGCTGCCAGGCAGGAAAAACCAATCCGAAAAGAGATGGTCCCAGGATAACACCGGCTACCATCTCTCCAACGACCTGGGGCTGCCCGAGACGGCGAGCAAGCATCCCCACGAGCCGGCAAATCGCGAGGATGACGAACGTCTGAAGAAGGAAGGCTGCGGACAGTTCGGCTGAAGTCATTACAGTAGAAACCCTACTACAATGATCTGGCTTCTTCAGTCAACGGAAAGGATAGCAAAATAACTGCCGTGAAGCGTGCGCTGACCGTTGATCGTCTCCCTAGGCTCGAGCATGCAGATATTCTCTGTAATGCTTTAGAGTAGCCTGTACAATGATCTCAGCAGCATCTGCAAAACCAGTCTTGGCCGTATTGATTACTAGATGATAAAGCAACGGATTGTCGTTGTCGGCTCCGAAATAACGTCGTAGATAGCGATGTCTGGCCTGGTCTTCCTCGGAGACTTTCATGGCTGCTTCATTTGGCGATAGGCCATAAAATTCGGCTTCCTGGTTAACCCTTTTCGATAGAGGGGCCACCAAACGAACATGAAAGACGTAGGGTAAAAGCTGAGTGATGACTTCTGCTCCCCGGCCTACCATCACTACTCTGCCCATACTAGCGAGACGCAGAATCGTTTTTGTAGTTTGTTGGGCTAGCCACTCGGTATTCGGGTGAAGACCCAACAACTCTTCAACAATCGACTCCACGGGGAGCAGCGCGTCTTCGACCATAAACTTCTCCAAATCGAGCGGTAGCTTGTGCTCGACTAATACTTCCCGAGCCAAGTTTTTATCAAAAACTGTCCAGGCAGCCTCTGTCTCCACCGGCTTGACGATCGCGTTTAATTGATCCGCCACCATGTGAGCGACGGTAGTCGCACCGGCTCCTGATTCTCTTGAAATCGTAATAGACGGTTGCTGGCGCAGCGGAACTTTTCCTTGAATCGTCGCCTGCAACTGTAGATACCGATTAAACTTTTCTAAAGATGATACTCTCATAAAATCTAGTTGAATTTTGTTAGTTTGTAGCTAGCCGATCGGTCGTTCACGGCCTTACCGGCGTTGTTACTAGGCGTCAAGCATTCCAATCATACGAACTAGACTCTGGTCGATTCCTTTCGTTTTGCCGGAGACCAGTGCGTAAGGAGTAGAAACGATTTGCCCCTTTTGTAAGCCCACCAGCACCCCAGTCACATCTTGATCCAGGCATTCTATGGCCGCCACACCAAACCGGGTCGCTAACAAACGATCGAATCCCCCAGGTGCTCCGCCGCGTTGAACGTGTCCCAAGGTAACTACGCGCAGATCAAATCCCACATGGTCTTTCTGCGCATTGCAGTATTGAGCCAGCTTAGCAGCATTGTAGGGCGCGCCCTCAGCCACGACACCGATCGCATGAGACTTGCCGCGCTGATACGCCTCCCGGAAGAGGTCGATCACAACTTGTGGTTCCATTTCGATCTCCGGCATCACAATGGCCTCAGCTCCTCCCGCAATCCCCGCAGCCAGCGCCAGATATCCGCAGTTGCGGCCCATGACTTCGACCAGAAAAGCTCGATGATGCGAGCTGGCAGTGATTTTAATTCGATCGATTGCTTCGAGGGCAACATTGAGAGCGGAATCCACTCCGATGGAGATTTCAGTTCCCAAGAGGTCATTATCGATCGTAGAAGCGATTCCTACTACGGGGAAGCCGGTGGCAGCTAAGGCGGCAGCCCCAGTTTGGGATCCGTTACCGCCGATCACCACGAGGCCCCTAATCTCGGCCGCTTCCAAGACCGTCCTGGCCTGTTGTACCCCACTATCGAGTTTAAATTCTGGACACCGAGCACTGCCTAATATCGTTCCGCCCTGTTGGATTATTCCGCCGACATCGCGAGCAGTTAGTAATCGGCAGTTTGCGGAGAGCAATCCCTTATAGCCCTCATGGATGCCCACCACGTCATAACCGAGATGGAGTCCGGCTCGGACCACCGCTCGGATCGCGGCATTCATTCCGGGTGCGTCGCCTCCACTCGTTAACACCGCAAGTCGCTTTTTCATGGCTCAAAGTGGCCAACATCCGGCTCGTCTGCTCCACATCGATTGTCAAAAGGCTGGCATCGGTTGGTGTTTTCGCGAAGTTAGAGACCGTGACCATCGGGTTAAATCTTGGTCACGCCTTTGGAAAGCGACGAGGCTTTGTTTCTACGGGACATGTCGGACTTATCCCTTCGGGATTAGTCCACGGATCCTACGGTCAAGAACTTGGGCGATTCGACAGTACTAGCAGGTACACACAGGACCGGGCAATCAGCTTTGCGAATCAGTTCATCTAATAGATCTTCGGGCAACCAGCACCACCGAACCAGGTCCAACGGCAGTGGCACGGCAATCAAATCGGCTAACAGTCTCCGACTTTGCCGGAGAATCTGCGTCGCAGGAGATCCGCTTACGTAACGACAGCTGCACTTCGGAAAGACTTTTCGCACTTGGACTGTAAGCTCATGTAATCGCGACCGAACTCTCCAACGGTGAAGCGCTAGTTCGCTTACCGCGCCGCTGCCCATCGCGAAATCAAAACTCGGCGGTGGAACATAGCAATGTAGAAGCGTCACTCTGGCTCCGAGACGGTAGGCCATTAATAAAATTGGAAGCAGATCACTCAGCTTCGTCTGAATTGCGTCGATGGGAACAACGATCCTGCGAATCGGCGAGGCAATTGGCGCCTCATAGCTTCTCTTCACAAGCGACTATTGCTTCGATGGTTAGTATTCGGCTCTCCTCGTCTTGCTCATGTCTAGGCGTGTTTTGAGCCGTGCAGCGATTACCGGAGTTACCTTGGTTCCGCAGACACGGGAGTTAAAAGCAGCTCCGTAGGAGCTAAATCTTTATCGCTCGAAACGCAAACAACGGGCACAGCTCCGTAGGAGCGACATCAACTGTGAAACTATCGTCTATGTCGCTCCTACGGAGCTGTACACCTTTGTGTTGCCGTAGCTATAAAGATTTGGCTCCGACGGAGCCGGTCGGATGCTTCGGTAAGGTTGCTATTCCTTCTGCGTCGTCGTCCAACGGGCAGCGAATGAGATGAGCTCTGCTGTCGTGTTAATTTTTAACTTCGTTTTAATGTTAGCCCGGTGCGCGTCGACGGTCTTCGCACTCAAGTGCAACTTCTTCGCAATCTGATGGGAAGACAATCCTTCACCCAACGCTTGAAAAACCTCGAACTCCCGGTCACTGAGGTTCTGAATGGATGAACGATCGGTACCAGGCTGGCCACCAGAGAATATCTCTAGTATATGCGCTGACATGCTTTCGCTCACATAGATTTTACCACTCAGCACCTGCCGGATGGCGACCATCAATTTGTCGCCACCTTCGTGCTTCGTGATATATCCGCGGGCCCCGGCTCGAAGGACGCGATCGGCGTACAATGACTCATCATGCATCGAGATCACGAGCATGGGTAGATCTGGGTGTATCGCCTTAACGTCTTTAATCAATTCCAAGCCACTCTTACCCGGGAGCGTGATGTCGATCAACGCGAGGTCGGGCCGGTTCGCTTCTAGGAGTTTGAGTGCCTCCGCGGCATTCTCGGCTTCACCGCTTACAAAAGTGTCCGGTTGATGGTTGATCAAGTGAATGAGCCCGGCTCGAGTCATCGGATGATCGTCCACGATCAAAATCCCGGCTTTTTGAGGTGGTTCCGCTTTTTTCATCCTAACCTAAGCCTGCAAGCGACCGTGGTGCCTTCGCCTCTAAGAGAATCAATCCTGAGCATTGCCCCAATCATATCGGCTCGGTAGTCCATGATCCGCAACCCCATGCCTTCTATTCCGCGCCCGTCTTGACTAAAACCAGCTCCATCGTCTTTCACGGTCAGTACTAACTCCTGATCTACATGTTTCAGGCTGATGACGATTGTCTTTGCTTGTCCATGCTTCACTGCGTTTCCGATCGCTTCCTGAGCAATCCGATAGAGATGAGTAGCGGCTTTCCGATTCTCCAAAAGTACCGGTTGCGGGCACTCGAAAGAGCAGCGCACTCGAAAAAGGTTGGTCGCATTAAT
Source organism: Verrucomicrobiota bacterium (assembly GCA_019236675.1). Taxonomy (GTDB): domain Bacteria; phylum Verrucomicrobiota; class Verrucomicrobiia; order Chthoniobacterales; family JAFAMB01; genus JAFAVN01. The sequence continues at coordinate 5,839 of JAFAIO010000077.1, forward strand.
CGCCAGACTGTTGAGCGCCGACATTAAGCCGTTTGGTTCAATCTCCACAGGCGAAAGTCCTCTGGCCAACGCGCGCGCCTGTTTAGTGGCGTTCCGGATCAACTCACCGATGCGAGCAGCCTCGGCTCGTGCCTCCGGCGTTTTGGAAAGCTGCTGGACCAAGACCGAATTTTGAAACTCGATCCCGGCAAGCTGCTGGCACAAACTGTCATGTAAATCTTGGCCGATCCGTTGCTGTTCGCGGCTGCTGGCATTCAGTAACTCTTCCTCTAACACCCTGCGTTCGATCGCCGCTGCTAATACGTCGGCGACCGACTGCAAAAAATGCACATCATCGCCGGTGAACGAGCGTTGCCGCCCCGTATGTGCACCCAAAACCCCGTACGGCTTGCCTCTCCCATGAATGATCACACTGATCCCGCTACGGACGCCGTGGTCCAAAAAAAACGCTGGTGCCTGAAAGCGCGTCTCGGTTCTTAGATCTTCGACCACGACGGGCGAATTGGACAGTAAAGTAAAGCCACCGTGAGACCCGAGACCGATTGGTAAAGATATTTTCCCTACAGTCCCCTCTTTCCAGCCCGCACCGGCTCGCAAAGAGAGAGCGTCCTCAGCCAATTCCAATATTTTGCAAAACTCGACATCAAGAACCTTCGTTACGATCGAGACGGCATCATCTAACACCGATGTCAGATCTCGGCCTTCGAGCGCGCGCCGGCTTAGTTCCGCTACTGCGCTCTGCTGGCGGGCGCGATTTTCGAAAGCGGCCACTGCCGTCTGAGTGGCATAGGCCAGCTCGGATGTGCGTTCTCGCACCCGAATTTCCAGTTCCTCGTGCGATCTCCGCAGCGCCTCCTCCACGCGCTTGTGTTCGGTGACATCCCTCACCGTGGCGATGACAACTCGTCCTTCCTCCGTATTGATCGGGCTCAGCATGATATCGGCTGGAAACTCGGAACCGTCTTTTCGCAGCGCGTACAATTCGAGATCGATTCCCATCTCGCGCAGCCGCGGCGCAGACAGATAGTGGTTTCGATGTTCCCCGTGCCGGCCCCTGAATCGAGCGGGAATTAGAACCTCGATTCGCTTGCCCACTAGCTCTCGGCTGGTGTACCCAAACATGGTTTTGACCTGGTCATTCACGCGGGTGATCCGGCCGGTCTCATCAACCACAATAACGGCATCGGGAGCGAACCGGAAAAAAGCCGCGAGCAGGTTGTTAGTCCGCTGCGATTTTTCCTTGTCTGGCAGCTTGTGCCGATTGTCGGACACCGGTTTTCGCGGCCGAGCGGAAGTAATGATTTCCTTGTGCCGGGTCGATTGAACCGGCCGCGATTTAGCGGGCTTCTGCGAACTCATGGACCGGGCCCTTCGTGAGCCCGCCGAACTTAAACCGAACGGGCCGTGAAAGAAAGCTCGTCCCTGCTCCGCAGGAGCAGAATCTTCATAGCCGCATCGCTCCGCCCCGCTCCTACGGAGCTCGCCGTAGATTTCTAGGATCGTTACCTATAAAATTCCTGCTTTAAAGATTTCTTCCATAAAGATCTGACTCCTACGGAGCCATGTCTTCAACGAAACCCGACCAATCACCAATCACCTTTCACCTCTCCCCCCTCACCCACCAGTCGCTTTCGGGTTCCATTACGATGACGATCGGACAGGGAGAACCACCAAGGCTTGCGCTGGAAGTCGCGAGCTCCGGATGCTCAAACCGGGCGGCCAGCGGCTCCGGTAACAAGATGAGGTCCGCCTTGCGTTCCGCAGCCTCTTGTACCACCTCGCGTAAAGAAACCGGCAACGTGCGGCTAATCGAAACCTCGCCGCCTTCCCCCTTCATCAGCCACGACAAACAAAGAAGATCCATCAGA
>JAFAIO010000013.1 GCA_019236675.1 Verrucomicrobiota bacterium
TCAGGGAAAAGAGATTGGAATTGCCGGGAAAGTAGAAATGTATCACGGCAAGGCCCAGATTAAAATACTCTCGCGGAGCCAGATTCTTTCGGAGTAACGTGCCCGCCCTACCAGGCGAAGTCTCCGAAACCGCAGAAGCGGCGAGGCTCCCGCCGATCCGGTTTCTTGGCTATCAAGCCTTCGAATTGGAACTCACGAGCAATCTGAAGCAGGTCTTCTCTCGGGGCCCGTCTTACTAACACATGGTCAGCGTCGATCGGCGTTTCGACAAAGTTTTCGAGCTTAGACGCGAGCCAGCCAACAGGCTGGCGTGAGCTCTGCGATCCGATGGATGGGAAAGTTTGCCAAGCCAGGCAAGATCGAGCAAAGGTACTCGCGGATCGGAACTTTAAGGCGCCGGCAGGTTTCGACCACCGAGACAATGGCTGCGACGCGCGGCCCAGCTTCCTCGCTGCCGATGTGGATCCAATTCTAATGGCCTTAGGACGAGGCACAAGGGGCAGAGGCGAAAGGAAGTAAGTGGCCGAAATGAACTTCGAGTTCTTTCGGCACCAGGAGAGAAGCAGCGAGCCCAGGCAGCACGGACCAAGCGGACAAACAGGCGGGAGCTGCAGCGATTGAAGCGCGAGAGCGAGACGCAGAAGCCTGCCCCGCAAATCGTCTTACTCAGCCAGCATCGTAGAGTGCGACCGCAGCGCCGTAGTCGCCTCTAGGCGGCACCGTGCCGAGAAAATACCATAAATGTCCCGTTCCTAACTTCTGGTAGTGGGTGCTAAATACTCTGGTTCCAACACGCTTGAATGCATTTACTACTTTCTTACGCGGGTGCTTATTGCTGCCTGCCGCAGAGACGAAGGCGTGTGCTGGTTTGAAATAATTAATTAATTCCTCATTGACGTTTCGGCGACTTCCATGGTGGGGGATCTGCATCCATTTCAAGCTTGCAAGATCATAAGAGGTTCTCGCCTTAGTTAAGGCTTGGACGCCAGCATCCGCCGTAAAGAGACACTTGTCCGGGCCATAGGAAACATATAAAACCGTGGAAGTTTCATTCTCCGGCTCAGTCGGGGCTTCGCCAAGTCCGATGTCTTCGGTTGCAAGGTAAGTTGGCCCGAAAATACTTTGTTCTCGAAAGTAAGTTCCGAAAATGCTTTGTGCTTGAGGAGATTCCTCGCGAGCGATTCGGTTCTGGTATGAGGAGAGAGCTTGTTCCAACTCGGCCAGCTTCCCGAGGTCAGCAAACTGAGCAAGTTGCTCCTCATAGAAATTCACAGTCGGACCACACACGTATATAAATCCGATGATTTGACCAGCAAATGGCTCGTTCACTGGTTTATTTCGCCTTCTGATCGCGGATTCGAGTTCCGACTGCGTTGTCAACGACTGTCGAATAATGCTTTGCACCTTTGAAGCCGTGGTATTGGACAGCGCCTGTTGCAACGCAAAGAAATTGGAGTGATTCCTTTGCAAGTGGAGCCATGCCTGTCCGAAGTCGATTAGGTTACTGTTGACTATGCCAATCAAACCTGCGGCGTGGTCATCGTGAGGATGTGAACAAACAATGTGATTTAGGTAGCTAATTCCTCGCGCCCGCAGAAAGCCCAAGACCTTCTGACCGTCCGAGGAGTTACCGCCGTCAATCAAAATTCTGGTTGGAATGCCGTTGAACCAGCGAGTGACCAAAATAGAATCCGCGTCTCCTAAATTGAGTAAATCTATCTCCAGGCCATCGTAGTTCATTTCGATGGTTCCTTTTCCGGCGTCCCTGAGTTTGTGGCGTCAATGGTCAGGAACTGTACGAAGAGTTCCCGTGCATAATGATAACCAAAGCGATGCATGCGAGAGAGTGTTGGAGCCAACGCGAGGGTAAATCCCACGCATATCAGAAAGGTCGTAGAGGGACACTCGTAAATTGCGGTGGCCGCGATCACAGAAAAACCACCCGCGAGACCCCTAAAAAGAGCATACCTAGCGTTGAAAGTGTCTATTCTATCGACTTGTCCTGCTTTTTTGACAGCGGCATATAGTTGCCGAGTGATAGATGACCAAGCTCTTTCGTCAATTGTGCTGAGAGTGTTGGGGCAGTCGATTTGTAGAACTGCGCGTATCTTTGCGGGAAGGATCGCAGCCTGTTGAGCTGCTAGGAGGGGATGGTGATCTGATCGCGGCCAGTCCGTCGGGTATCCTCGCCATAATTTCCACCAAGCCCATTCGATTACGTGTCCCAGGGGCTGCACGAGATGCCCAGTAGCATAGGCTAAAATTAATAGCAGCCCAAATTCCCCAAAACTGATCGCGTTATCCTTCAGAAGCAAGCCGATGCCAGGATAGATGCGTGAAAGGCCGAAAATGGTAACGGCTCCGGGTGCTATTACTGCGGCGAACTCATATACCCCGATTACTCCGTTTTTGTCCATGTTCCAACCGAAGGTGCCAATATGGCACAACTGTTGCTCATGTCAATATATGGCGCATGAAGCGAAACCAAACACAATATCTTGCGGTCGGTCCGATTCAATTCGGGCCGTTGGGTTGAAGGACTGGCGAGAAGGCAGTGAAAGGGCAGGCGGGCATACTGGAGAGATGGCAGAAGGAGCAAGGGCCACGCTGGAAGAGGCCGTGGAGCAGTGCCCTGAAGCTGAAGAGGCAGTATTCTGCGACAGGCTAGAGAGAGACTGAAGAGGGCACCGCTAGGGCACTGAAGCCAGATACAGTGATGACACCTGACGTATGTGAATTAGCACGGAACCAGCTGTGGAGGCTGAAGGCTGCCTCGCATGAATTCGAACCATGACAAAGTGATCCAGATAGATTCGTGAATTACTTTGCTGATATGTTGAGTTCGTACGGAATGCCACTTTGGGGCTGTGGCCTCCTTCCAAACTTGTCTTGCGAATTTTTCGAATTGTAGCTTGACAGGATTTTCGCTTTTTTAGCGGGTTTTACCTAATTCTTGAAACAATAGTCCACAATAGTGCACCGTGGTTACAATCTTTTGAGCGAGCACAGTACTCCTACTCGAATTTGCTAACATGGGGGATCAAACTGCTCACAATCACAAAAAGACAAGCCAAGGAACTTCTCTCTCCAAAGCTCGTTGATCGGTTGATCTATGCGGCGAAGAAGTTCCCGGAGACGGGATGGCTAGAAATCCTGCCCAAGGAAGATGGTAAAGAGGTTCGGGAAACCTACATTGTCTATGAAAGCTTGGAGCGAGCGTTCCAGCGAATTCGAGCCGGAGAGTATCCGCCAGATTTCCCGTCGGACATCAAGGACCGGAAGAAGCGCCGGGCGCTAAAACTGGCGGCTTGATTCTCGTATTGATACCGGCGAATCGCCGGTTGTTCTTCAACAAATGTTTCACGTGATTTCGACGTGATTCGACCCGTTTCCGGTTCGCTTCCTGACTGTTTCCTGTCGACGGGCAAAGTTTTGTTTGGTCGGTCAAAAGTTATCTAACTCATTAGAATACAAACCTTTCCGAGAGAGAAATAACAGAGGTAGATGGATTGTAATTGAGCAGGGTAGAAGATTTTCAGTCCTGTGCTCTGCCAAAGGAGCGGCTTTGCCTCGGAAATGGTATGAGGCAAATAGGAACGATTGTGTGGCAAGGGAACTGACTGCCTGCATGGACTGGAGCACGAAAAATGATCCGGAGTTCCTCCGACCCCCCGGATTCCAACTCCCGTCGCTGACGGATAGAGTTTGCACTTCTGCGCAAGTACGCAAACTGGGCGATTGGGGTTATGCAACGGGGCTTCGGCCGTGGCAGGCGAGCCTCTTGCCGCGGGTTTCGCTGAACGCTTTATTACGAGCCTTCGGCTTTGCGCTTTCCGCGCCGGCGACGTTTGGCGTTTTCAACTTCTGGCGTTTTGGATTCAAGAGGATCATCAAGATGTGCAGGAACGCTTTGTCCTTTCAAGCGCCGCACGAAAGCTATGAGATGGCCGAATAATTCGCTGACGCGGTCATATTCAGCGCTTAATTCCTCGGTGGTCCAAACGGCCTCGGAATCGCGGTCCTTCTTGTGAAGCTTCATTCGGTCCGAGCCGATCCGCCGGACAGATTTATCGCCTATATCGACTACAATGCCCCCCCCGTGATGCACCGGTTTGGCGTGGGCGATTTGATTGCGCGCTTTCGCTGCCGCTCGAATTTGCATTACAAGGTTTTCCCAACGTAGCTGATGCTCTTCGGCGGCATCGGTAAGCGCCTCCGATATCATAGCTAATTTGTTTTCGAGAGCGCGCACGTGATTGAAAATCTTGATGGCTTTGGCCTCGTTTATACCGAGTCCCGCTGCGAAAATATCAGGAAGGTAGTCTTCGACGGACTGATATTGTGTGACGCAGTGGCCAATCAGCGCGAAAAAGTGGGAGCGATGTTTTTTGAACTCTGTCCATTCGATCAATGGGTCTTCTGAATCGGTCATAGAAATCTGAACGCCGGTTTCTTAGCGAGACTTCTAGACGGGATTTCCGGTCGAGTCCACGATCTAAGTCCCTTTAGGAATCATGTTGTACTCTTCTAAGTTGTATCGGGTTGTCTCGGCTGCTTCCAGGTTTCGGGGTTACTTCGCTCAGTTTCCGGTTTCGACCGTGCTCGGGACTCGTTAGGCTTGCCGTGGAAGCAAGATTATCGTCATCGGGTCGCCTGGGCGGTCACCCCAACCTCTCGAGATCTCTACTTTCGGACGATGTTGATAGGAGAGCTCCGAGGCCAGTTGTTGCGCGCGAACGCTTGTCCAAATAATGCAGGGCGGTTGTCCCGACAACGCTGTGTCGAAGTGCGCGCGACGCAGCGTAGACGCCACGCTTCTCGCAGATCTGACTGCCGAATTCCTTGCGCAATGCGTGAAGCGGGGACTTGGCGGCCACACCGTGAACACGCAGCTTCTTAGTGAGGAGTTTAAAAATTCGCTGACACCGATAATGGGCATAGCCACTCCCAGGCCTGGGCCTTATCCGGGACTCGACCACGAAAGAGTCTCTTCGGCGCTCGTAGAAAATGTTGAACAGCGCCAGTAGTTCTGGATCGAGATCGACATCGCCAATCGAACCCTGGCTTTTGACCGCGAAATGCTCGGTAACCCCAATGTAGAGCCGCATGGGGCCACCCCAGACAAAACCGGCCCTGGTTTTTGGAAAATAGCCGACCCGGTGGAAGACGCCCTTTCCTCCCGGGCGAGGAAGGTGGTCGACAGGAGCCTTGCCTTCAACACCGTCAAGGGGGAGCAAATGCAGGCTACCGGCCTGTCGTCCTTGCTTAAGACAGCGCACGGGCCTCGCCCTTACATTGCTGGCGCGTCACCCGTAGATGCTTCCGCCTTGGGTTTTTCAATGATGAACGTGTCTTGCGTCGTGCGATGCAGACGACCTGGCCCAAAGAGAAAAAACCTGACAGCGTACGGTGCGGCAGAAGCGAAGCCCTTTAGACTAACAGGAGCACGATAAGTGAGCGTTTCGTCCCCAATGGCGACATTCTCGGAGTAATAGAAGGGAAGTGGGATAATTGCTCTATCTCTCGTTGCAACGGTTTGACTCACACGAAACGATCCCAGGTCGTTTAAGTGTTTAAGATTCCCTTTGTATTGCGCTTCTTTCGCGATGGCTTGCGCAGTTTCAACCGGGCTCTCAGACTCCGGACCGACTAGCAGAAATGTATACAATATCTTCTTGTTACGGTATCCTTTATTCTCGATAGTCGTCAGCGCGGTAGTCCAATCGTCTTTCGGCTCTTCGACCTTCAACGAAATACGTAAGAACGAGCCAAACTCATCGGCTATGCGCCACAGCAGGGCAACGGTGCCTGTAATCGCGCCGACCGCACTTGCCGCGGTCTTGAGTGCTTCGCCATCTGGGATAAAAGATTCCTGCGGCATAACGTAGTGTAGTTTGACTAAAGTTGATGAGATCAGGAATCGTCAAGGAAATCTGGTCTTTATCCCAAGCGTCTGAGCTGCGCGTTTGGCGGCTTATCTATCTAGCTCCAGCTGGCGCCGGACAAGAGGCTCGAATTTCTGGTTGAGCTAGCCGCGGGAGTAAGCGCCACGGGCACCCAGGCTCTTAGCGTGTTCGAATTGGGAGAGCTTCTAGATAAGCTCCTTTGCTCCGTCGGGGAGCACGTCACATGTAGCCGGACCAGTTTGATCTGCCGCCAGGGACTTCGACGTGATGCAAGCCGAAGGCGCCGCGGGTAACGGGCTATCCGAGGACGACAACCTGAGCGCGACAGATGACCAGCTGGTCACCAAGCGAAGCACGGAGTTTGTTCCCCCGAGCCAAGGGGTCTGAGGGACGCGGTGGCGAGCGGCCTTTCTCCGACTCTGAATCCGCGCAGAGCGCGGCTCATTCGCGGGAAGGCGGTTCGGAGATGACCCCCTCAACACTTTCGCAAGCCATAACAAGGGAACCAGAAACATTGTGCCTAGGGCGGGGGCTTGGCGCTCAATAGGTCGCGCTCCAAATAAAATTTGCCTAAGGATTGCCTAAGCAAAGTCGCAGAAAGAAACCATCGGTGTCTCGTCTCAATGTAAATTGCTATCTTGAAAGGGATTACGACAACGCGCCCTGCAGGACTCGAACCTGCGACCCACGGATTGGAAATCCGACGTCCTACGAGAGGGGAGAGTTTAAACTTGTCATTTAGGAATGTGGCTTTCAGAAAGGCCTTTTCTCGCCATCTAGAACCCAAAGGTTCACGCCGGAAGTCGTTCGTCTGGTCTGTAGATCCAAAATTTACGTCCGCTCTTGGTCGTATAGTCCGGGCTTCTGCCCATAAGCACGTCATTCAGAGACCAAGCAGTAGGTTCAAAGAGGATGTCGTCCTCCAGGAGAAACCCTAGATGGTGGCAGATCAGGTGCTTTTCAGCAGTAGATAAATCCGACGGATCATTGCTGTAAAACTTCCCGCGAAGCTTCATCTCTCCTGCTTTCTGACCGTAAACAGCGGATTCGACACGGCGCAGATTACCAAGGAAAGCAACTCGCTTCAACAGGCTTTGCGACAGCCTACGCTGACGATGGCCTACCACCACCCCGATCAACTTCGTAGTATTGCCAGTCAACCAACTTCGTCACGCCGTTCCAGGCCGCGCCAACAAAATCGACACCAGGTGTTCAGGTACAGCGAGAGGTTTACAACTCCGGATTTGACGATGGCTAGAGCACAGAAGTTTTGAGGGATCCGGCCAGCGAATCCAGTGCTGACCGTCGTTAGCATAGCGGCGTTCTGAATTCCCTTGACATTTTTCGTCTGGTGACAGCGCTATGAAAATCGCAAAATTTACTCCATTATGGGCGTTAAGACTGGAATTCCGTAAAAGGAGAATGGCTGAAACCGAAAATGAACCGGTTGAACATTCGCAGCAAGTTCCATGCGACGGGGTTGCGAAAGAATTCCTTCTCAATGATTTCGAGTACAGGCGCAATTTTATTCTGGATCGTATACGATATACCGAGACCGAAATGCAGGCGGCCATCCTCGCTACCGGTGCGCTCTGGTCGTGGACTTTCGTAAACCCCGCCTCGCCCTTTTTTGACCTAGTGATTTGCCTCCCGGCAACGGTCTGCTCTCTCTTTGCACTACCTTGGCTCGTGCACTACCGGCGCATCAAAGCTGCCGTAGAATACATCAAGGAAATAGAACGCGCTTTGCACCGCTGGGGATTGCCATGGAATCTTGGTTGGGAAACGTACCTCAAGAGCTATAAGCGAGATGTATCCTATAGGGGAACGACAACCATTTTTTGGGTCGTGATCATCGCCCTCAATCTTTTAGGTGCAATCTACACCCACACTCGACATGTCGTGCCGGAGGCAAAGACGCAATTACAAACGCAAGGTCAACATTGATCCGCGCTGGTCTTTTCTTTCCGAAAGCTGAGACTTGTGGCTTAAAACACAGTTCTCAAAGTCCAAGCCATACTCCTTGACGGTTCGGTCGGTTTGGAGTTCATGACCGACGATACGTTGGAAGCGGAGGAAATGCGGGAACAGATGCTTGCGTTTGATTGCGTAGCGGAGGTTGTGGCGCTGGACGAGCCAAGGTTAGCGGCGAGTAAGTCACATTTTCTGTTGCAGTAACCCGCTCGCTCGATCAATCGCCTTGTTCAGCGCCAGCACGGCCGCAGCATTCTCGCCTCCTCGCGACGTGAGCGGCTGACCGGTAAAACTTGCCGAAACTCACGGATAGCTTTCACCAGTTCATAAGGCGCGAGTTGTCGGTCCTTGACAGTTTTCCGCACGCCGTCCTTCACGATCCGGCCTTTGCAAGTCGATCGTCTCTCCGGCGGGTTGGCGGCAGTTCGACTCCGGGCGTGTTTTTGAGTACCCACCTGATCTCCTGCAGCTTCTCCCCGGAGCGTCTCCGGGAATGACGTGATGCCTTCGAGTTCGTCGAGCATGGCTTAGAGTCGTTGGGAAATAAGGACCCGACAGTAGTGTTCACCTGAATACTGTTACCAAATCTCAATTTGGAATCGTGTTTGTCGAGAACGTGAAGTCCGCTTGCGTGACTGGGGTGCCTGCGCCGGTCTGAAATCCACGCTTATCGTGCGGTTGAGACATCAGGGAACGTAGCGGGAACAGGCACATTGGCCCGTCGATCCTGGGACGGTCCTGAGCGTCGCGTCAACTCTTGTGCGCTCTGCAGTTCGGATGAACCATCAACATCGAATGTAGCATCTTAAGTTCGTCAGGAATTTCATTTAGGCTACCGGAACGATTGCGAACAAGCCACAGCCGCGAAGTTCTGGACTATTCGACCGGCTGCGAATGGCCGATAGCGTTGTGCCGATGGTTGCAGTGTCGTGAGCGATTACAGACTCTGCTGTGAAAGCGCCAACACCGAGATTCCGACAGCACGCATCACCTGCCAAAAACTACAAAATTTGCGAAACCCTCGCCAACATCGGAAAAGAAATTCCGAACGAAGAAGCAAATTTATTTATTAGGGGCATGTTAGTCACAAAATATTCACAGCCACTGCGCTCTGAAACATTTCAAGAGGTGAACGATATGTCGAGTCAAGAACCTTCCCAAGCGCCGCAAAACGATTCAGAAAACCACGGCGCGCTGGCAAAGACTGTTGCAGATACCATTGCCCAATACAGCGATACCATGACCACGGTCATAGAACGCACGGCACAAGCAGCACGCGAAGGACCTATTACTTATTTGCTGGCCCTAGGTACAGCGCTTTTTATATTAGCATGTTTAATGAAGATGCAGATCCTAGGTCAAGGGATCAGCAATATAGGGTCGACAGAATTTCTAGCGTTGCTAGTGGCCGCAACTTTGCAGACCATTATGGTTGCACTCCTGAAGTTTTACGAGTTCAGGACAATAACGCACATCAGCAGCGACCAAAGCAGGATGGCCGAGGAACTGTTAAGCCAGACCGCGGAAAAAATAGCCCAAACCACGCAAGCTGCCGCAGAAAAAATAGCCCAAACTGCGCAAGCTGCCGCAGACAATAAACCGCAGCCGGAGCGTTTCCAAACAATACTCAAATAACCACTAACTTAAAAAGTATCAGCACCGGATTCGGACGTCATTCACCTCCCCGGCGCTCTCGGCGGAACCTCCTAGTCCTCTAGCAATGCACTCCATTTCTTGGAGCGTTTGCTGCAACTTCCCCGTCTCCTTGTTTTCGTCCGTTGCGATCGTTGCGACTGTCGCGATTCGATCACCAGCCTTCATCCTTGGCGGCGTACCGGCCGACCAAACCGAATCCTTAGGTCGTGACGAAAGACGTAAAAGCTCCAACCAGCGAACCCATCATCGCAGAAAACGCATCTATGGGAAGGGCTTCTGGTCCTCGATAGCGAGACCTACAAGGTGGCCGTTTGCGTCGAATGGCGTTGGACGATGGGACGATTATGTCCAGGCTTTGGCGAGTTACGACTTTGGGCGACATTGAGCCGCTGTGGCGCTAAATCTCTTCGCATAGGACTTGATTGACAAAACGCATTTGCTTGCGCTGTTCGCGTTTGGCGCTTGCCCAGGTCCTGCTGTAAGGCGCCGGTCCGCTCGTTCCTGGTGCGAACTGGTAGATCGTTAACTCCGTACAGTCCGCGCCTCCGATTCTGCGGCCGTCGATCGAGCATTGGTGCGAGAAGGACTGGAAAACTGATCCGATGAAGTGAGTATCGGTCAGTCGCAGCACAGAGTCCGTCTTCCGATAATCTCCGGTCAATCTGGCCTTCGTAGACCGTTTACCAACCTGAAATTCTCTGATCCAAAGCCTGAGCAATTGAGAGGAGTTCTTCGACATCCGATAGCCTTTGCGGGAGCGCTCCAAGTCGTATAAAACGTCTTCGAAGTCTTGGTGAGCGGGAGACACAGGAGCAATAATCGCTAAGCAGAGCCTCGCTAGATCCGCGTTGTCGGATGTGTAGAGTCGTTTTGCGAAAAACTCACGCTGCTGTTTCACTCGTCTCTGTCCTATTGCGCGCCTGGGTTATTGGTGCAGTGGCTCCAAATGCCGACTCTTTGTCGGCGTACACGTAGCCGCGGCTCTCCGAGAAAGTGCGCGTTGCGTGGATGGATGCGCCAGAGCTTGGATAACCATGGGGTCATCGAGCAAAGCAGATTTATTAGGAAATGGAAAAAGACTCCTCAAAAGAGCAAGCATCGCTGGCACGCCGAAAAAGAAAATTACGCTCGAAAGCGACTGTGATGACCAAGCTGAGCATTTCGCGGGTTGCCGCTCTTATCTGAGATCGGGTGCTTTGTCTTCTCATTCACGCGACCTCAGCTGGCTTCGCCTCCGCCAAAAATCTGTTTTGCCGCTAAGGTTTCAAGATAGGAGTCCAGACTGTCTCCGTCGATCAGACGTCGACCACGCCTACTTCCAGGCCAGGTAACGACGACGCTCGAAATCAATCCGGCACCTATAAGCTTATACGTGATAGCCCTGCTAAATGGCATTTCGTCGACTTGTAACCATCGACGCCGACCGGTCCGACTTATTTCTGATAACAATTGTGAACGTCGTTCAATAAACATGGACAGGAGCAAAATGCCGCTGGTCAGCCCGCGAGGGACGAGTTGCTAATCGAAGTGGCGCTTACAAAATGCCCGACCCGAACCAGATTTGAGATATTTCTCGAAACGAACGGCAGTCTCTTTCCGTTCGAACGCGAGGTAAGTCTTCAGTTTCCAAGGACGGTACTTCGCTGCATGAGAGTCGACATCGGCTTGATGCTGCCGAAAGCGATACCGGAGATTGTCGGTGGAGCCGATGTAATAGTGGCCTGGGACAGTTAGGGACTCTAAAATGTAAACGTAGTGCATGTGGTGGTCAGAATCCGCCTTCGGTCCGCAAGCGCGGTCCTTCGGCGCGACGCTTTCGCCCTCTCGGTGCTTCGGTTTTCACGTACTGGAAAGCGGAGCCTGCCGCGCTGTAGCCCGTGAGGAACGAGCGGGCGAAGTTCGAGAATGTAAACGCAGTGCATGGTAGATAGGGTCCGCCTTCGGCCCGCAAACGCGGTCCTACGGCGCGACGCTTTCGCCCTTTTGGTGCTTCGGTCTTCACGTACTGGAAAGCGGGGCCTGCCGCGCTGTAGCCCGCGAGGAACGAGCGGGCGAAAGGGAGCCTAAAATGTGAACGTAGAGCATGGTAGACAGGGGTCCGCCTTCGGCCCGCAAACGCGGTCCTACGGCGCGACGCTTTCGCCCTTTTGGTGCTTCGGTCTTCGCGTACCGGAAAGCGGGGCCTGCCGCGCTGTAGCCCGTGAGGAACGAGCGGGCGAAAGCGGGTGAAGGGAATCGAACCCTCGCATTGAGCTTGGGAAGCTCACGTTCTACCATTGAACTACACCCGCAACGGGATCTGCGCGCGGGTACGGCGTTCTAAGCAGACATGCCGGCGACGCGCGCTGGCAAGCATAGTACCGCAACTGATCGGCTGTGCAACCCGCTTTCGCCCGCTCGTTCCTCGCGGGCTACAGCGCGGCAGGCACCGCTTTCGCCCGCTCGTTGCTCACTGGCTATAGCGCGGCAAGTCCCTGAACGATGGACTTGTTGAGGGAACGCTCGTATCGTGGGCGAGCAGGTGGAATGAAGGGCCTCCACAAAAAGAAACCAGTCGGCGAGCAATTACTCGAGCTTCTCGCGTCACCGACGTATCAACCGCTCAATAAGACAGATCTCGCGAAGCGCTTGAAGATCGCGATCGAGGACCGACAAAGGTTCCGGCGCGTCCTCAAGGAGCTGGAGGAAGTTGGAAAGATCACGCGCATCCGGAAGGACCGGTATGTCCTGCCCCAAGAGGCGGACTTGATGGTGGGCGTCCTCCAGGTGAATCCGGACGGATTTGGCTATGTCGTAAACGAATCCGGAGATGGCTTGGGAGATCTCTACGTCTCAGCGGAAAACCAGGGGACAGCAATGCACCGGGATCGGGTCGTTGCCCGAATTATCCGTGATCACTTCGGTGGGGATCGCCCGGGCCGCTACCGTGCCAGGCGCGAAGGACGGGTGATCAAGATTCTCGAGCGGGCCAACAAAACCATCGTGGGGACGCTGCAGCGCTCGAAGAACTTCTATTATGTTGTGTCGGATGAACCTGCATTGGTGCACGACATCTACGCCACCATTCAAACCGCCCTGGTACCGCGAACGCCTGAAGTTGGCGACAAGGTCGTGGTGAAGCTGGAGCCGTGGGAGCATCGCCACCTTAACCCGGAAGGGGAAATCGTTGAGGTGCTCGGTCCGGCAACGAAGCCGGGGGTAGCGGTTCTTTCAATTATTCGAAAGTATGATCTACCTGTTGCTTTTCCCGATGCGGCTTTGAAAGAGGCGGATGCAATCTCGCTCGAGATTCCAGAAAAAG
>JAFAIO010000181.1 GCA_019236675.1 Verrucomicrobiota bacterium
CCTGGTAGGCGTAATCGATCGCTCACCCGCAGTTGCTCGCCAATTCGCCGAAACTTGGAAGATTCCATTTTTCGGGACGAAATTGATGCCGGCGGTGGAAAAGACCGGACCGGACCTGGTCAGCATTTGTTCGCCGACAAACACGCACGTGCCGGTTATCAAAGAGCTCTGCCAGGCCGGTGTCCGAGCGATTTTGTGCGAGAAACCGATTGCCTATGACTTACCTGCTGCCGAAGGAGCCGTCGAACTCTGCGAGAAAAATGGAGTTCTGCTGGCGATCAATTATCAGCGGAATTGGGACCGGCAGTTTAATCGAATCAGGAAATCAATCCGCCAGGCGCAATTTGGTCGCACCGAACTCATTCGGGTCCTCTATTCGAAAGGCCTCATTCACAATGGATCGCATTTTATCAGCTTGTTAGATCAATGGTTTGGCGGCCTGGAGATTACTCGGATACTCTCGATCGAACGGTACGAGCAAGATGACGTGATAGCGGACTTCACCGCCACCTGCCCAGCCGTCAGTCGGATCATCTTTCAAAATGTTTCTGAGCAAAGCTACGTTCTCAATGAAATCGAAGCCCTGTTCGAACGCGGTCGACTAGAATTGAGGAGGGGCGGGCTAGACATTTATTGGACGGACCGCAATTCTGATCCCCTTCTGCCAAAAGAAATGACGTTGTCAAACAAGGCAAAAAAGCTACCTGCGACTTTACCTCGGGCAATGCTGGAAGTTATCAGGAACATCACGGATGTTTTGGGCGGTAAGGGGAAGTTGCAAAGCGACGCGCGAGCAGCACTTCGGACTTTGCGCTTTTGTGCCCGGCTGCGTACACTGGCCTGAGAAAACTATGCATAAGCTCGCTATGCTGGGCGGCGAACCCGTTCGCCGCCACTTGTTTCCAGCACATAACACGATTGGACCGGAGGAAAAACGCGCAGCGCTGGAAGTATTAGACAGCGGCAATCTCTCGCAATTCCTCGGCGCCTGGGGCGAAGATTTCTATGGCGGGCCTAAGGTTCAAGAGTTCGAGCGGGCTTGGGCGTTCCATACCCAAACGACATTTGCGCACGCCGTCAATTCGAATACGTCCGGCCTCTTCGCGGCGATCGGCGCCTGCAATATTGGCCCGGGCGACGAAGTGATCGTTTCACCTTACACGATGTCAGCTAGTGCAATTGCTCCGGTTATCTATGGAGCAGTACCCGTTTTTGCAGATATTGATCCTCAGACCTTCTGTCTTGCCCCCGCGTCCATCGAAGCGCATATCACCGATCGCACGAGAGCGATTTTGGTGGTTCATATTTTCGGGCATCCCGCGGACATGGACGCAATCAACGCGCTTGCGCGGCGATACAATCTGCAAGTGATAGAGGATTGTGCCCAGGCGCCGGCCAGTTACTACAGAGGCAAAAGCGTGGGCGGCCTGGGCGATCTAGGCGTCTTCAGTTTGAACTATCACAAGCACATTCATACTGGCGAAGGCGGATTGGTAACGACCAACCGCGATGATTTGGCCGAGAAGATTGCGCTAATCCGCAATCACGGAGAACAGGTCGTAGAGGAAAAAGGGTCCAAAGATCTGGTGAACACGTTCGGATTCAACTACCGATTAACTGAACTCCAAGCTGCCATCGGCATTGAGCAACTGAAGAAGCTCCCTGCACTGATGGAAGTCCGCAAGCACAACTCCCAATTTCTTAGTAAACATTTGGATCAGTTCGACGGGATCAGTTCACCTTACGTAGCAGAGGATTGTGTTCATTCTTATTACACTCAGGCTTTCCGATACAACGCCGAGATCCTCGGAGTGTCACGCGACATCTTCCTGAAAGCGTTGCGCGCAGAATTGCCGTCTAGCTATGGGCGCGAAAAGGATTCCTTGATTGGAGGCGGTTATGTCCGTCCGCTATATCTTCAGCCAATTTATCAAGACCGGATCGGACGTTGTGCATTTAACTGCCCCCGATATAAGGGGCAAGTGTCCTATCAGGCCGGGCTTTGCCCGGTCACAGAACGCATGCATTTTTCTGAGTTGTTCATCCTCGAATACAATCGACCCGGGATGACTAAAGCTGATTTGCAGGACGTAGTAAACGGTTTCGAGAAAGTCTACAGCCAACGCCAAGCGCTTCGTGACTGGCATGAGTAGCCGACTCGCTGGTCCAATCTGGACGATAGTTGCCGTCGCTCACGATACGGGAGGGGCCCAAGCAATTGCTCCTGTCATTTCGAAGCTTCGCCGTAGAACTGATCTCCGCGTGATCGTTATCGCTGGCGGTTTTGCGCAAAAGGTCTTTGCTCGGTTTCGGCCCGAAAACAGCTTGGCTGAATGGCCTGAGTCCAAGATAGATGACTTCCTAGACCGGACACGGGCAGATTTGCTGCTCAGTGCAACCAGCTGGAAATCGGCACTCGAACAAGGATTCCGCAATCGCGCACGTCTCCGAGGTATTCCCAGCGTCGTGGTCATTGATTTCTGGTCCGCCTACCGGCAGCGCTGGCAACACGCCACTTACCGTTTCGAGGATGCCCCAGATCAGGTTTGTGTCATGGACAGACAGACGGCCCAAGCGATAAATCAAGAGGGGTACCCTATGACCCAGATTCATGTCACTGGGCATCCACATCTCGAACGCTGTTATCAGAGAGAAGATCGACATCCACCAGCATCTGTAGCCAAACGAGAAATTGCGGTTCTTCTTCTTACGATTCCACTCGCTTCCCTGGGAGTTAAGGAAGATCCAGCGGTCCAGATTCAAACCATCTGCAAGGCCGCGGGCCAATTGCACGCCAAGATGGGACAACCGGTGTCATTGACGATCCGGCAACATCCTCATGAAAACCCGCAACCGGATCTCATGGCGCGAATCCGAGAATTTATGCCACCCGGCGTCACCGTCCGATTAGACGATCGCACCAAACCTATTCTCGGGCGGCTAAAGAAAAACGATCTAGTTCTAGGATATAGCACTATGGGATTGTTCGAGGCCCGTAGCCTCGGAAAGCAGGCTATCGCAATTAAACTCGGGGATCATCCTCGAGAGTTAGTTCAGGCAATGACGGCGGCTGGGATTCCCCTGGTTCCCCTCGACTCCGATCACATCGCCGATTGGCTTTGCCACACGCGCCGCGAGGAGCCGAATCATACCGCTAACCCTCATCGGGGGGCCACCGCGGAAATCGCCGGGCTCTGTTGCGATCTGGTCCGCAAGGGGTACAAACGAGGATCACCGCAACCCAAAATCCAAAAATCTCACGCAGAGACCCTGCTCGGCAACGTTTCACATCGCGACGCGGGCGTTGCGAAAACCCGCGAAGAAAGAACTGGGTAGTATGGCGATTACACCTCCAAGAAAATGCACTCTGGATCAGCTGCCCGCTTATTCTCCTTGGCCGGCTCGGCTTCTAGGCTTAGCTCCCTGGGAGCAGAAGACTAAAACCCCAATGGAAATCACAAGAGAGTTTGAACACGAGAAATGGGGTCCGGTCTGGCAACGCGTAAAAGACCGAAGCGAGCCGGTAACTCTGTCTACGGTTAGTAGCTGGATTCAGGTTAGCACGCAGCAGTTGGAGTTCTGTAGCCAGGGATCAGAATTTATTCTTCTTTCGAATGCGGAAGCCAATCAGATCTGGTTGGAGTTGATCGAGGCAACCATTAAGCCTTGGCTGCCAGCACCAGCACTGGTGGAACTTGGATGCGGGTATGGCAATGTACTCTTGTTCTTGGCGAACCGCTTTAACCATGTCGTCGGCCAGATCTTTGGCGGCGAATACACAAAAAGCGGGCAAGCTCTCTTTCGCTATTTAGCCAAACAAGAAAATCTCGCCGTTCAGTCGGGCACATGTGATATAGGCGCTCCAGGTATTACCGCCCTTAACCTTCCGAATGACTCTGTGATCTATACAAGCTATGCTGTGCACTACGTTCCGCGGCTGACAACGCGTTTTGTGGAAGACCTCTGTTCATTTCGTCCTCGCGTTGTATGTCATTTTGAACCCTGTTACGAACACGCGAACGAAGATTCACTCATCGGATTAATGCGACGTCGGTATATGGAGATAAACGATTATAATCGAAATCTGGTAACAATTTTGGAAGCGGCTGAAAAGGATGGTCGTATCCAGATCATCACTCAAGAACCCAATCTTTTTGGCATGAACGCGCTCTTGCCGGCTTCTTTGATTGCATGGAAACCAGCAATAAATAACTAAGCTGTTATCGCGGTCCACGCCGTTCGATGGCAATAAACTCACGACTTGTAGTGGCTTCAATCGAGGCCAGAATGACGTCCACCCGCTTGCCCGGCAAGGTCTTACTTCCTTGTCTTGGACGCCCAATGTTGGAACTCATGATCGAGCGGCTCCGCCGAAGCCGGTACATGGACGCCATTGTCATCGCAACTACCGTGAACGCGACTGACGATCCAATTGTGAACCTGGCTCAAACGCTGGGTGTCCATCATTTCCGAGGAAGTGAATTCGATGTAGTCGGTCGGGTCACTGCCGCCATGGAAGACGTGAAGGCGGACATTATTGTGCAACTGACATCCGACTGCCCTTTGATTGATCCGGAAATCGTCGATCAGGTGGTTCGAATCTATGCAGCAAATCAGTTCGATCATGTCTCCAACGCGATTGTCCGCTCTTATCCCGACGGCTTGGATGTACAAGTGTCCTCATTGCCCGTTCTCCAACAGTCTTACGCGCTTTGCGAAACCGATAAGGACCGAGAACACCTATTTTACACAGTTCGGAGCAACCCGGATAAGATCAAAACGTTCCACGTGATAGCGCCGCCGGAGCTCTGTTGGCCGCAGTGGCGATGGACACTGGATACTCGCGAAGACTATCAACGCATTTGTACCATCTACGAAC
>JAFAIO010000318.1 GCA_019236675.1 Verrucomicrobiota bacterium
AAAGATGGGACCTAATGACCGAGAACAAACCGCCTAGCTTGCCCGAGCTTTTGTAGCCTGCCAGGAACTTGAGAAGCGCTGCCACAGCATTTATCTAGCGTTCGGGCGCCGGTTTCCACAACTTGGCGAGCGATGCAAACAGCCGCCCAAAGGTCTGATCGGGCCGCGCGGACAAACGGATCCGGGATCCTCGACGCGGCAAAGCCGTTTTCGCTAGCGCATATTTGACGAGTTAGCATTCTTCCGGTCGGAGGTAAAATGGTTGTTGACCTCGGGACGGGTACGTTGCAAGTAGTGGACAAAAGTGAAGGAAGTCTCTGACGCAATTTTATTTATCTCAGCTGAAAGTGCAGAGTGCGCCGCGTTAAGATCTTCACTCGCCTCGCGGACCGAAAACGGCGGTCCGGTGGTGTCCCTGTTTTTGTCGAAAGCGGGAAAGGATGTGGTCTCCGATCGCTTCGCATATGCTTTGGATCCCACGGAAAAGGACCGGGCTGAGATTTACGAGACCGTCCTGTCCTTCGTTCGGCGCTTCGATATACAGCAGATATTCTTTGCCCCTATCTCGGTCGCCGATTTGCTAGCCGGCGTTGCAGCAACAGATATCAGTGGCGCCCCAACGGCGCTCTTTCTGAGCGAGTGTACCGATTTTCCCGACCTACTTGGGGCAGGCGATCTAATTGTTGAAACGGTCCGCAAGTCGTCGATCGTCTTTGCCTCGACAGAGCGGGTACGCGCGGACGCACAAAAGAGATTTGGTAGAAAGGTTTGGATTTTCAGACCGGAGGCCCGACCGGGGGGCTTTGCCCAGCGGGAAGACTATGGGAAATGGATCCGCCAGTCCTCCGCGCTTCGTAAACCGGTTGATGATCGATTTGAGAGACTCTCCAATATCGAGAAAAGCCGTACCACCCCATACGTTGACCCGGATCCGCCTGCAGATCTCTACTGGGAGTTTCACCCTCTCTTCCGCCTTTTAACGCGCTTGCAATCCTCGGGATACCAACCAGATTTTGTCGTCGATGTTGGGGCGTCCACTGGCTACTGGTCCCACGTTGCCGCCGGTATCTATCCGAAGGCGAATTTTATCCTGATCGAGCCGTTACTAAAGCGTTATCTGTATCGAGGCGGAACTCTTTACGACCTTCATCCTGAATTTATTGTCATCGAAGCCGCAGCGGGTGCAGCAAATGGTGAACTGACGATTCACGTCTCACCGGATCTCTATGGGAGCAGTTTTTTTGACGACAGCCATCCGCAGTCCGAATCAGAGCTAGTCCCAGTGAAAATGTTGGATGATATCGCAAACCAGCAGCAGCTGCGTGGCCGCGGGATCCTGAAAATCGATGTCCAATTTAGCGAGCATCTCGTTCTGGAGGGTGCGAAAGCGTTTTTGCAGCAGATCGATTTTATAATCGTGGAAACCTGCCTGGAAGATTCCTTACCGGGAATCCTGACTTTCAGTGAAATGATCGCTTTTCTCAAGAACTGCGGCTTTCGTTACTTTGATCACGCGGGTTGCTGGCGCGACTCGCTCAGTGGTGAGCTCCGCCAGGAAGATGTGGTGGTTGCCAGAATCAACTGGAAGGCAAGCTAGGCTGGGCTGTGTAGCTTGACCCAAATCCGAAATTCAGCCATTTGGCCCAATTCTGCTTACACGCTATTGGGCTCTCTTGTCACGCAGGCCGCGGATTTCCGCTGGCAATGCATAACCTCTATGTTAGAGACTGTTTGATGGAGCATTCCCAGGAAGCAAGCAATCAGAAACGTTACACTCCGAAAGACTTTGCGGAGGTCGCCGAACGAAAACCTGGTACACTCACAGATTTCGCGGTGGAGGCAAATATTGAGCCTGCCGTCCTTCGGGATTTTGTGGCAAACGCCAGCTCCGGTTTGGTGTTGACGCCAGATGAGATTGACGCGGTTCGCGATCAAATCGTAGCTCTCTTGAAATCGCAGCCTAATCAATCGGCGAGAATAGAGGTTATCCGAAGGGTGTTGTCGATATCGCGTTTTCTTCGCCTGTCGTCCGATGTGAGAAGTCTTGAAAGCGACAAGAATTCAGAGGGTGTTCGCCTCGGCACCCTAAAATACAATCGAAACGAGCTTGCGAGTTTTCATATGGTGGAGCGTCCGGGCAGGTTGTTATTGCCCTTGTTTGCGATCGATAGAATCTACTTAAATCGCGCCAACCTTAAGGTCCTGCTGGTGGGTCCGCGGACCGAAATGGAACTGATTCAATACATTTCCTACGGCTTCTCGCCGGAAAATATTTCTTGCCTGGATCTGTTCTCATATTCGCCGTTCGTTGATGTAGGCGACATGCATAACATGCCCTATGATGACAACACTTTCGATATTGTCGTGGTAAGCTGGGTCCTGGGCTATTCCAAGGAATGCCGGCTCGCCGCTAGCGAATTCGTTCGGGTAGGCAGGCCAGGGGCTTTAGTCGGATTAGCTGTAGACTGGACATCGAAAATCCGGTATAGCTGCCCTGAAGGCCCGGTTGAGTTGTTGGTTGAGAGTACTCAGCAAATCCTTGACCTTTTCGGTCACAATGTGGGCCGGGTCATCCTTCGCAATGAGCCTGATCCCGATTTTCCCCTCTCGCCCATACGCGAACCGAGCGCGGTCATCACTATTTTCGAGACCGCTAAGGGCGCCGCCAATGACTAAGCGCCGACGTCAGGTTGCATCTCCGCATAGATTCCGCCCGACAGTTTTTTGAGCACCGAAATGGAAAACCGGTCGTACTCACAGATTTCCGGGCTGGGTTCCCTCGAGGCATGGTCAATCATTTGTTGGCCAAGGAGAACATAACCGGCGGTGGCGAGAAAGATGGCTGAGTAGTCTTGCTTGTACGTGTAAATCTTCACGTCGGGCCGATGATGATAACGCACCTTTTTTGGACTGTAGGGGCAAAAATCTCCGATCAGCAGGTGCCCATTTGGTTGCAAGACCCTGTCGATTTCCGCGATTGAGCCGAGCAAAGATCTGCGATCGATCCAATGAAATACCGAATGTATGATAACGCAGTCGTAACTTTCGTCTGGAAGCGGAAGAGATCTAGCGGTGCTGACAAAAAACTGGATTTCGGGGAAACTCCTGCGACCTTCGGCCACTGCTTCCTGAGAAGGTTCAACTGCGGTGGCTTTAGCTTGGTACCGGTCTCCGATTATTGCCAGGCGGGCTCCATCGCTCGCGCCTATTTCTAAAACCTCTCGTGGGTGGATATTCTGGGAGATCAGGGCGTGCAGCATTGGATCTTGTTCCGGTCGATAAGTCTGGTGGTTGCGCTGAAACCACGCATCCCCTTCACCCTGAGAAAATAAGGCATCCTGAAGCATCGCTGTGACTAGACTCGCGCTATTAAGCCGGCCCGCAAACAAAAAGATTCCGCGCGTCGCGAGTGCGGAGGATGCGCGACGAGTCCGAGATGGATAGCCAACGATTGAGGCCTTAAGCACGGACGAGCTCAAATCGTTACATCAACATGTCTAAGCATGAAGTCGGCTATGTCTTTCGATAAAAAGGCAGGGTTCTTCGGGTAAAGGCTTTCGTATATTCGGCAAATGAGCTCGTAGTCCTGGGGTGTGTCCAGTGTCCAACGCCACTGAGGCCACCATAGTTCTGGCGGCGCTATAAGATGAAACGTCTTAATCTTGTCCACATTCCTGCGAACCGGATAGAACAGGTGTTCACGATCCTTATCGCTTTCACAGAGGGCATAGCATCTCCGCAGAATTGGCAAGGACGCGATCTGC
Organism: Verrucomicrobiota bacterium; assembly: GCA_019236675.1. Taxonomy (GTDB): domain Bacteria; phylum Verrucomicrobiota; class Verrucomicrobiia; order Chthoniobacterales; family JAFAMB01; genus JAFAVN01. The sequence goes on from JAFAIO010000318.1 coordinate 3,765, forward strand.
ACGTCCAGCCCGTCGGGGTAGGAACGTACAATTACATTGGAAACATGATCGAACTCATTTGCGGCGTAGAATCGTACATATCGGTCAATTATTTGTGGATCAATTAAGGGACAGTCGGACGTCAACTGTACTACGACGTCGGCTTTGGCTTGCTCCATAGCGGAAGTCACTCGACCGGCGACATCGAATTCGCTTCCTCGAAAGTATGCCACGCCCAGTTTCTCAGCCAACTTGACAATGGGATCGTCAGCGCCGTTTGTCGTGGTCGCGATGACGATTGCGTCGAGATATCTGCTGCGCTTTACTCGTTCTATCATCAACTCCAGCATGGGACGCCCCAGACAAGGCAGCAAGACCTTACCCGGTAAACGAGTCGAGGTCATTCTTGCTTCGATTGACGCCACTACGAATCGTGAACCTATAGCCATGAGACTCTGGAAGGGATGCCGCTCATTTCGCGAATTTCCGCATCCGAAAGCGCGCGCTGTTCTATCTTGTATTTCATTGTCGCGATGGAAGAACTGATCACTTTTGACGAAAGATTAAAGCAGGAGTTTCTGCTGAGCGACCAACGAATTCAATTACGTTGTTTGCGGGTGGAGGATGTTCATGAAGACTACCTGGAGTGGATGCGTAACCCGGAAGTAACCCGTTACTCTCAGTGGCGTTTCTTCACGCATTCTTTGGATAGCTTAGCAGCTTACGCTTGGAATGCCTGGAATGACCCGAATGTCCTCTTTTGCTCGATCCGCTTGGTCGACTCCGAAAGACATATTGGCAATATAAAGCTGACATTGCAGCTAAACGATCGAATAGCGGAAATTAGCGTTTTAATTGGCGCGACCGATTGTTGGGGAAAAGGATACGCAACGGCAGCAATTCGGATGCTCTCCGATTACGCTTTGAAGGTGCTGGCCTTGCGGAAAGTATATGCCGGAGCTTATAGCTCCAATATTGGTTCCATTCGCGCGTTCGAAAAGGCAGGATTTAAAATTGAAGCCCGATTCCAACGGCATTTTCTTACGTCCGAAGGCGAAGTAGATGGCGTCTATTTCGCTCGCTTCGCCGAACCCAAAGGAAGCTAAGTTACTTCTTTGTGCGGATTAGATTGCGGCAGATTTTAGCGATCGCGGCGGTCGCACCTCGATGAACGATGGGCAGATTGTTAGGCGCTCGCGCTGCGCTGCTGAGCAGATATGAGGCAATGCGCTCGGCATTAAGCGGGAGCAAGATAATTCCGGCCTCTTGCATCGCGAGCCGCAATTCATTCGAATATTTTGCTACCTGTATGGCGATCGAATTCTTGCCAAGACAGCGGGCCTCGAAGAGCGCCATGGTAACATAGCCAAGGATGAGATCGTTGTTCAGAATTTGTCCGCTAAGAGGCTTCGTTCGATCGGCTAAGCGAACGGTAACTCCGCGCGGCACAATTTGGTGGACCTTGTGTAGAAAATCAGGGTCGGCATTTTCGTGAGGATGCCGGCGAATGCTCAATTTAATCGGTCTGTCAGTCGTTTCGTGCCATCGCCCCAATGCTTGGCAAACCACTCGAATTGGGGCCATGGGGTCGTCTTTGAGACCTAATCCGGCGAGCGAAATAGATAGCAGGAGAACATTCGTCTGGCGTTTGGTTCCGCGTTGCTGGTTACGTGCGTGTCCGGCTTTCTCTCGGGGGCAATGCTCAAGATAGGGTTGTCCGGTGACATAAAGTTTCGCTTTTGGATAACCTTCATTACGCATCACGCGAGCGGTTCGGTTGTCCATTACGCAAACATGGTCTTTTCCCTCCTCGAATTGATAGGTGGCGTGCTGCCAGCGCAGTCGATAGTTTGACCAAAAGTCGATCACCACGACGCTGGGAATACCTAGCTCGTTGGCCCGATTGCGAAAGCCTTGCTCCAGCCTCGACTTCCAACTTGTCGAGCTAAGGAGTAAATCCGGACGACTCTTCTGAAGGAATCCGTCGATTTCTTGATCTGACCAATCCACGCGGGCAATTTCGGGCCGAAACCGAGTGAAAAGCTTAATGGCAAAACTCCCCGCGACGACGTCAACGCGAATATCGCGTCGGTGCTTTAGGTTGCGGACAACCGGTAAGATCGCTTGAGCACCACCAAGATCATGACAGACTGCCACGATCCTCCGGATACGCGCAGTGCTTTTCTTACTCATGCACCCGTCGCAAGTCGTTCCGATGTGTGTACACCTTCTCGAAGGCGTCCACAACGTCCTGCAAATCTGACTTGGTCATGCCGGGCCGATTGTATTCCAGCGTGAATAGCTCCGCGAAGTGCAGCCGTTCGGCCACTGGGCAGAGCCCAGGTTGGTAAGAAACGCTCCCCTCGTATCGCGGGCAATTAAATGCACAACGCCCAATGCGGTGTTGATAAATGGGTTGGAGATACAATGGCCGAACGTACCCGGCACCAATGAGCGAATCTTTTTCCCGACCATAGGAAGACGGTAATTCTGCCTGTAGGGCTTTGACGAAGGTATCGCGGGGAACTCCCACTGTGTCTGCGTCGTACAGGAACGGCTGAACATAGTAAGAATGGACACATTCCTCCGCAACATGGGGTGGAGTGATTCCTGGGAGTAGACCTAGCTGCCCAGATAGGAATTCGGAATTACTCCGTCGGATTTGCATGAGACTTGGCAGCTTCTTCAGTTGCTCAATTCCAATAGCGGCTTGCAATTCCGTGAGTCGAAAGTTAAACCCGAAGGTGTTGATCAAATCTTGCGTGCCTTTCGCTTCGACGACTTGTTCACCGTGATTGCGGATCAGCGCAACTTTCTCGGCCAGAGTTTCGTTATCGGTGGTTATTACGCCCCCTTCGCCAGTGTGGATATGCTTGTGATAGTTCAGGCTGAAGACTCCTAAATCTCCCAGACCCCCAACTGGCTTGCCGTGATAACAGGATGCCGGCGCTTGGGCGCAATCTTCAATGACCCGAATATTATATCGCTTGGCGAGCGCGTTGATCTGGCTCATCTCGGCGGGATGTCCAAAAATGTGAACAACGAGAATAGCTTTGGTACGCAAAGTAATTTTCTCTTCGATCGATTTGGGATCGAGACAAAAGGTGCGGGGATCAACGTCCGCGAAGACCGGCACTGCTCCATAGATCACCGGCGCAATTGCGCTGGCCGACATCGTATACGGTGCAACGATCACTTCATCACCAGGTCCGATATCACAGGCACCGATGGCAGCGAAAAGACCGGAGGTGTTCGAGTTGACAGAGTATGCGTACCTGGTGCACGCGTGTTTGGCCCAGGCCACCTCAAATTGTACCACCTTGGGACCGCCGTAAAAATCGTCACCCCAAGCACCGATAAATTGGGAGAGATTACCGCTCTCCAATACCACCAGCGCTGCCTGCTTTTCTTCTAGACCAATGGTGTTGTGCAGCGGAAAAAGTTGACGGCGAATCGGAGTTCCTCCAAGTAACGCTAGCTTAGTCATATTTCCTCCAATTGCGGCCTAAGCTCCGAACCCCTACACAAAAGCGTAAAGTCTGGAGGGCGCGCGCAGCATCACTTTTTAGCTTCTCTTTGCCGCGAAGGGTTGCAACCATGTTCTTGGTGACCTCCAGCATAGCACGATGCAACGTGACGGGCAGCCTTTTAGAGCTACCGGATAAAGCTCTGTCTTGCGGTAACAGCGCATCTTGATGCCTCTCTGTCCATAGAACATCTAGACCATCCCGCCGCAGTTCCAGGCGCCCTTGCTCGCAAAAGCATTCTACTTCGTTGAGTATATAGGCGCTTTCAGGGATGTTCTGAAAAATAATTCTGGTTGCGCCGGAACATGTGGCGGTAAAATCCGCCTGAAGGTCTTTTCTGCTGCTGCTTCGCACCGCGAGAAGTTGTTGCATGCGAAGATTTTCAAACCAGTGTTCGAGCAGGCTGACAAAATGAGATCCGTTGTGGATTAGGCCCTTTGAATAAAGGACGCGAATGAGCTCAATTGCGCCAAACTCACCTTCCCGCATCGCCTGCCCCAAGCGATTCAATTGTCGGTCCCAGTTCCGCTGATAGTTTACCGCAAGCAAGATCCCTTTTTTTTGGCAGATCTCAATTGCCTGCTCAGCTTGGCGTAAATCATACGAGAGCGGTTTTTCGCATAAAATACCGCCAATCCCGAAGCGACACAGCGTTTTGATTATCGGCACGTGCGTTTCAGTAGGAGAACAAATACTAACGAGATCCGGATTTAGCTTTCTTAATGCCGGGACTAATTCTGTACCGGAAAATGGCGCACCCCAAATTTTGGCAAACTTACTGGCGACGTGAGCGCTCGTATCAATTACCCCGACGAGATCGACCCCACGAGTCAACGAGTATGCCTTTACGTGGGACCAGACTTCATGCTTGCGACCGCGCAGATCGTACCCTCCAGCAATATTGCCGCAGCCGATGATTAAGGCCTTAATTCTGGACGCGCTCAAATGCTTGAATCAGCAAATGCAACCTCCGCCGTTCGCGCAACGAACATTTCAAGAAAGATTTCCATCACGCAAGCAGGATCATGAGTTTGCAACTGCTTCCGAGGCTAAGAGGCTGAAGCGAATCTTGACAAAAATCGGGGCGAAAAATCGGCCACCTGCTCGCCGAAATTGACTGGATCAAAGGCGGGAGTGTCGCTGGTGACGGGCAGGTGTTGTCCAAAAAGGGTGTTGGCGTAATACAAAGAGCAAATTCGCCGTTCTCCTGCCACTGGGGCAAGTCCTTTGTGAAAGGCAACGGTATCGACAATAAACAGGGTTCCGGCCGGACCCTTTTCAGTTCTCCAGGTATCTCTAGAATAAAACGAAGCCATTTCCTCATCGCTTATTCGCCCGTCGCGCCATAGTTCTCGAGCCTTTGCCCGATGGGTGCCGGGAATAGCGCAATGCGGACCGTTGTTGTCGTCCACGTCGTTCAAATAGAGGAAAACCTGAAAGAACTTTGGATTACTCATGTCCACATGGAACAGCTGGGCGCTTTCAGAGAGATTCTCATAGGAGTTGCTGTGGGGGCGCGAGGTCCAAACCGCAGGTCGTACAAAAATCGGCTGCGTTTCAAGATATTCGCCCGCGACAAAATAAAACAAAGGATCCGCTGCGATGCGGTTCACCACCGGAATAGAAAGAAGGGACGATTCTTTAACAAATGAACGAATGGGTGTCTCCTCGACTACACCGCAACCTTTCTCGGACCCATCGAATCCTGTGGCTTTGTTAAATTCCCGCAAGTGTTCCGGACCGACTGTAGACTCCAGCTGGGCGATTCCTGCCGTACGCAAGTTCCGGACAATTCTTAGCACGTCGGTTTGAATAAAACTGCCGAAAACAGAGGAAAATGTTTGAGGAATCGTCGGCTTCCGAAAAGTCTTGCTGAGGTTCTCGGAGATCAGATCGTTCGAAGCTCCCTGGGTGTTAAAATACAGAGACCGAAAAGCGAGGTACCCCTCATCAGGCGTTATGCCGGTCTCGGCAAATTTTTGGTAGGAGCTACGAAATGTTCCAATCAACATCTCGAGGTCTGGAAAGCGTCTGACTAGCTCTTGCGCCACGTTTTCGCCGACCTTGAGCTCCTGACTCACCCGTAGTAACGCGTCGCGTCGATAATCGGTCCCTCGCGGCAACTCCCGATAGCTCGAAGGCAACGGCCTGTCATTGACGCCGGAATACTTTCTCCAATACTTTGGCAGGAGTTTTTCGAGGAAAGAAGTGCCCATGGTGGGTGGAAGCTACGAAAAACGAACAAGCGCGCAATTGATTTTGATCAAGTTCAATTAGTGAACAGATTCCTTGAGCTAACGAGATGTTTGACCAAAAGCGGGCGAAAATTCGTGAAACTGGTGAACTGCCCAGACCGTAGTTCCCTTTGGAAATCTTCGCTGCAGAAGGTCATGAGGTTGCGCCCAAACATTTCCTTGCTAAGGACGAGGATCCCTACGAGATGAACGGAGATTGCTTCATTTCTCTAGGATGAAGGTCCTTCACATAAGTACTTTTGATACTGGGGACGCTGCACGCGCAACGCTGCGGTGGCATGCGGAACTGAAGGAGGCTGGGGTCGATTCGCGAGTATTATGCTTCCAAAAGAGGTCGGACGACTCGGATGTCTTTGCGCCATCATTGTTGGCAGATCGCACAGAGTCAATTAAATCGCGCGCGACCCAGGAACGGTGGATTGACAGGTGTCGAACGAGCTACTCCGATAACTTTTTCAGTCACCCCTTCTATGCGCACCGGCTTATCGGCGAAGAGTTGGTGGAGTGGGCTGAGGTTTTGCATTTCCATTGGATTTCTCGATCATTTGATATCTCTTCTCTCGTTGAATTATCTAGTAGGGGGAAAGCTCTAGTTCTTACTCCCCATGATCTATGGACGATAACCGGCGGTTGTCACTACCCCGCCAGTTGCCAGAAGTTTCGGGAGAGTTGCCGGGCCTGCCCGATGGTAACGGAGGAAAGTCAGCGCCTGGTCGAAATTTCTCATCGATTTAAGCGAGAAGATTTCTTGCAAAATGTGCATGCTTTGATTTGTCCTTCCACTTGGATCCGAAACGAGTTTGTCCGCTGCCCCGGGTTTGAAGCTGTCGACAGTTTTGTAATTCCATACGCGTGGGACGCGGCAGGACTTTGGGCCGAGCAAAAAGAAACGGCCCGAGCAAATCTAAACATTCCAAGTGACCGTAAATGGGTGCTCTTTGTCGTGGACGATCCAGGCGAAAGCAAGGCTGGCTTCCCTGATTTTCACCAGCTGATCAGGGGCACAGAGGAACGTCTGCGAGCAACCGGAAGCGGGAACGCTTTCGGGGTACTAGTTGCCGCCTCGACTGAAGAGATTTATGCGTCTGATTTTGGCGTCCCAGTCACTAGACTGGGATCACTGAATGATGTGACCGACCGCCGGAATGCCTTCTCTGCAGCGGATCTTTTGGTCTACACAGGATTGGAAGACAATTTGCCGAGTGTCATTATCGAATCGCTCGTTTGCGGAACCCCTGTCATCGGATATGCCACGGGCGGGGTTGGCGAACTTGTGCGATCGGGCGAAAACGGAGAGCTCGCTGCTGTCGGCGATATTGAAGGACTAACCAGCTCGCTCGTTGATCTGCTCATGAATCCAATTCGCATCGCCCAATTGGCAGCACGTGCGCGGAAGTTCGTGGAGATCAAATTGGATAATCAAAAAATCGTGCAAGACCTTTGTTTTGCCTATGGCAGCGCGATTTCGAAAGTCCACGTCAAGGAGGTTCGTCCAAACGTATCCGGTGAGCGTGCCGAGTACCAGGCGTTTGCGGTGCGCGCGGTTGCCGACCTGCTCGAGAGCGCTGAAAAGCGAAGGGTGGAACTGGATCGCGAAGTCGTGTGGCTGCGCGAGCAGTTGGAGAGTTTGCGCGCAACGCTGGAGCAATCCTTTCGCGAGATCGTTGGAAGCGCGGAGCAGCGCGAGGCTGCACTGGATGGTGAGGTGCGGTGGCTGCGCGAACATATAAACGTAGAGTGGGTTCCACTGAAAACTGAACTGGGAAATTTACGCGAAATCCTGGGAAATTTACGCGAAATCCTGGAGCGATCTTTTCGAGAGATCGATGAGATGTTTTCCATGTCCCCGGAGCGGGTCCGCAGGCGGTATGCCGAGATCGCTAATCCAAACGATCCGGGTAAGCCGGACATCAGCGGCGGGACAATCGAAGAGAAATGGAAGGAGGCCGTCACCAAGATATCCCTTCTCAAGGAATTTTTCGGGCGGCGATCTCATCGATTTTTCCGGCCGTGGTGAGCGGAAATTCCAAACAAGCTTCCAATGAAAAATGCTTTCTCGTATCAGCCGCCGGCCGGCTCAACTGGAGCATGCTGTGCATCCGGACTTTGGACATTTTGCATCGCCCGAAGGGCGAAAACAGAATAGCCCATGGGCTGTTCTCTGTTCGCCCTTCGGGCGATCGGAGCACGCAGAAGAAAATGTCCAAACTGCAGATGCTGTGCACAGCCTCTACACACTCAGGAGCCCGACCCCAATCTCGCCATACGGCGGTGTTTCCTACGGCCAGCTCCTTCTGCATTCCTCGGCTTGCGGGCAGCGGCCAGCACGATTTTTTTCGTAACAAAGCGTTCGGGGCGAAGCGGAGATTCATGGTTAAACAGAATTCCTGAGCAGGCACTCAGGATCGAATCGCTTGCGCGAAAAAGCTGAAAAAACCTTCTCATACCGATCGTCAATTGGCTTGCCGAGCTCTACCGACCGCCAAATCCAATCGCTGATCGGTTCGCTGGCAAATGTGGGCGCCAGCTCGGCCGCTTTCCGCCGGATCCGCTCGACTGCTTTTGGATTCGTCACGTCTGAGATTGCAGCCCTGAATTCGTCACTCCTGTACGGAGAAACGACACCCAACTCAAGTTGGGTAACGAATCGGCCAGCCGCGGTTTCGGGACCACCCAAAACCACAACCGGCAGATGCGCGGTAGTCATCATGTAAATCAACCTGGATGGAAGGCTCGCACGAAACAACCAATCGTGTGCGAGTGTCCCACTCAAGTTTCCACTTGGCAGGATCGTGTAGTCGAATTGTCGAAGTGCCTTTACGAGCCGGTCTTCCGGTACGACTCCGCGGAGCATGATGCCTTCATTGGCGAGTTCTGCTGTATCAAGTTGAATGAACGGCTCCCCGGCGTTACCAAACCAGTCTACGGTCAGGCCGGATGCCTTGATCAAACCTCGCAATTGTTCGAAGATCTCCGGGCTCCAGACGTTGCCGATGATCACGCCTTTTGGCGGCTGGTTGTTCGGGGGCGGAAAGCCGGAAGGGGCAAACCAGCGCCGACTGTTGGCTGGTGGAATAATCCAGACCGGCAAAGCATATTTCTCTTCAAAGCCGGAGCGGAGCGCTTCCGAAATGGCAAAACGCATCGCG
>JAFAIO010000333.1 GCA_019236675.1 Verrucomicrobiota bacterium
GCGAGCGCCTTCATCAGATGCCAGCCGGAATAATTCGAACAACCGATGTAACGCACCTTTCCGGAACGAACCAGCGTATCCAACGCCTCTAATGTCTCGTCCAATGGGGTTTCTCCATCCCATTCATGGATCTGATACAGATCGATATAATCCGTGCGCAACCGGCGCAGGCTGTCCTCGCATTCCCGGATGATGTGGAACCGAGAGGCGCCCCCTTCATTGGGACCATCCCGCATTACCATCCTGAATTTCGTCGCAATCAACACTTGATCGCGCCGGCCTTCTAAGACTTGGCCCAAAATTTCCTCCGATAGGCCGTGGGAGTAAATATTTGCAGTATCAAAAAGATTAACCCCTGCTTCAATGCAAAGGTCCACCTGGCGACGGGCTCCCTTCACATCTGTGGCGCCGACCTTGCTAAAGACGCTTTCGCCTCCAAAGGTCATCGTGCCTAGACTAAGCACTGAGACGCGGAGACCCGACTGTCCGAGCTGACGATATTCCATACGAGCTATAACGTTACAGATTTAGAAACGAGAATCCACAGCCTTCCTGGATATCCTTATGAGCTAGCCCGCATGCGTCTGAAAGTAGGTAACTCGCCACTTACCATCGGGTGAGGAGACCAGACGGACCTCTACCGGCGAACCGGCTTGAAACTCCAGGCCGATGCTATCCGGATCCATCTTTCTTCCGGCGAGCCAACGTCGAAGACGATTCCCGTACGTCTGGAAACCGCCTCTCACACCTCGCCACTCTACCGTTGCCGTTAATGCGTCAACGGCAACCCGACGATGCACATTCGACTCGAATTGCTCCAGCGTTCGGCCCGGTAGCGCGTCTTGAGTCGTAAGTGAATACGCTTCTGTGAAGTTCCCGGCTTTGAGTAATGAGAGAAAACGTTCCGCCAGCGAGATCGCATCCGGAGGCGCATATTGCCGGTGAAGTCCCCAATATCCCGCGCCAGCCGCGCCACCCAAGATAAGCAGAACAAGCACGAATAGGAGCGATGCCCTCGACCGAGGCCGAGGTTGAGCTTTTTGTTCGGTGTGCACAGTTGCCAAAGCCCCAGCGTCTTTCCAACCGATACGCTCTTTACCGGTTACTCGCCAAACCGCAACCCTTCTTTCTCAGCCAATGCTTTCACTTCGTCATTCAGCTTACGAACCGTTGCCGTCGCCGCAGCCAATGAGTCAGCATCTTTGACTATAGACCCCCAAATCGCCTCGATCCTCTCACAGAACGCCGGCGGCAGGATTCGAAATCGGGCAGCCAGTTGCAGCGCCCCTTTCTCATTTAGCCAATGCTCCCGGTTGACGGCGAAGAGTACCACCAACAGGCAGGTAACCGCTCGAAAGATGCAACCCGCGACGTAAGTGACATCGGCACGTCGAACCGGTTTTTCAGCGATCAAGACGCAAAACCCGGCCTCAAAACCAAATCTTTTTACCAGCTCTCGGCGCAGCGCCTCGGGGTAGTCGTCAAGCCGCTTCTTATTACTTGCCACCCAGCCTGTGGGGTCCCAGAGAGCCTGGCAAACCGAAATCTCCCCGGCATAAATTGAGGAAACAAACCCGAGCGGATGACCCGGTTGATAGACCACTTCAATAGATCCAGAGATACAACTATCAACCACCGAGTCCACCTTCGACGTGTCTCGATACAAGAGATCAACGGCAGATCCATCGACTCGAAGCCAGCCTCCCCCATTGATCCATGGTCCCCAACCGCCGATTGAAGTCACCAGCCCCGATTCCCTCCTATCATCCTGTCTAGCGGCAACCTGATCCAGACTTGCAACTGCAAGCGGACTGTCCGGGTCGTAATAGATCCCGAGATCGGTATCGGATGATGTATCTCCACTGCCTCGAGCACGAGAACCACCCAACACGATCGCCCGGATGCCAGGCACCGTTTTCAGTTCTTCAATGAGGGAGAGTAGGAATTTCGGGAGCATGGCAAAGCAAGGTAGGGCGAAGATCTCGGCGCGCCCACACCGTAGCCCCCTCAAAACGTTGAGTCGCGCCGGATTTGAGCCGTGGGTCGCGCAACCCCCGCGGCTTGGCAGCTTTCAGGTGTTGCAAGCGAAATACCAACGAAATATAATTTCGCCTTGCGATCCCCTGCAGCTATTCCGGAGCCTCTCCCTACCAAAATAGGGCGCTCTTTTCCCTCAAAACGCCACCAGCGTCTCGACCGTCACATCGCCTAAATGTTTCCGTCCGTCGAGATCGGCCAGCTCAATAAAAAACAGGGCAGCCTCCACTTTGGCCCCCAACTGCTGGACTAAATGAGCCGCAGCGGCTGCGGTGCCGCCAGTTGCTAACAAATCGTCTACCAAAACAACCTTCTCCTCCGGGCGCACCGCGTCGACGTGAATCTCCATATCGGCCTTGCCGTACTCCAAGGCGTAGGAATAGCGAATCGTCTTGTAAGGAAGCTTTCCTTTCTTTCGGATCGGAACAAAACCGATACCGAGTTTGTAAGCCACGGCGGCGCCAAAAAGAAAACCGCGCGCGTCGATGCCCACCACTTTCTCGGCACTGAAATTGACGGTTTTCTCTGCCAAAAGGTCGATGACCTGCCGAAACAAATCCGGATCGGCCAGGACCGGAGTTATGTCTCTGAACTGGATCCCCGGTTGTGGGAAGTCAGGAATCGTACGAATCGCTGACCGAATTTGTTCGAGATTGACTCCGTTCATGAATGATCGAGCGTAGCAGGGCGGTTTTATTGATGCATCTGGATTTTATCGGGTCGTTCATTTTCGCTGCAGATCAGGTTTGGATCTGGTTGGCAGCTTATTGCTTCGTCCTGGCCTCAGCGTATTCGGCCTACACGTTGTTTGCAGGCAAGTTCATGGCGCCACGCCTGACCTTTGGGCTGGTCGTGGCGGGCTTCGTCTGCCAGACGATTTTCCTGGGCATTCGTGGTCATGCGGTGGGCCGCTGCCCAATCACCAATTTCTGCGAGCTACTGACGTTTCTGAGCTGGTCGATGATCCTAATCTACCTCGCAATTGGTTCTTCCTACCGGCTGTCGCTCCTTGGGGTGTTCACGACGCCTTTTGCCAGTCTATTGAGCATTTGGGCGCTATTCCAACCCGAACCGCAAGCCGTTCCCGTTAAGCATCCCGTCAATCCCTGGCTAGAAGCCCACACCTCGTTTTCCATCGTTGCTTGCGGAGCATTCGCTCTCGCGGGGCTGGCCGGTCTAATGTATCTCATCCAGGAACGCCAATTAAAGACGCGGCGCCCTTCCTCGGTGTTCTTCCGTTTGCCCCCTATCAGGACCCTGGTTGTAGCTAATTCCCGCCTGCTTTGGTTAGGTTTTGGCCTTTTTAGCATCGGCTTAGGCACCGGCTTTATGATCGGCCAAGATGTTGATTGGCTGAAAGTTGCGTGGTCGCTCGTGGTTTGGGCTCTCTATGGCGGAATTTTGCTGGCGCGGAGCCGGCGCTCGATGGCAGCCAGATGGGTGGCTACTTTGTCCATCATCGTCTTTGGGCTCTTGTTGAGTATGTTCTGGGGTATCCGCTTTATCTCAGAGGTGCCTCCGGTAAGATGAACATTTCCTGCTTCGGATTAAGCCATCAGACCGCGAGCGTCGAAATTCGGGAACGGTTCGCCATTGCGGATTTTGCGCTGCCGGACGCCCTGCTACGGCTCAGAGCGATCGAGGGCGTCGAAGAAGGGCTGATCGTATCGACCTGCAACCGAACCGAGTTCTATGTGGCTGGCGGAGTTTCTCAACTGCCCCCGGCCCGCTTCTTCGAGGATTTCTATAGCGGGCTGCGCTTGGGTGATGAACCCCACTTTTACGGACTCTGGGCTGAACGGTGTGTGCATCACCTTTTTCGGGTAGTTTCAGGCTTGGAGTCCATGGTGGTGGGCGAGACTGAAATTTTTGGACAGGTGAAGCGCGCTTATGAGTCCGCCGTCCGCGAAAAGGCCACGGGACGCCGGTTGAACAAGCTTTTCCAGAAATCTTTCCACGTCGGCAAACAGGTTCGCTCGTCTACTGCAGTGGGCAGGGGCAGCATTTCCGTGGGATCAGTCGCTGTCGATCTCGCCGAACAGATCTTCGGCAAGCTGGAGGGCTGCAAGATCATGGTGCTAGGCGCCGGCGATACCAGCGAGAAAATGGCGCGCAGCTTTAAGACCCGAGGCGCTCGTCAGATCTTCGTGTCGAACCGGTCATTTGACCGAGCCCAACTGCTGGCACAGGAAACCGGCGGCCGAGCGATCCATTTTGAGGAATGGGAACGAGAATTTGCGGACCTGGACATCCTCGTAACATCAACCTCAGCTCCTCACGCAATCGTCACCGTGGAAAAAATTGCTCCGGTTCTGAGGCACAGAGGCGATCGCCCGCTTTTCATGATAGACGTCGCTGTCCCTCGCGATATCGACCCGAAGGTGCACCGGCTGGACGGGGTGTACGTCTATGATCTAGACGCTCTGCAATCAATGGCGGAACGTTCAATGGAAGCGCGGAAACAAGAGATCGTCGGGTGCGATCGCTTGATCGCAAAGCACGTAGTTGAATTCCAGAACTGGGTAGAAAAATCGGCCAACCCGATGACAAATCCAGGAGCGTGCCTCGCTCCCGCCTTCGCCAAGCCTACGGGTGCGGCGAGTTGCGAGGCCGACTGATGAAGATCGTTCTCGGAACCAGAGGGAGTCGGCTGGCGCTGGCCCAAGCAGAGATCGCCAAGGAAGCCCTATTGAGCTCCAGCGCCGTGGAAGCGACCGACATCCGCATCATCAAAACTACCGGCGACCAACGCTTGGACCTGCGTTTAAACGATGCCGGCAAAAGTTTCGAGAAAGGCTTGTTCACGAAGGAGTTAGAACAAGCTCTTCTCAGCAAAGAGATCGATCTGGCGGTTCATTCTCTCAAAGATCTGCCCACAGAGCCCGTGGAGCACCTCGTAATCGGCGCGGTGCTGCCGCGGGAAGACCCGGTGGACGTCCTCGTTTCAAAGCTACCCGGCGGCTTGGACGCCTTACCGAACGGTTCTTTAATCGCAACAGCTAGCCCACGCCGAGCCCAGCAAATCCGCCATCTCCGGCCTGATGCCCGGGTTTGTGATGTGCGCGGGAACGTTCCGACCCGGCTTGAGAAACTCGTTCGCAATAAAGAATGGTCAGCGATCATCCTTGCGCGCGCGGGTCTGCGACGGCTGAAGTTGGAGCCGGAGCAGGAACGCTTGGACTTCCTCGATACCAGCTTGTTTATAACCGACCTTACCCGGTTGCTCCCCGCAGCCGGTCAAGGCGCCATTGCCCTGCAATGCCGGGTAAACGATGCGGCGGTTCACTCGATTTTAAGTCAGATCAATGATCCCGTTTCCTGGGATTGCGTCATCGCTGAACGAGAATTTCTTCGTTTAGTTGGCGGTGGCTGCAATGTGCCGATCGGTGTCTATGCTAGAGTAACGGGCGATACGATGATATTGGCTGCCATCGTTTTCGAAGAAGCGGGACAAGTGCACCAGGGCTCGGTTACTCTGCCCATCAAGGCGCGTTTAGATGCCGCCCGAGTTTTGTATCGGGAGATTTATGCCGAAGATAGGTAAATGTATTGTAGCGGGCGCTGGACCTGGAGATATCGGGCTGGTGACGCTTAGAACCACAGAAGCCGTAGAACAGGCGGACGTCATCGTCTACGACCACCTCTGTAACCCGGAAATTTTGAACTGGTCGCGTCCTGACGCCGAGATTATTTACGCCGGCAAACAGGCCTCTGCCCACACCCTTTCTCAGACCGAAATCAACGAACTGATTCTGCAGAGGGCGAAACAGGGCAAGTTGGTGGTTCGCTTAAAAGGGGGAGATCCGTTTGTCTTTGGACGCGGCGCAGAAGAGGCTGAAATCCTCGCCCAAGCTGGGATTCCGTTCGAGATCGTTCCCGGAATTAGTTCGGCCATTGCGGTTCCTTCGTGCGCTGGGATCCCGGTCACCCATCGAGATGTAAACTCATCATTTACGGTCTTTACCGGCCACGAAGACCCGGCCAAGGACGGGTCAGCGATCAACTACGCCGCTTTGGTCCAAGGCCGCGGCACCCTGGTGATGCTGATGGGCGCTACGCGGCTCTCCAAGGTAGTGGGCGAGCTCCGTGCGAATGGGGCCAGTCCTACTATGCCCGTCGCACTTGTGCGTTGGGGAACTACGGGACGCCAGGAGACGCTCGTCGGGCAACTCCAGAATATTGAGGAGCTTGCGTTGGACATCGAGCCTCCGGTGGTAGCCATCTTCGGCGATGTCGTCTCTTATCGCCAGCGCCTAAAATGGTTCGAAGAGCGGCCGCTGTTTGGACGCCGGATCGTTGTGACTCGAACCCGACAGCAAGCCGGCGCTTTGAGCGCTCGACTGCGCTCCCTCGGAGCTGACGTCATCGAATTACCAACCATCAAAATTGTTCCACCCGAAAATTTGATGGAGTTCGGGGAGCTCGTTCGCGACTCGTTCCAGTATGACTGGGTCGTGTTCACTAGTCCAAATGGTGTGACGGCGTTTTTTGATCTGTTTTTCAAGCTTTACGACGATGCCCGCGCACTGGGGAATGCTCGAATCGCTGCGATCGGACCGGGTACCGCAAAGCGCGTGAAAGACTTTCATTTGGCGGTCGATCTACAACCGGAGGAGGCCGTTGCAGAACGTTTAGTTGAAGCATTCCAGCAGCATGAAAGTGTGGAGAACCTTAAGTTTCTCCTGGTTAGAGCGGCGAACGCACGGGACGTGTTGCCGAAGCGTCTCACGCAAATGGGCGCTATCGTCGACGAAGCGATCGCCTATCGCACCCTTCCGGAAACCGATGATATCACCGGCGCAAGAAAACGTTTCACCGACGAAGGAGCTGACCTCATCACCTTCACCAGCTCATCCACAGTCGAAAACTTCCTGGCCATGAAACTCCCTTGGGCGAAGGGAATCAAAACGGCCAGCATCGGACCGATTACATCGGCCACAATGCAAGACGCAGGCCTGAAGGTGGATGTAGAAGCCGCCCAGCACGACATCGACGGCCTGGTGGACGCCATCTTGGGCCTCCTGGGACGATAGGGTGGGAAGGAGCTAGAATCTAGGATCTAGGAGGAGGTCGCACGTTTCGGCGTAGAAGAGCTTCGATCGGTTCTGTTGCCAAGGGTCCTGTGCGCGGATCGGACTTATATGACCTATAGGCCTATGAGAGTGCCACCCGGACCCATAGGTCCTATTTTGCCCCGGGATCTTGAGTGGGATTCAGGCAGGGACTCCGCCCATACCTACACCTAACCCCCCCCGCCCCCTCCTGGATTCTAGCTCCTAGCTCTTAGCTCCTTTTCTGAGCATGCGCTCAGAAAACAAAAAAACTCCGCTAAAGAGCGGAGTTTCGGACCAAAAAAACCTGGGGGAGGTGTTCGATTAAGGATTAAAGCGAAACTTCAGTTTGCCACGTTTGGCAGCTAACTTTGCCTTACGACGTACTTTTTGGGACGGCGTCTCGAATGCCCGAAGGCGACGCACCTCTTCCATGATTCCTTCGGCATCAAGCTTGTTCTTCAAACGCTTGAGAGCGCGATCAATGGGCTCTCCCTTGCGGACAATTACTTCAGGCATAAAAAATCTCTCTTTGCGGGTAGTTAGTGAGGCCGTGATACTACCTGTTGTTAACGGCACCGTCAATCGATGAAGGAATAAAATGTTACCCGATTTTGTAAAAGCGGTGTACGCCTGCGGCGAGGCTCCAAATCTGGAAACACAAGGCGCCGAGCCAGCCATGAACGCAGGAAGGCAGAACGACAGCTTTTGATTATGCGTCATCATTTGCACGAGGTAGAACCTTCCAAATGCGACTAATTGAACACATGGGGCCTATGAGGAGTGCGTGTCGTATATTCCGCATAATCACAAAAGTCCCATGAGTCCCATCCGGTTTTCTCCAGCCACGACACGCCCAGCTCTAAAGCCCAGTCTCAATCAGTGGCACCAAACGTCTTGTTTCGCCCCGGAATTTCTGTACGAATTTGCCCGGAGACGAAACTTGAGCGTCTGATTTAGGGTAATAGTGGTACGTGAAAGACCGTTCCTGATAAGAATTTATGAACAAAACTGTAGCGATAGGATGCGGCTGCTTGGCCGCACTTGCGGTGGTCGGAGGGGTCATCGCGTTTTTTCTTGCCACCGGCTATAATTCATTGGTGCGCGGATCGGCATCGGTCGACACCGCCTGGGCACAGGTGCAGACGCAATATCAACGCCGAGCGGACCTTATCCCGAACCTCGTGCATACCGTGGAAGGGGCGGCAAACTTTGAGAAGTCTACTCTCACCGATGTGGTTAACGCTCGGGCAAACGCCACGAAAATCACGATCGATCCCTCCAAGGCGCCGAGCGATCCTCAGCAATTGGCTCAATTTCAGAAACTTCAGGATAGTCTTTCCAGCAGCCTCGGCCGTTTGCTGGCGGTCAGCGAGCGGTACCCTGAGCTGAAAGCCAATAGCAATTTCCGCGACCTGCAGGTCCAAATTGAAGGAACAGAGA
>JAFAIO010000446.1 GCA_019236675.1 Verrucomicrobiota bacterium
ATTTGCAAAATCATCAACCCGTGGGGCTAAGAGTTTTTCTTCCAAAACAGCTCCCGATTTCAGACCCTAGAGAGGCCGAGAATTTCTATTTCCTCCGTGATATCCGGCACCCAAACTTAGTTGTAATTCATGGCGTCGAACAATACGACCACGCCTTGGTAGTGGTCAGTGAATGGATTTACGGATTCACACTATTGGACCTGCTTCGGGTGCGCCGTGAGCTTACCTGGCCGGAAGTGCTGGTTTTGGTTAGACCGTTCGCCTCCGTCTTGGATTTTCTGACCGATCGCCAAGAACTTAAAGGCGTTATCAAGCTGCGAAAAACGTTCGTGGCGTTTGCTGAGGAAACTCCGGACTTAGAAGGCTTGCAGCACAGCTTGTTAAGTTCTTGGCCGACCTATTCTGTTAAAGCGGACACTCTCGATCTCTGCACCGACGTGCAGCCGGCTGAACCCACAGAAACGCTGGTTACAGGATCGAATCTGGTTTTTTCAGACCATCCGATCCGGCAGTTAGCCGCCTTGCTCTATGAGCTATTGGGAGGGGCACCGAATCCTTCCGGCTCAGTGGCCGGGGTCTCGCGGTTCGCTCCGTTGCCCAAGCTGACCGAAAACGGTAATACCGTGTTGCGCCGCGCGTTGCTGGACCCGGACTACTTCCCGTCAGCGGTGGACTTTTTTGCAGAGCTGGAACGATTTAATCGCCGCGATTATCATTCAGAAGCGATCGAATATGCGGTGGATGCTCCGCAGCCGAAGTTAGTAGTTACTCCCATCGGGGCGTTCCAAGAGGCTCCGCCGGTTCAAACAGACTTCGCCCTATCATTGAAACCGCGGGAGGCTACGTCTGGCCAGGACCCTGCGCCGGCTCCGCTGCCTCGAGTTGCTCCTCCGAGCGAGGTTACTGAAGCGGCCCCACCACCACGCCCACCCAGACGGTTCCGCGGCCCGATCGCCCTTATTCTCTGGGCTTTGACGGCGGCTGGACTTGGGTTCTTCGGCTTCAAAGTCTTCGAACGTTTTTCGCCCGGATTGGCCGGTGAAGGGGCAACGACCGGCACATTTTCGATTTCATCTTCGCCCCCAGGAGCCGCCGTACGCTGGCAAGGACACGAGATCGGTAAAACACCGCTGACCAACTACGCCTTGCCGCAGGGTGAACAGGCCATCGAACTTGTGCTGGCGAGCTATTTGACCCGTCCGGTTCAGTTCACTGTAAAAGACCGAGAAACTGCCGACCTCGGCACCATTACCCTGACCAAGGCATCCGGAAAGATTCAGCTGACAACAATTCCGAGCGGCGTTGCGTTTAACATCAGCGGCCCGGACCAGAAAACGCTTTTGGGGAAAACACCCGCCAGCTTTGAGGACCTAGCGATTGGAAAATATGAGATCACCTTGAGCCAACCGGGTTGGCCGGACTATTCGGCAACCGCCGATCTCACTGCCGACAATCCAATTGAAATCAACCACAGCTTTCGTGGTACAGATGTCACTCTTAGCAGCGACCCACCTGGAGCCAGCATTTTTCTTGGTAAGATTAAACTGGGAGAAGCTCCGTTGACGGTGAATCTGCCCTCTGGTCCTTTAGAAATTACCTCGCGTTTCGGACAGCTGGCCCCGGTTACACGAAATATTAGCCCGGACCCACATTGGGTTACCGCGGTTCAATTCAAGCACTCGTACGGAACCTTGACAATCAGCAGCGACCGGTCAGATGCGCACGGATTTGTTGACGGTAAAGAAATCGGGCAGCTACCGGCGCAAGCATTGCTTCCACCCGGCAATCATCAGATTCAGATCTCTGCGGTCAATGCGCCTGACAAAGTCAATACGGTTTCGCTGGCCGAAGGCCAGCGCGTCGATCTCCGCATTCAATTCGCTTCGACGAATGGCGTTAACGGTGCTGGCGGCGTTAACACGTCGTCATTGTCCCCGGCCCCAACAAGCACCGTGTCTGCCGCTTCTGCGCCGTTGACAACACCAAAGACGATTCCGACGGCAACGGCAGCGCCCAGCACATCTGCAGTTCTGAAACCAGAGTCGCCAAAGCCCACTCCTTCGCCGGCTGCAACCGTAGAGGTAACTCCAGCTCAACCCATAGCACCGGAAGTCTTACCCATACCCACACTAACAACAGCGCCGACTCTTACGGTAATCCCGACTGCAACACCAGCGCCGGCGCCCACGGCAATACCGAGTCCAACTCCAACCCCGAGTCCTACGGGAACACCAAGTCCAAGTGCGACGCCAACGGAAACTGCGACTCCTACTCCAGAACCCACGGTGCAACCAAAGAGCGGGTTGGAGACCCGAAGCCAAGTACTGCCTACTCCACGTCCCAGACCTACTCCGACTCCAAGAGGCAGGAACGCTCAACCGCTGACGCATCAAACCTTTCAATCACAACCACGGCCAACACCACCAACGGTGAAGCCGACCCCTGACGCCCAACGAGAGAGAGCTAAAGAACAAGCGTTTCGCTTGTTCGATAATGAGTGGGCGGCTAAACAAAACGCGCTCAAGGCAGAAAAACAGGACCTGGATTACCAGATCAGAAACTCAACCGGGCCAACCCAAAACCAGTGGAAACAGAAGCTTGGCCAATGGCAAAAGGAAAAAACTCAAGCGGATAAAGATCATAGTGCAGCGAGGACGGCACTGAAGAAGGAATGGGGACAGTGACGGGGGGAGTGAGAAGTGATTGGTGAATGGTGATTGGTCAGAGGCCTGCCTTGAGCATCTCGGCAGGCTCGACACAGGCAAGCATCAAGCGCGTCGAAAGGGTGAGAAGCCCGCCCTTGAGCGTCGCAAAACGCGTCGACCAGCTCCGCAGCAGTCAAACCTTTATGGCCTCGGCAGCCGTTTTTTGAACAGCCGGCTCGGCCACCTCTAACGTTTCACGCTTAGTCACGGGGTGAACATCTTTGTTGAGGGAGAGGACCCACAGCGGATGTCGCAAACCGTAAGCGAACGCCCGTACCTTACCTAACAAACGGCCCCAGGATACGCAACCCTCACCTGTCCAAGCATTAACCTATCCGGCCCAGGAAACCATACATGAACATTCGCCGGCTTGCTCCCTTTTGGTATTGCCGCGGTTCTGGCTTGCAATCCGCCTCAAGGAGGGACTGTAACCTACACGTTACTAACCACTAATGCTCGGAAACCCAATTCGGCATTGCATTGTACTAATTAGTTAACGCCGTTTGTGGTGCCCGCTACAGCATTCCCTTACTGTCGTCAACCGATTTTCCACATCGAATAACTCAATACACGACTAATTACATATGAATTTGCCGAATCAAGTTAGTATGTTGTAACAAAAACGTAACTACAAATCTCATTGCCACTTGTTATGGAGTTTATAGGTTAGCGCCGACTACTGGGGCAGTAATCCTTACCAAGGAGGGCGCGGAGTGTCCTCCGCTGCCCTCGAGTCAAAACCTCAAAAACAAAACACACTACGTGAATACGTCCAAAACCCTCCTCGCGAGTTCGCTCGCGCTGGCGTTCGCTGTTTCGGCGCACGCACAGACAGTGATCCACATCGCTGGGTCGACGGCCTTCCGCGCCGCCACCATTACCGCGATTGAAGCTGCACTGACGGCCGGCGGCAGTTTTACCTATGCCTACGTTGGCACCCCGCCCTTCCAGGCAGGTAATGAAAAGAAAGCCAGCCAGACTATCTTCAAAGGCAATCTCAAAATCAGTGGCAACACCGTGCCAGTTGTCTTCAAGACCTCCTTCGAGGGATCCGTTGGCGGTATCGCTGATGTCGTCAAGGGTCTCACCGTCGGAACCGGTGGAACAGCTTACCCGAACGGCGGAGGAGGCTGGTTAGCCGACTCCAATCTACCGGCTTCGGGAGGAGCAGTGGTTTCGTCCAGCGCACCCCTGGATCCGGCTGCAGTACCTGACATCACTCTGTCGGACTCGTTCCAAAAATCCACTCCGTTTACCTCTACTACCCTGAGCGGTAAAATTGTGGGTGTTGTTCCCTTCGAATGGGTTAAAGGCTTGGACAGCTCGCTGAGCACGCTCACGAATATCACGACCGCGCAAGCATATGATCTGTTGAAAGGTTCTTATACCTTCGGCGGAGCAAAAGTTTATGCCATCGGCCGTGACGAAGATTCCGGCACGCGGCTCGGTGCTTACGAAAACGCTTCGGGCGGAAAAGACAACGGCGATATCGGCAGTGGACCGTATCCTAGCGTTCCGCAACAATATCAATTTGCGGCGTCTGGCACGCCGGCTCTTTGGGCTGCTCCCGTTACCGTTGACGGATTCACCTATCCCAACGCTGGTCATTCCGGATTCTCCGGCGGCGCGGCTCTGGCCACTGCCCTCAATACCGCGTCGACCGTTCCTTATGTTGGATACCTGGGCCTCAACGATGCGGCTAACGTTAACAGCGGCAAAAACGGCTTGGAATTCAACAGCCATGCTTACAGCGCTGCCAATACTGAGAGCGGTGCGTATACCTTCTGGGGTTACGAACACGTCCTGTTCCTCTCCACACTGAGCGGTACACCCCTGTCAGTTGTGCAACAACTGGAGACCTTCATCGAGTCCAACGCCTCGGTTTCCGGTGTAGCCATTAGCAGCATGAAGGTCCATCGCAACGGCGATGGTACGGGCATCCTGTCCGGCGGCACCCCTCCTAACTCGCCTTAGTCGGTAGCTTTTGTAACGACTAACCAAAGTCAGAAAGACCAGCGCGGTAATTTACCGCGCTGGTGTTCTGTTATCTAGCGCGGAGCTAATATTTGTAGGCACTGAGCGGCCATCGCACCGCTCTTTAGTCACTACTAACACCCTTGTCTGATGCAGGCGATGAGTTACATTTTTGACGCAATTAACTTTCCAGATTGCTCGCCTCTTCGCCTTCATCCAATATCACCGCGCGCTGGATCCAACTACGGAGATGAACTCTGCCAGGAAGGTCAGTAGAACGACATGGATGTCGAATCCGGCGCATTCTCCTTCGGGTTCTATGAAAACCTCACTTCAGCTCTCTACCATGAGAGGACTGTCTATGAAACCTGCGCGCCTGGTCGCGTCGGTGTCAGCCGGACTTTTGTCCGCTGCTGTTTGTTATGCAATGATCGCTACTGCGAACGCCGCCACCTATCCTTATACGGTCACCACGATTCCGCTTCAATCAGGCAACGCTAACAATTTGCCTGGTGTTATCGTCGGTGATAACACCAACGCTGGCGGGAATCCGGAAGCCTTCTCCTATTCCAATGGAACCTCGACCGATCTCGGTGTTCTCTCCGTATCAGGAGTTACACCTTCTACTGAGTCGAGCAACGCTAATGCCATCAATGTCGAGGGCTTGATTGTAGGCGACTCGACCGTGCCGGGCCAATACACCCATGCCGTTACCTTTAGTAATGGTACGGTCAAAGATCTAGGCACGATCAATGGCGGTCAGAACAGCACCGCGGCGGGAGTCAATGATCTCGGGCGAATCGTGGGAAATACCAATGTTTCCTCCACCGATAACGTGACCACCCATGCTTTCGTGACCACGAAAAGCGGTGCTCTGAAAGATCTGGGAACGTTGGCCGGGACTGGATCTAGCGCAGCGTTTGCTATCAACGATTTCGGTGTGATCGTTGGACAATCGAACACCGCGAGCGGAGACGTTCATGGGTTCACCTACGAGAACGGCAAATTCGTTGATATCGGAACGCTGGGTGGCAGCACCAGCGCCGCCGTGGCAGTTAATCAGATCGGATTCGTCGCTGGTTACGCCACCACCACCGATGATGCGAATACCCATGCTATCCTCTATTATCGGGGTAAAATCACGGACCTCGGCGTTCTTGACCAAGGCGACAGCTTCGCCCTGGCCATCAACGATTTTGGACAAGTGGTCGGCGTTTCCGGTCTGAACAGCACTGACGGCGTCATTGACGCTTTCATTTATTTCGATGGCAAACTGCAAGACCTCAACGACCTCATCGATCCTTCGCTGGGTATCACGTTGAACAGCGCCAACGCTATTAATGATCAAGGTGAAATCGTGGTTTCCGGTACCGATAACCAAGGTAATGCCGCAACCTTCTTGCTGACTCCGAATAAGTAAGGGGCCTCTGGCCAAAACAGTAAATAAGCCGCGCTTCGAAAACGAAGAAGGCAGCTAGCTTATGGGTGACGGCGCGGATGTCATTAGTCCGCGCCGTTATCTTTTTTAGCGGACCGTCCGAAGTGATCCGCAGATTAGAGAGCACGGCGAGCCGTAGCCACACCAAGATAAAGGCCTGCGCAGAGGTAAAGACAGATTACGCAGATTTCTTTAGGGTGCGTCCGAGCTCCTGGGCCTAAGCCAACTCTGCGGGCGCTGCTGCCGCCTGCGCCGGAATTGCGGGATCGCATTACGACCCAGCTAACTATTAGCTTCCGAAAACGAGGCCTTAGAAAATGTTAGTGTCTGCTACGTGTTAGCCATCTTGAACTAGGAGGGGCATGAGGGGCTTCCGCTGCCCCTAGACGAAACCTCAAAGGACAATTACGTGAAAATGTACAAGAACCTCCTAGTGAGTTCGTTCGCGGTTTCAGCGAACGCACAGACCGTTATCCATATTGCTGGAATACAACCGGTACTACGCTGCCGTTAATTTGAGCGTTGCCTTTAAAGATGTTACTTGTCCACTTCAGCAGCGCGCCCCCCTAGCGAAGTGGCACGGCTGTGATACTGTGAAACTGTGAAAAACATCACGGTTTCAGTCGATGACGAGGTGTACCGCAAGGCCCGGATCCGAGCGGCGGAGGCGCAAACATCCGTCTCCGCCTTGGTCCGGGACTACCTGATCCAACTAGCCGGCAGAGACGATGCCAATGCCCGTTTGAAAGAGCTACAAGCTAGGACCCTGAAGAAGATCAAGAGGTTTCGAGCCGGTGACCGCTTGGATGGAGATAACGTGCATGAAAGATGATGCATTTTCTCGACACAAATGTGCTGCTGTACGCATTGAGTACCGAACTTGGTGAAGCGAGAAAAGCAGAGACAGCGCTAGACTTACTCAATCAGGCAGCCGGCGTTCTCTCTGTTCAAGTCTTACAAGAACTCTACGTGCAAGCGACTCGTGAGACTAAGCCGGACCGTATAACGCATGATCAAGCGGTGGCACTGATTACGTCTTGGGAACGGTTTACGATCCAGGAGATTACGCTTGAGATCATGCACGCGGCGCTCCGTACCAAGAAGCGCTTTCTGATTTCCTACTGGGATGCTGCGATTGTGGAGGCAGCTAGAGCGGCTGGCTGCGGCCGAATTTATTCGGAGGACTTGAATGATGGCCAAGATTTTGGCGGGATCAGGATAGAGAATCCGTTTTAGCACTAAACGTCGACCCGCCTTAGGCTTGCCTGCACCGAGGCTTGTCGAGATGCTCGAGGCATATTGAAAGCCGCTCCGTAGGAGCGAAATCTGGTAGCGATGGACGATTCACCTATCCACACGGCTTCAATGTCGCTCCCACGGCTTTTCCGAGCGTGTAGATAGGCTATAGCTATAAAGATTGGGCTCCTGCGGAGCGGTTATGCACCCGCATCCGCTCTCGACGAAGCAGCACTTGTTCTACGCCGTGCTGTCGCGGTGGCAAGCGAACCAGATCGCGCAGCGTCTTGCATGACCGTCACCGTTGTAATACGATCCAGGTTATGAAGACTCTGACGATCCGTTTACCGGAGCCTCTTTGGGCAGAGATAGAGGCGGAATCGCGTAGTCGGAAGGTCTCGAAGTCCGACGTAGTTCGTGAACGTCTTGAGCTGGCGCCACGTCACCGGCAAGACCGCGACGGCACTCTCCATGCCATTGCCGATTTGGTTGGATCGGTGGATGGGTTACCGGCGGATCTGAGTGCACAGAAGAAAGCGTATTTGCGAGCCAAGGGTTATGGCAAGAGACGTGCTCGTTGATGCGGGATTCGTCGTGGCCCTGCTTAGCAGCCGCGATGCTCATCATCAGTGGGCAATAAGCAAAGCCACTGACCTGCCGCCCCCTTGGTCTACCTGCGAAGCCGTTCTATCTGAGGGTTTTCATCTCCTCGAAGAGCGCGGAGCACCTAGTCTGAGCGCTCTGTTGAGCCGTCACGCCCTGCTGGTCCCATTCCAGATCGCCGCAAACTTGGAACCGGTACTGAAGCTCATTGCGAAATACTCTGATGTTCCCATGAGTCTAGCCGATGCTTGCCTTGTGCGAATGACCGAAACGTTGGCCGATTGCGTCGTCCTGACAACCGACACCGACTTCCGCATCTACCGTCGTCACAGCCGCCGAATCGTTCCATGTATCACCCCAGAATAACCGCGAAGGAATCAAGGACGACAACGTTCCCGGCCTCTTACTCGCCCGACTAGCGCTTCCGTCCGAGATCCTCGCCTTGACCTCATCGTATTGAGATCCAGGAGGCTCGGATATGGGCAGAAAACGCCTGAGCAATTCCAATCGACGCGGAGCCAAAACGATAGATGGCGCTCCTAGCGGAGCTCATCGCGTTTTTTTTCATGGCCGGGCGCTATAAAGATTTCGCTCCTACGGAGTTGATGCGCCGCGGCTCTCGAACGAATTAGCGGTTATCACGTCTGTCCCCGTTGAAAGTCAGCCTCTCACCTGTCCTCCATAGCTTTAGCGACTGAGGAAGCGATGCGCCTTCGCTTGCCTGCATCGAGCTTGTCGAGACTACTCAGGGCGGGCCCCTTCGACGCGCCTTAGGCTTGCTCAGGGCGGGCTTTTCACCTTTCACTTTTCACCTCTCACTGATCCGAGTCCCCTCCCCCGTAACCCAAAACCTCTACGGTAATAATCGATGGGACGAGCTCTGGTTGGTTGTTGGCGACCTGTTGTTTGGCTACTTCGTCGGCGACGTCACTGGTCGCGCCAGCAACGTTATTGGCTGCGGTCACGGAAGCGACGTTAGGACCTACTATCGTCGGGATACCAGTGACTTTGCCGGCAACACTGATATTAGCGGCGTTAATAATCACTCTGGCTGCCAGGTTGGCGTTACCGGAAGCGCGGAGACCGGCTTCACCGAGATCGATGACGCCATTGGGCGCAACCAGATCGACATTGCCGGGAGGTACGTCGGGAATCGGCGCCAAAGTGCCAATGCCTGCACCGGTGCTGGGTACGGTTGGCGAAAGGGTCAGGTCCGCGAATTCATCGTAACTGACGCCTATCGGAGCGAAAATGACGGTTCCCTTTGAGCCTTTACCGGCATTGATGTCGCCTTCCTGTGACCAGATGACGATGTTCCCGCCGAACGTGGTCAGGATCCGAGCTAACCCTAGAAGCACGCTGCCCTCGGAATAGATATTAATGTCGCCCGAGCCTTCGGTCAGGATACCCGCTGTCGAACCCGGGATAACGCCTTCTGCACCGACCAGGGTCTGTCCGCCTGGATTAACAATAGTGATGCCGCCGCCGAATTCGGTCAGAATTGAACTATCATATACTCCAGGCAGAGTCGCAGCTGTGGAAAACTGACTGAACATCGTCAGCGTGCCGTTGTAGCTTATCTTCCGGCCCTGCGCATCAACGGATGGGAAAAGGGTCCGAATTGCTTCTTCTCCGCGGACATAAGTCTGATAGAACGGGCTAGTCGGAGTGTTGTATTCGACCCCGCTCTGATCTAATTCATTGAAGTAAACTTTTTGTAAAAGAAAAACACCCTGCTGCGGTACCGACAGCGATTTGAAGTAAGTCAGCTGGTTCGCCTCGGATCCAGTGTACTGAAAATATTTCTTTAGCCAGGCATAGAGCTCGTCCTGATAGGTTTGAACCACTTTACCAGGTTGATCGATCAATAGCTCCGATGAGTTGGCCAGGTTCGCGGGATTCAGGTAAAGATTTTCAAAAGCACTCCAATCCGGACCAGCGGAGCCAACACCGACGAGCGTGATAATGCCGGTGCCGCCATTGGGATTTTGAGTCCTGGCATTACTAAGCAGCCCTTTGGAATCGAGAACGCCCTCGACTACTGAGCCATTCTCCTGGCCGGCCTGGATTATATTCCGACCCGCGCTCACTTCCAGATTCCCCGGTCCGTAAATATCGACATTTGCAAAGAGAATATCCCTGCCGGCCGCAATCACCGAGACGTCACGCAGAGAATTGGTAGACGGAGAATTGTTAAGAATATAATTCGGCTGGTTTGGGTTCTGTCCTGTTTGCGTCGTACTAGCCGACTGACCAAAGTTGACGATATCGCGACCTGCCCGAATCCAGGCCGCCTTGGCCATGATGTACCAGGGCAAAGGTCCAGTGGGATTGGCACTCTGGAAGGAAGCAGCGTTAAATATTTGGTCAAAGCCCAGGTCGACTATATCACCGGTCACGGCATAAATCAGAGCCGGATTCGGATCATTTGCATGGAGTTCTCCGGTTGCCGAATCTGCTTCAAAAGCAAATAGGGCTCCGGCCCCCTGGTAGGCCTGTTCATTTTGGGCAAAAGCGGGCCAATTTGCGGTACCGTTCGGGCTCGTGTTGCCAGTTGTCGCGAAGGCTTGGTTCGGCAGTGGACCGCCTACTCCGACGCTTTGAGTACCGGAAGTCGCCAGAGGATAAAGATACCAAGCCGGGTTGAAAGGAGTGGGGAGTAGGCCCGGGTCGGCTCCAGAGATGTCGATTTGAGACGGTGTTATGGTGCCGCTCGGGTTGTACGTCGCATTCCCGTAGATCGATTTCCCGGCCAATAATTCAAGCTGTCCATTCTGGGCTGGAGCGAGTTCTAGTACCTGTCCGCTCAAAAAATAAACGCTTCTGGAAACCGCAATCGCCGTCAGTGATGGCGGATAGATCGTGGTCCCCGTAGCCGGCTCTGCCGGGTCATCTTGGTTCGTTTCTCCCGCTGCCGACACTATGGGCGAAAGGTTCCCACCAGCTGAATACAAGCTAATCGACGTCGAGTGGGTCCAAAGAGAAAACCAGGTATATCCCTCTCCGTTCACTGACGGATCCAAAGTCCAATCCTTGCTGGTCGTGGCGTCGGTCGCATTGGAATCCGGAACGCGACCGGGATCGCCGACGGCGCTGACAACCAAGTCACCTCGAGACTGCATGATGATGGAGGAATCTCCCGGCACAAGAATTGGTCCGCCATAGGCAGGTAGCGGAAATGACGTATTGAACAGACCGGCCTCGAAAGGGCTGATTGCCCGCGGGTCGTCCGCGGCAGCGCTACCGTAAGAGAGATAGAGTCCGCCGACTGAACCCGCGTTAATTGCTATATTGCCTCTGACATCGACGAACTCACCTCCCACTGCAACATTGGGCCCGGAACTGCCGAACAAGGCCGGATTAAGTGCCTCACCCACATTGATGGTTACATCTCCCCCGCCGGTTTGGACTAACACGCCGTTTTGAACCCGACCGGTCGCACCCACGGCGACAACCAGGCTTCCGGACTGATTCCCGGAAAAGGAAGAGATTGTAACCCCGGCATTTCCGCCTGCATCGATGGTCACGTTGCCGCCACCAAGGGTCCCAATCCCAGTGAAGCCGACTAACACGGTGCTACCCGGGTTGCCCAACCCATTCGTAGTATTTGGGTCCCACGCGTAAGTACCGAAATTAATCCACCAAGCGGTCTGTTGATTGATCTCTGCGCCACCTTGGCGCCAGAGCCAATAGCCGACCATTGCGCTGGCCTGGTTGCTACCACTGAAAGTTGTGAACCCAGTAACATTTCCTTGGGCTGCGAGAAATAGATTGCCGCCATCCTGGGGGTAGTTGGCTTGATAAGTGCCGCCGTTTGCGATTGTCGCTGCCACCTGATTGTACAAGGGCGTTCCGGTAATGCTCCCATCCGGAGCTAACCCGTCTCGACCCAAATTGAAAGAAGAAGCGACGCCCGAACTCTGTGTCCCCGCCGTGTAAACCCCATAGACCGATTCCTCGGAGAAACTCCCTCCCGCTAGAAGGTCCAAATATCCTGTCCCGGTTCGCAAGACACTGAAGTTTTCGAACTGAGCAACCTGCGAATTCGTGGGATCCATGTAATGCAGATCGCTGAGGGTCAGGCTACCGGGATCCGGATTGGTTGGCGTTGCCAACGATGCCAGGTAGCTGGCCGGAAGGAGAGTACGGGTGTCGGCGGCAGAAGTATCAGCGCCTGCAACGAAGCGAATCGACCAGGAAAGATCGGCAGGAGGCAACATCGAAGCGATGGCCCAAGTCGCGCCTTGATTTGAAGACGAACTAGCCGCTGAGCCCGAGACTCCAGCCGGACTACGGAGGACGATCCAGCTGCTAGTGCCATTGGGCCCAGTCACAACCGGCTGATTTGGCAGATTCGGATCGAACGCAATACTCGTCCCCATCGGAATCAGTCCCCCCGCAGGCACCGTCTGGTCGCTGGTCAGCTGCGAGATGCTGCTGAACAGAGAAAGATTCGTTCCGGCAGGAATCGAGTCAATGGTTGCGCCAACCGGAATGGTCTGACCCGCGCGGTAGGTGACAGGTTGCCCAGCCGGGTTTGTGCCGCTCACGGTCGAGTTGGTAACATAAGCGATACCGACTGTGGCAGTCAGATTGTTGAGCGTATAATTGAGCGCGACATCTTCGGGTGCATAACTTGTTCCAACTCCAAGAATCACTTGGGTGGGAACAACGATATTTTGAGTGGTTGCACCCTGGTACAGAACCCAGCCGTTATCATCGCCGGAACCCGCCGTGGTTCCGACAACCCCCGGCGGCTGCCTGAATCCGTCCGTAATACTGCCATAGATATTGAGATTACCGCCTGCACGGATAACTAACACCCCGGGTTCGCCTGCTCCGTATCCCGGCGAATTTGGATTCACATCAGCATTCGGACCGTATCGGTATCGGGAAAGATCGATATCGCCTTCAATGGTGAGATTACCATTGGGAGTCGCACTCACAATCTCCACCCCAGGACGCAAATGAAAATTCGCGCCGTAGGCGGTTAAGCCCGTTATCTTCGACAGCAAAGCCGTGTTACGCTCCGCGGCATTGATGAACTCGATACTCTCAATGTTGAGCTGATCCAGAATGATCGCGCCTTTTGGAACTCCGGATCCTGCACTTTGGACGATCGTACCGTTGGGATCGGTCGGTGCATAAGTCCAAAAAGCATTAAGAGCGATGGTCTGAGCTCCGCTGATATTTAATGGGCCGGGTGCCGAAATCCGGATATCACCGGAGGTTTCACCCGTCCGCGGCACATTCAACTCCAGATCTCCTCTAGCGACACCATCGGGTGAAGTCATGTTAATCGTCGCCCCGGCATCCAGTAGCAAGTTCCCCTGGCCGTTGTTCAAGGTCGCGGTTGAAGTATCGGTTCCATCGGCAACGGTGAGCTCGATGGTGCCCCGATTTTCCGCGTCAATCGGCTGGCCATAACTATCAACCTGAAGCACGCTGTTATGAACATCGAGCACCGCGGTTGAGGTTAGCTCAAGGTTGTTACCGGCGGATAACCGGATGATGCCCGGCGTTGCGCCGCTGGCATCGATCGTACCGGCCACGGTCAGGCTCCCGTTGTCGATGGAGATCTCAACATCGTGAGCGCGGATCGTGCTACCAGCAGCGATGGTCAGGTCCCCCTGTTTTATATCAAAAATTCGTGAATAATAAAACCCGCCGGTGTCGAGTAGAGCATTTAGTGCCACGAAATCGCCAATGGTCTGAGCTCCCAGATCAAACGAACCGGCCTTGAAATTGCCAGTGGTTGAACCTAGCAAAATACCGGCTAGCTGGGCCTGGCCGCTGGTTGCAGTGATGTTCAAAGCGCCGGCGTCGTTACCGATAGCAGAGACATTGATGACCGACCCAGCCGATTGAATAACACTGCCTTGGGTGCTTTCGAGCGCGACATTTCCTCCCCAGGTGGCGACGTTTTGATCGAACATCGGAACGATCTGCCCACTCACGTTGATCTGCGAGCCGGACAACAGATTGATGTCGCCTATAGCGGTCAGTGTCACTTTACCGGTGCCGGCCATGATCGAGGTCGAATCTGAGATCGAGCTCGCTGAAAGGTTGATCTCCACACCAAGCGAGTCGGGCATCGTCGTCGCGGGCGAAATACCGGCCGGCGAG
>JAFAIO010000131.1 GCA_019236675.1 Verrucomicrobiota bacterium
TGCTTGCACGTCTCGCGGATCACGATTGGATGCCGCTCCTACGGAGCTACCCGCAAATTTGGGCCGGCCGAGCTATAAAGATTTAGCTCCTACGGAGCCTCCTCTGAACACCCAGTAGAGCGGGTTCTTGCGTTTCTAATCTCGAACCAGACGTGAAACCATCTATCTGTCGCACTTTTCCTCCTTCGTCCCATATTCTCGAAACTACGGCGGACGGCAGGGCGGGTTCATGGGATGGATCTCTACCTGGAGTTAAAACCTTAGGCCGCCGTCGCTACGCTTTCGCGCGCCCTTGCCATCAGTCTTGCCGAGCCTAAAACCTGGCCGCGACGTAGGCTTTGCGTAGTCGGGCTTAGTCCTATTATCCCTTCGGGATAGATCCGACAGTCCCTACTCCCCCACGACGGCTGGCAGCCATCTAGAAGACCGCACTAACAGTCTCCTAGATCCTAGATTTTAGATCCTAACTCCTAGCTCCTTTCGGTCTCTTCCAACGCCGATTCCGCTTCAGCATTCCGCTCTTTCATAGCGGCTTTACGGCTAAGCTTCACGCGGCCTTTCTCGTCGATACCGATACATTTGACCCATACCAGGTCACCGACCTTAACCACGTCTTCTACGTTCTTAACCCGGAAATCAGCTAACTCGGAGATATGCACTAGACCGTCTTTCCCAGGCAGCACTTCGATAAATGCGCCGAACTCTTTGATGGAAACAACCCGGCCGTGATACGTCTCACCAACCTCGATCTCCTTCGTCATGCCGGTGATGATTTCCTTCGCGCGATTCAGGCTGTCCCGGCTCGAAGAATAGATGTGCACGGAGCCATCATCGTCGATGTTAATTTCCGCTCCAGTCTCCGCCACGATCCCTTTGATGGTCTTACCGCCAGGACCGATAAGAAGGCCGATTTTGTCCGGATGAATCTTGATGGTCTCGATCCGAGGCGCGTATTGGCTGAGCTCTTTCCGTGGAGCATTGATCGCCTCTAGCATGACATCGAGGACTTTCATCCGGGCCTCGCGAGCCTGGCGAATCGCCTCCGACATGATGGAGAGCGAAATTCCGGGTAGCTTCAAATCAAGCTGAAACCCGGTGATGCCATCTCTGGTGCCGCAGAGTTTGAAGTCCATGTCACCAAAATGATCTTCCGATCCAATGATATCGGTTAGCGTCGTATAGCGTTTCAATTGTTCCGCGTCGTATTCAGTCACTAAACCGACCGAGATCCCGGCTACCGGCTTCCGAATTGGCACGCCGGCATCCATTAGCGCCATCACGCCCGCGCACACGGTGGCCATCGAAGTGGAGCCGTTCGATTCCATCACCTCGCTGCTGACGCGAATGGCATACGGGAAAGCGGCTTCGGCAGGAATCACCGGCGCAATAGAACGTTCGGCCAACGCGCCATGCCCAATCTCCCGGCGGCTGGTGCTCCCGACTCGACCGGTTTCTCCGACACTGAACGGCGGAAAATTGTAATGCAAAATGAAACGTTTGGTAAGTTCTCCCCCAGTGTACGCATCAATCATCTGAGCTTCCTCGGCCGAAGCCAGGGTGGCTAAGGCGACCGCTTGGGTTTCGCCACGTTGGAACAGGGCTGAACCATGGGAGCGAGGTAGCAAACCGACCTCAGCACTCAACGGACGGATATCGAAGAACCCTCGACCGTCACAACGGACTTTCTTATCCAGGATGCTGATCCGGAATGCTTTTTTCTGGAGATAATCGAACGCTTGAGAGATCTCGAATGGGGTGGCGTCCGGAAATTTGACCAGAATCGCCTGTTTTACCTCACTGCTGAGCGCGTCTACGGCTTTGCTCCGGGCGACCTTGCCTGGGGTATAAAGGGCGGCCTCGATGCGGTCGCCGGCCACTTGATAGGCAATCTCCAAGAGATCGTCACGAACCGTAAGAAGCTCGGCATTTCGTTTGGTTTTGCCTGCAGTGGCAGTCAACTCTTTCTGCATGGCGATGATCTCGCGCACGAACCCCTGAGCAAACTCGAGCGCTTTGATGAACTCCTCTTCGCCTAACTCATCGGCGGAACCTTCAATCATGACGACGCCGTTTTCATTGCCGACGTACACAAGATCCAGATCG
This sequence comes from Verrucomicrobiota bacterium, assembly GCA_019236675.1. Lineage (GTDB taxonomy): Bacteria > Verrucomicrobiota > Verrucomicrobiia > Chthoniobacterales > JAFAMB01 > JAFAVN01. Next base: position 2,104 of record JAFAIO010000131.1, read on the forward strand.
CTGAGCTGGCGCTGGGTGTGGGTGGGATTGACGACCAGCTGTCCGTCCACTCGACCGACTCGCACGGCTCCAATTGGTCCGGCGAACGGGATATCGGAAACGCACAATGCAGCAGAGGCGCCGTTGATGCTGAGAATATCAGGATCATTCTCGCCATCAGCGCTCAACAAGACGCTGATTACTTGGGTGTCGTAAAAGTATCCCTTCGGGAACAATGGCCGCAGGGGGCGATCGGTCATCCTCGAGGTCAGGGTTTCCTTTTCCGTCGGGCGCCCTTCTCTCTTGAAATATCCGCCCGGGAACTTCCCGACCGCAGCCGCTTTCTCCCGGTAATCGACGGTGAGAGGGAAGAAATCCTGCCCTTCCTTGACCGAGGTCGCGGAGACGGCAGCCACTAGGATCAATGTTTCGCCGGACCGAACCGTTACCGATCCGTCGGCCAATCTTGCAAGTTTACCGGTCTCGATCGTGAGATCGCTAGATCCGATAGTTTTTGAGACTTTCGCTATCATTTCGAAGTTGACCTTCGAATGATCGACTATCCCGGCCGTTGCTCGTAGGTCTGAATTCCGCGTCTTTCTCGGAACTCAAACCTAAGATCAAGGCCACCATATAGGGACCATCGAAGGGTTTTGTTAAGATTACCCCCCTGTCATTTCCTCCGTCGTTCGGCCGAGCCGGACTATGGAGGACACGGCCCGAAGGGTGGTGTCGGATGTCAAACCAAGCGACATCCATCCATGGAAGCATGGGTCGGAACTTCCGGCCATGCGGTAAAATACCCGTTTTTTGAAACTGAAAAAGAAAAGATCAGACAACGCCTATATACATTTAGCTCATACTGAGCAGGTCCCTCCGGCGCCCCGCTTGCTCCCACAATTACTTACGCAGGTTGAGCTTCTCGATAATGGACTTGTAGCGGTCCACCTGGGTACGCTTCAGGTAATCAAGCAAGCTTCGCCGGGTAGCAACCATCTTCAAAAGTCCGCGACGGGAAGAGTGGTCTTTGCGATAAACCTTTAAGTGATCCGTCAACTGACTGATCCGGCGGGTCAATAGCGCGATTTGGACGTCGGCGCTGCCGGTGTCCTTATCGTGTAGCCGGAACGCGCTCAGATCGATGTTATCACTCATGGCCATAATAATGTAGGGAGTCAGGAAGATAAAAGAGAAGTCTCCTCGCGCAAGCGGATTCTTTTTGGCTGGCTGTTCACCGTTGGCCTTGGTCCTTGTTAATGACCGAGAGGCGGGAGATCGCGGTAGGGCGAAAAACTCGGCGCGCCCAGTGCAAGGCTAGCAGATTTGAAGTCTTCCGCGCCGGTTTTGAGCCGCGACCCCTGACGAACCATGCTCGGAAACCTGACGCGAATCGAGCGCTAGGAATCGGGGTTCGCGTCGGGCGGAACCACCCACGGAACGGCTCAAAACCAGCGCGAGCAAGCTCAAATCCACAGGTAACATCAGCAGCGCGCCGAGTTTTTCGCCCTACCCTCCCGAACGCCGTGGTCGCCGGCGACAAAGCCACGTCCTTCACCCTTTTTTCCCCGCCTCGCTCTTTACCAACTCATCCGCTAGCGCCCCGAAATTCTGCACGACCAAGCTCTCGCCTAACTCGTTGATATTGATCTCGATACCCAGTTTCTCTTCGAGATGGAGCACGAGTTCAACTAATTCCAGGCTTTGCTGAATCACATCGCCGGCGCGCAAGGCCTCCAATCGGTCGATTGGGACCGCCGGAAAATGGGCCGTCACGAACTGCCTTATCGCATCAAGGACCGCTTGCCGATCAATCATAGCTTGGTACAACTGCCGTAGACGACGTGGAAACCGGCTCCCATCGATAGCCACCGGATCGGTTGACCGGGCTGCGCCTGGTCCAAAAGGTCCCGCAGTATATGTAAGATACTGGCGCTGCTCATATTTGAGAAGGTACGAAAATGGCGGATCGAGGGTTCCAGACGGCTTCTGTCGAGACCGATCCGCTTGGCTACACTCAAAAGCAACATCATTCCGGCGGGATGGATCGCCCAGAGGCTATCTTTTGTGTCTATCCAATCGATTTCGCTTAGTGCGCCCAGAATACCAGTCCGGACTTTCCGATCGAAGCCCTCGAAATCTGAAACACTGAAACGATAATAGCTCGAGCTGTACTCCCAACGAATCAGATCCGCATCGACGCGATGCGAGGAATTGATCGGTCCGACTTCGGCCAATGCTCCAGCCGGGTCAGTAGAAAGCCAGATACCCGCCGCCCCATCTCCAAAGGTACACATACCCTGCCAATTGGGCCTGTCTATCGACAAGGGATCCGCCAACGTCGATGTGGGTTCAACCACGGCAATGAGCACGTTCCGGTGCCGGGTATCGAGGGTTGAAGCTAGTTGCAGGGCTCGTGAACTGGCCGTGCACCCGCCGTTGCTTAAGTCCAGCAAAAGGGCGTCGCTATTGACTTGAGTTCGTAATCCGGTCGCTATCCGGTCGGCGATGCCGGGTAAAAGCTGTCCCACACTGGAAACTCCGATGACCGCGTCGAACGGTTCGGAACCGGCGGACCTCACTTCTTTGCTCAGGGCGCCGACAGACTCCGCAACCGCGGCCTCAAAAGCAGTGGCATGGTCTTTGAAAGAGCGCAGATCAAGAAAGGACGGACATTGCACATAGCGACTTCGTGAACCGATCAGAAACACTCGGATCAGGGACAGCAAGTGATCGATTTCCGCTTCCGGCCGGTTCACTTTGCCCAATAGATGAGCGGTAATCCGAGCAAAAACCTCTTGGTTATCCCACTGTTCCCCGACGGTCGGGGTATAAACTGATCTGATGTACCACTTCACTAGCTAGACTCACTCCGAAAACTTTACCTTCTCAGTGTACAAATTCTCCGACCGAAATAGCAGCAGAATGTTTGCAAGGGAACGGAGAATTGTGGGAGGCCGAGGCCCGGTAGGGTGAAACTTGGTGGGGCGAGGCTCCCGAACGACTCTATGATTTCGACGGAGGCGCCGACGTGCTTAGGTTCAACATCCGGCTACACCAATTCGCCCGCCGAGCCGCGGTTCTATCGTGCGAACAACGAGAAACGCTTCATTTCGGCCCATTGATGTGACCATTTTCTCGCGCCGAGCCTAGAGGCGAGCGACATGGCAGACCCACGGCTCGGCACGCGCAGCCCGTAGCCTGGCCTCGGAATTCATCAATGTCGGTAGCTTCGTTGACAGTGTCAGGTCCTTCGGGAGCCTCGCCCCACCAAATTTTTCGCCGTACCGCCCTAGCCACCTCAAAACCCGACTCTCCACTCCTCAAACAATTCGCCCGGGATCTCTCGCAGGAACCTCGAAGGCCGTTGGACTCTTTGGTCGATATTGCCGTTTGGCCAAATAGAGGGGTACAGGAAATAGAGCTGGTCTTTCGCTCGGGTGATCGCGACATAGAAAAGCCGACGCTCTTCTTCGACGTTTTCGTTCGACTCCAAAGACCTCGCGCTGGGAAACATCCCGTCGGTCAGCCAAACGATAAACACGGCTTGCCACTCGAGACCCTTCGCCTGGTGAACTGTGGAAAGGGTCACTCGTTCCCGGTCCTCGTCCTGGGTGCTAAGCTGTTCGGTCTCGCCGGTGGCCATCAGGG
>JAFAIO010000196.1 GCA_019236675.1 Verrucomicrobiota bacterium
CGGCCCGGAGGGTTGCGTTGAAAATGGGCCGGCGGCCGCGTTGCTCGTCGGTTACGTATCGACCAAGATATGCGCCCTCCTCGCGCCTTGCCGACGGCCCATTTTGAACGCAACGAAAGGCCAGTTATTTCGTGAACAGGACACTAGCTCCTAGATTGTGGCTCCTGGCTCTTTCTTCCTCCTGTGCCAACTCCGAATCAAAACAGCCACTTTTTTCCATCAGATCGGTTAACGCGATTTCGGCCTTCGGCAACCCTATGATTTCGCCGTGACGCCCTCGACATAGATCAGGTTCCGGCGTAAGGCCTTGTCGCGAACCTTCAGCGCTTGGGCATATTCCGGGGAGGCGTACCACGCTTTGACCGCTTCAACACTGGGAAACTCCACCAAGATGATCGTTTTCGGAGTCCACGTGCCTTCTATCGTTTCAACGTTGCCGCCGCGTGCCAAATAGCGCCCGCCATATTTTTCAATCGTCGCCGGTGCCAGCTTGATGTAGGTCTCCCACGCGTCAGGATCCTGAGGAACGGGTTCCGAGATGACATAGACAGCCATAAAATTTATCCTTTCTCCAGTTTGATCAGCTTGAGAATCTTTGTGTCAATGACGCCAAGACAGGAATTCAACTCAGCAATGCGATTGAGAACCCGTTTCCGTAGCTGCTCTAGCAACTTGCGCCGCCGCGCGGCGGTGGCAGGACCATGTTGCCATAGGTCAGCATAGCAAATCATTTCTTTAATCGGCATCTCGGCTGCTTTCAGGCGCGCGAGGAAATCAATCCAGACTAAAATGGAAACGTCGTAGCTGCGTTTACCCGATTGGTCGCGGCTTGGGCAGGGCAGCAATCCGATTGCCTCGTAGTAGCGAATCGTGTGAACCGATAGTCCTGATTGCCTCGCTAATTCGCCAATTCTCATGTCCTATCGCCTCACTATCTAAACGCTACGCCTTCGAGTACACTCTAGGTCAAGAGGTAAGTAAGCTGCCTTGGCGCTGCGCTTTGAGTCGTCGGAGTCTCCTTAAGAAAGGAAGGAGGTCGCGATATGTTCATACGAACATTATATCCTCCCGTGGCGAGCATACTGGCTCACAGTGAGTTATGACTTCTCTTTAGGCTGATCGAGCTCTGGCTTGATCCGTTCAAGTTCTCGTTTGCTTCCGGCATGCATCCCAAATCGCAGCACGATGACGGGCGCTGCGATGAGGAGTAGTAGGAAGCACAGGCCGAAAAGTAGGACCATAGCAATGGCGTACTAAATCGAAACTGGTTCGATCGTTTCAGAAAAAAGCTGCGGACCGTGCGTTAGTGGCGTCAAACCGAGTCAGCATCCTTGCCTGCCTTCTTTTCGCGTTCCAGCGCTGCGTCCGTCACAATCATCAGCAAGCGATGCTCGAAGGAATAACGCGCGCTGATTCCCGACGCATTATGCCAACGGTAAACGGGCCAACCGGATCCAACCCATTCGCCCGGAGCATTGTCCTGCATCAGTGCCTTCAGCTCGTCATCAAAGATATCAGTATCTTTGCCATAGCTGATTTCGTCCACTTTACCTCCATAAAAGTGAACAAGGATCTTAAGTCCCCGCTTGTTGAATAGCTTGTAAACCAGCCCATTGTCTGCTTTGAGAGTCCTCAAGCAAGGACCGTAACGCTTCAACACCTGATCCAAAGTGTCACCGATTCTCGCGGTGGAAGGATGGCACAGAGCCAGGCAAAAGATAACAGTCAATAAGCCAGAAATGGGAGCGTTCAGGACCCCTTTTTGACTGGCAAAGCGGACCTGACGCATCGGCGTAGTTCGTCGCGCGATTTAAGCGGGAACGTAAGTCAAACTAATCACATCCTCGTCGACGAGATCGCTGTTCACAAGGCGGAGCGGCGGCCGTGGGCCGCTGAAGAACGGAGTGCCGCGACCAAGCACGATGGGGCGGAGGTAGAGTCGATACTCATCAATAAGACCAAGTTCGGTTAGGCTTCCTGCCAAGTTTGGTCCGGCGACATCAATCTCCCCAACCAGCTGAGCCTTCAGCCCACGTATCACCGCCTCGATATCATTCTCGACCAGTGTGGCGTTGGGCCCGACCGACTTCAGCGAGCGCGAGACAACCCACTTCGGCTGGCTCCGCCAGATCGCCGCGAAGTCGTGTTCCTCCGCGCCCCAATCCGCACGGTCATCCTCCCAATAGCGCATTATCTCGTACGTGCGGCGACCATACACCATGCCTGCCAGGTTGCGCACTTGTCCTATGAAGTGACGAGAGAGCGCAGGGCTGGGCGGCCCCAATTCAAGGTGGTCGACGTAGCCGTCCAGTGACTGTTGCAATCCAAAGACTAGCTTTGCCATGCTACAAAACCTCCGCTCAAGTTTCTCAGAATAGCCTGAACCGGCGCTCCGCAGAAATCAAATGGGACGATCTGCGGGAGGGAGGAAAGGGGCAGTCAACAAATTCTGACAGGGTGCGGCAACCCCCTACCTGAGCTCGCTGTGGGCAACGAAGAACCCAAGTTTGTTGAGGCGATTGGCACTTAGGTTTCCGACCGAATCGGCCTCGCTACCCGTCGCGCCGTAGGCTTGGCGAAGGAGGAAGCGAGGCAGCGCTGCACGGTTCCGACCTCTAGATGCAGCCGCTCTGGACGTTGTCGGCGATCCCAGGGGTGGGACTGGTTGTTCCCATGGTTGGGATACCACATTGCCAGAAGCACCAGGGACGACCCTGAAAACGTGGCCTCGTCCAAACGGGTAAACCGCCGCTAACTGATGGCAGATAGTTTGGCATAGCAAATGCACACGCCTCCGTTCGCAAACGTCCCCCAGTCCTGTTCCCAAACCAAAAAGAAGAAAGTCAACGTTATGCCAGCAGCCTCGGCGGTCACGTTTCTGAAAATCAACGAAATTGGAATTGGCACCGGTATGACCTGTCGAAGGGATATAGACACTCGACCGTGCACAACCGAGAACGCAACGGTTTTGCCGTTCGACATTCCAGTCCCTTGGTTCTCGAGCCCGAACCGGTTCGCAGCAGACGTTCAGGGCACCAGCAAAAAGAAAGCGCGTCGGCTGAAAGTCCTCTCCAACGATCCGCGCGCTGAACGAGAGTATGACACCTCGAATTGTGGCCTTTTGGTGGCTCTCGCCTACCGAGACGCAGCTCGCGAACGGCTCCAGGTTATCAACGATTGGGCTACATTCGTGTTCTGTTTGGATGATCAAGCCGATGAGGATGTGGGCATCGGAAAGGATTCCCAGCGTCTCCAACAACTGCAGAACCAGTGTTTAGCAGCCTTAAAGACCGGTGTCTGCGGCAGGAATCCGCAACCGCTTGAGCTTCTTTGCCTCGATGTAAGAGAAAATCTGCTACGCCTAACCAGCAAGAGCTGGTTCGCCAGGTTTGTACAGCAAGTCAAAGATTACTTCGACAGTGTTCTGGAAGCTGCCCGGCATCGGTCCAATGGCACAACTCCCGATATAAATTCATATCTGGTCCGGCGCGCATACGATTCTGCGATGCTGATGGGAATTGATCTGATTGAAATAACCAATGAGAAAAGAGAGTTGCCCTCTTCAATCCGGCAACAGGCTGATTTCGCTCACCTGAGAACACTCTGTAGCCGCGTTGTATCTCTTTCGAATGATATCTTCTCTTATGACAGAGAGAAGCGACACCATAATCCCAACAACATCGTTCACCTGTTGATAACTCATTACGAAATCGGCCAGCAGGAGGCTCTTTCGTGCTCCGTAGCGATCATCAATCAATACCTTGCTGAATTCACATCGTTGTCCGCCTCATTTCTAGAAAAAGAGAACTCGGAGACCGTGGTTGCCTTCGTAGACGGACTCAAATGGTGGATATCGGGGAATTTTCTTTGGTCAACTGGAACGGGTCGATACGCCTGAGGGAGGAAGAAGAGCTGGTCCACAGAGGCCGCGAAAAAGATAGGCGCACAGCTCAAGGGCGTGTTGCTCAATTTTCTTTCACACAGCAAGGCCCCAAAGGACTCTAACTCAGCAATTTATCCGGCGTGATCGGAAGATTTCGAATCCGCTTGCCAGTGGCGTTATAGACGGCGTTGGCGATCGCTGCAGCAACGCCAGTGTTTCCGATTTCGCCCGCTCCACGGGCGCCGAGTGGATTGAAGGTCAGATCAGGTTTGTCGATAAATTCGACCGCGATATGCGGGGTGTCAGCGTGAGTGACCATGTGGTAGTCGGCCATATTTGCGTTTGTGAATCGGCCGATTTTTTCGTCAAGGTGGGTTTCTTCAAGAAGAGCCATGCCGATTCCCATGATGAGAGCCCCAATGATCTGACTCTTGGCGGTTTTCGGGTTGATGACCTTTCCGATGTCCATCACGCTGTTGATGCGAGAAACGCGGGTTTCGGCTGTCAATTGGTTCACTCGAACTTCGCAGAAGGTTGCGCCAAACGAGTGGAAAGCGTACTTCGCGCTTTCGTCCCCTGGACCGGCCGTAGCGCTGGCTTCCACGCTGAAACGGCCCGTTTCTTCAAGCAGAGAACCAAAAACTCTCTCGGCGCCTTTGCTACGAACGAAGCCCGCTGAATAAGTGACTTCCTCCGGCTTAAGGCCTGCAAACGGCGACTGTGGCTCGGTAATGGCAAATTGAATCAGCCGTTCTATCGCTGCATCTGCGGCGCTAACCACTGCGGGCCCAACGCTGCCGGTTGATTGTGCGGCAAATGCACCCGGCGCGGCGGGCAACGCGGAGTCACCCAGCTCAGGCCTGATCTTTTCGACCGGCCAGCCCAGGCGTTCCGCTGCGATCATTGCGAGGATGGTATACATCCCTGTGCCAAGCTCATGTGTCGCAACAGAGACGGCCACGGTGCCGTCGACTTGAAAGCGAATCCGCGCCGACGATTCGGGCCGGGTTGCCTCATTCAGCGCGGTGGCCATTCCGCTGCCTATCCACCAATCACCCTCCCGCGTTTTTCCCGGCCCTGCAGAACGATTGGACCAGCCAAATCTCTCCGCACCGATTCGATAGCACTCTCTCAGGTTTTTCGAGGACCATGGAAGGTTATTCCACGATACATCTGCATAATTTAAGAGTCTCAACTGAACCGGATCAATGGCGAGCTTTAGCGCCAGTTCATCCATCGCGGATTCGAGCGCGAAGGTGCCAGGCGCCTCATCCGGAGCCCGCATGGTTGCAGCGCTCGGGATATCCAATGGAAGGATCTGATGACTAACTTGAATGTTAGGCGAGCGATAAAGGAGTCTGCTAGTCGCAAAGGAAGCCGCCTCCGAGTATTCGCTGGCAAGCGAGCTCGTTGACATCGAATCATGCCTGATCGCAACCAGCGTCCCATCGGAATTTGCACTTAATGCCACGTTGGAGACAATCCTTGGCCTGTGGCCGACTAGGGTAAACATTTGTTCCCGCGTCAACACAGCCTTGATGGGTCGATTTAATTCGCGCGCTGCTCCAGCGATTACCGGTGAGTAAGTCCAAAGATACGCTTTAGAACCGAACGCACCGCCGACAAACGGGCAGATAACTTGAACTCTATGGGTCGGGATACCCAGCATTGCCGCGATATTGGTTTGATGGCCGCCGACCCATTGAGTGGAATCGTATAAGGTAAGCCTGTCCCCCTCCCAAACCGCGATTGCCGTGTGCGGTTCCATAGGGTTGTGATGCTCGAAGGGAGTCGTGTAGACGCCCTCAGATTTTATTGCGCCCCTGTCCAATGCCGCCTCGATTGAAGGAACTCCGTTCGCTAATCGAGACCAGACGTTCGGTTTACGGCCAAGGATGCCGGGGAAGTAGGCCAGACTCATTCCGGCCTCCCAAGTCAGCGTTGGAGTCTCGGTGTGGTACCTGACCTTAACGAGTCGGGCTGCGTCCCTAGCCTGCTCGAAAGTTTTGGCAACCACGAAGCCGATAATCTGGCCGTAATATCTGACGTCCGGCTCTTGCAAGGGAATCACAAATTCCCCAGTAACAGAATCGTCGCTTCTGAGCGGAGAATACAGTTTGAATGATTTGAACGGCGAAAAGACTGCCAACACTCCCGGTGATCTTTCGGCAGCGGAGACATCCATCGAACGAATCTGCCCTTTCGCGATTGTGCTCAGAATCAGGTACCCGAAGGTGACACCCTCAATTAAATGATCTCCAGAATAGCGCACCTTCCCGGTAACTTTGGCGTGCCCGTCTAATCGACTGTGCGCTTTGCCGATTATTTCTGAAGACGGATTGTTAGGGGCAGCTCCCTCGGTTGAATTGGATTGGTTCAAAGACGAGATATTGTCAGGTGGTGCATACGCTGCATCCTCAATTACTAGCCGTCAAATCCGGTGGCGTTATGGTCCTAGATCCGTAAACAAGCCAAAGCGCTCGGGTATCGGCTAAGGTTCACATACAGAAGGGCTGCAACTTCGGCTGGTACACCGATTACGGCACTTCGGGCAAAATGGACCAAGCCTTCAAAATCCTGGTGTTAGCTACGTCGTTAACACAGACCAATCGTTCAACCTGGATGTTATGAGTTCGAGTTCCAACGGTGTGCGTTCTTTGGCCCACGAATCGAATTCGAATGGCATTCCAAACTTCCTGCTTGTATGCAGCGGCTATTGATTAAACTCGTTCTTACCCCGCTGCTAATGTTAGCAGTGTCCTGGGCGGCGCGCCGCTGGGGTCGGGGAATCGGGGGCCTTCTGGCCGGTCTACCGGTCGCATCGGGGCCGATTTCTATCTACTTGTGCGCGGAGCAAGGAGCAGATTTTGCCGCTTCGGCTGCCGGTCATTCAATACTGAGCCTGACTCCCGTCGCGCTCTTTTCCCTGGTATATGCGGTGGGGGCTCAACGTCTCTCAATGCCGGCTTGTTTGCTGAGCGGGTTCGGAGTTTTTCTGCTCGTCTTGTATTTCCTGCAAAGCACTCGCCCTGTCTTTGTGGCAAGCATGGATCATTGGGGTTCTCGTGATCTCGATTGGTCTGATCGTGGTCCCGAACAAGCTACCGGTGAAATTTCAAATCCGTTATTCGCGATGGGACCTACCGGCGCGCATTCTTTGCGCCATCGCCATGATGTTCCTGATCACTCTTTCGGCTTCCGTTCTTGGCCCCCAATGGAGTGGTTTGCTTTCGCCGATTCCGATTATCGCCTGGCCACTCTGCGCCTTTGTTCATGTTCAGCAGGGGAGTGATGCAGCACGCCTGGTCCTCCGCGGCATCCTGGAAGGGGCTTTCGGAGTCCTGATTTTTTACACCGTCATTGCGGCGGGCTTTCTTTTATTAACCCGATACCCGCTTATGGAATTGCCATTTTCGCGTCGCTGTTCGTCAGCTTGCCGTGGCTCAAAGGCAAAGTCATATTACCTGCCGAGTGAGGCGTATTCTACAGCCTCAAGCACGGACACCCTGGCCTCGGCCCGACAGGAAATTCAGACCTGCTCCAAGTGCGGCTTTTACCCATTGCCGTTGTGCAGAGAAAGGGGTCAGCCAACAAATTTTGACAAGCCGGCCTCGGCTCGCTCTAGATAGGATGACACAGAACTTCGGTCGACGGATTCTTCGTTGCCCACAGCGAGATCGGATCCGAGGTTGCTCGATTAGATTTTCCAGCGACCCGAAGGGACCGCATAATATGCCATGACGCACGGGGACATGGTTGCAGCTGTGCACCGAGGCCTGCTACTGGGGCCGTCGCCGCTGTTGCGCCATCAACCCGGCGGCCGGCGTGTCGAACGGGAAGGAATGGTGTTCACCTGCTGGGGTTCGGCTGGGCCAGCGCTCAACAAAGTGGCGGTCGTGGGACCCGCCCCACCGCTGCCGCGGATTCTCGAGTTAGCAGCTGCCTTCTACTGTCCTGAAGATCGCGGTTTCGGTGTGGTGGTCCAGGCTGAAGCCGGGCATCCCGTCGAGACCGAGCTGCGGGCTGCCGGCTGGCAAGTGTTCGAGGACGAACCCGCGTTGTTGTTGCCAGCCATCCCGCCGCCGGCGCCGCTTCCCGCTGGACTGGAGGTCCGGCGTGTGCGCGACATCGCGGGCCGCAACGACCTGGTGCACGTTTTTGCAGCCGGTTTCGGAGCGCCGACAGCCGAGGGCGGTGTGGAGCTGGCACCGGATGCCTTTGACGCCTTTGCCCCGTCGCTGGCCTGTGCTCTTGATCCCGACGCGGCCCTCATAGTCGGTTACGTTGACGGCGCGCCTGTTGTCACCGCGGTGTTGTTCATTGTCGGGTCGATCGCCGGTATCACAGGCGTGGCCACAGTGCCGGCGGCGCGGCGACGCGGCTTGGCCACGGCGCTGACCTGGGCTGCCCTGGCCGAGGGTGCGGCTCGAGGGTGTCGCTGCGCGACGCTTGCGGCGTTGGGGGCCAGTTACGACCTGTACCGCAAGATGGGTTTCCTCCACGTCTGCAACCATCGAGCCTATGCCCATCCATCAATGTTGAGCGCCTTTGAGGAAATCCCGAACAGGGACGCGTCTTAACAACGTGTTGCCCAATTTGATTTGCACAGCACGGAAAGATCACAAAGCGGCCTAGCCGCAACCAAATCGTCCTCGTCCTCGTCCTCGTCGTCGTCCTCGAAAAGCGATTCTTCCCAGCGTTGATAAG
>JAFAIO010000272.1 GCA_019236675.1 Verrucomicrobiota bacterium
TCAAGTTCCAGGACCGGTTCACCGGTAGTCCTGCTGCCATCACTCTGGTCGCAGGGATTGACCGGGGCGGTAAAGCTTTTCAACCGTTGATCACGACGACCTACCAAAGGAAAAAATAGCGAACCTGAACAGAAGAAAAACGAAGAAAAATTTTACAGAAGGTAACGAAGCGAACGAAGGGTTTATCGGCTAGGGAACGCCGTGGTCCGAAAAACAGTAAAGACCTTCGTTGCCTTCGTTTCCTTCTGTAAAAAATCTTCTGTAGGTCTTCACTTCTGTTGCAGCCACGATTGCGAGCGCCTGCACTTCGCCTTATGATGCTCATCATGATGTACCCTAGGGAACGCCGGCAACGCCGAGATCGCCGGGAACGGGCAGAAACGGCCCATCACCGATCACCTCTCACCTCTCACTTCTCACTTAAGAGTAAGAATGCCTTGGCCGAAGGAACATAAAGACAACACGCGCGGCAAAATTATCGAAGCCGCTGCGGCCGCTTTCCGGGAACGAGGCATAGCTGGGGTGAGCGTCGGCGATGTTATGCGCGAGGCCGGCCTGACTCACGGCGGCTTCTATGCGCACTTTGCTTCAAAAGATGACCTCCTTGCGGCAGCGGTGGCCTTCGCCTCTTCGCAGGTCACTGAGATCGTCGACTCAAAAGCTGCAACTGATGGACCGATGCCACCCCTTTTACGTGCCGCCTTCGCTTATTTAAGTACGGCGCACTTTAGCCATCCGGAATGGGGGTGCCCCATTGCGACGCTCGGAGCTGACCTGATCAGGAGCGGTCCAAAAGTCCGGCGAACGTTTGCTGCTGGGATCAAAGAACGTTTGGAACAGCTTTACGAACTAGCTCCACCCGGGATGCCAGTAGAGACCAGAAAACGTGAGGTAGCTGGGGTTCTCGCTTGTATGATCGGCGGGCTGATTCTGGCCCGGGGGTTAAGAGAGTCCGATGGATTGGAATTCCTCAAGGATTGCCAGGGCTTTCTGAAGGACGCATTGAGCAGTCCAACCGTCGCTAAATCCAAGAATGAAGCGCCGGTTGATTCGGAATAGGCGGCACGCTTCGACGACTCGACTGAGCTCGCCGAATGTCCTGAGCTCAATCGAACGATAACCAAGGGAAGGAAGCATTGAATTATTCCTCGCCTTTTCTCGCGAGATCGTGTCCGGAAAGCTTGTTAGTGGCTCTTCACATGTTCCGAGAGCGAGAGAATATTGCCGTCCGGATCTTTGAACCAGGCGACCTTGTCGCCGCTCGGGGCTGTCCAAACACCCGCATCGTCCTGATTAGGTAGGCCGAAGTGTTCGAATTGAACTCCGTTTTCGCTGAGCTTTCCTGTCATCTCCTGAATGCCGTTTACTTCCCAGCCTAGGATGGTGAACCGGGCCGGCGCGAAATCTGGAACCTTTGCGATTCTCAACATAATTCCGTTTGCATCGAGGACGAGGGCAAACCCGTCTTCGTATTTGAATTCTAGTCCGAGCTTCCCTTCATAGAAGGCTCTTGCTCGCTCGAAATCGGTTGTCGGAACAAAGGCAACGATGTTTTGACCACTAAGCATAGTTTTTATCGCCGTTTTTTTACTTTGATCAAAGGTCGCTTCGCAAGCAAAGAACAGTTTGATGGATTTTAACGATTCTCGCTGTCGTCGCTTTGCCTTGGTCATCGAAACCGCTCTGTTTTTCTTGGTGAACTAAATCCCGGCCAATCCATGCCGCCAGCCTATTATGTTGAAGACCGTTCTAACCGATACTTTGGAGATTGCCTACGAAGAAGCCGGAGAACCCACCGGTGGGCCAGTCATTCTACTGCACGGTTTCCCGGATGATGCGAAAGCCTGGGGCGTGGTAGCCCGAGGTCTATCTGATGATGGCTTCTATACCATCGCTCCTTATCTGCGCGGTTTTGGCCCCACGCGATTTCGCTATGCTGAAACGCCTAGATCCGGTCAGCAAGCGGCACTAGCTGCTGATCTTCGGGATTTGATTACCGCGCTTAGCCTGCGGCAACCGATATTGGTAGGGTACGATTGGGGCGCTCGAGCCGCTTGTACCACCACTGCTCTTTGGCCAAGCAAGGTCGGCGGACTTGTTTCCATCGGCGGTTACAACATTGAAGATCTTGCATCCGATCGAAAACCGGCCTCAGCCGCTGACGAACATAAGGCTTGGTATCAATGGTACTTTCACACCGAGCGCGGGAAGTTAGGCATGGAACAAAACCGGCGCGCAATTTGCCGCCTGTTATGGGGACTCTGGTGTCCTAACTGGAAGTTTAATGACGCTGAGTTTAATGAGACCGCGCGGAGCTTTGATAACCCGGACTTCGTTGAAATTGTGATCCACGCTTATCGGCATCGCTACGGAGCGGCGCCGGGCGATCCCGCCCTAGAGTCTTTCGAGAGGCAGTTAGTTGGTCAGCCGAGCATTCAGGTTCCGACGATTGTTCTCCACGGGGACGCCGACGGTGTTCATCCTGTGGAACGATCGGCAGGCCAGGAAATGCTCTTCTCCAATCACTACGAACGCCAGTTAATTCCTAGGGCCGGTCATCTATTCCCACGCGAAGCGCCAGACGCGGTCATCGCCGCCGTTCAAAAACTGTCTCGTAGAATCTAAAGACAAATTTCACCACAAAGACACGAAGGACTCAAAGTTTTGTCTAGCGCAGAAAAGGCCTTCGTGAACTTTGTGTCTTTGTGGTGAAATTCTGGTTAAATGAAAACGATTCTTTGTTTTGGTGATTCTAACACTTGGGGTTATCGCCCCGATGGGACTGGTAGATTTGATTGGGAAGTGCGGTGGCCTGGGGTCCTCCAGAAAGAACTTTCGGGTTTCGTGCGCGTAATCGAAGAGGGGCTCAATGCTCGAACCACCGTGATCGATGACCCCGTTGAAGGAGTCTCTGTTTGCCGGAATGGATCGCGGCATTTGCCTATTCTTTTGGAAACCCATCGACCGTTGGACCTCGTCGCCATCTTTTTGGGAGTAAATGATCTCAAACGGCGCTTCGATGCTTCTCCCTTCGATATCGCTCAGGGCGCCGGTGAACTGGTTGGAATCGTCAGGCGCTCGCTCGCCGGGCCGGACTGTAAGGCGCCACAAATCCTGTTGATCTGTCCGCCGCCTGTTAAGGTGCTCAGCGCTTTAGCGGGTCTCTTTGAAGGCGCGATCACCAAGTCAGCAGAGTTAGGTAGTCACTTCGCCTGGCAAGCCGGCAGATCGGGTTGTCATTTCCTTGATGCCGGAGCAATCGTCAGCCTTAGCCCTTTGGACGGGATCCATCTTGACGAAGAGACACATAGTGTTTTAGGCACTAAGGTTGCCGAGATCGTTCGAAACGTTCTCTCGCAGTGACATCCCAGTCTTTACAGAAGAAAACAAAGACATTTTTAGGCAAGGAACTGAAGGCAACGAAGGTTGGGCCACTGCGATTTTCCGGGGCCGGAGGTCATTGGTCTCGTCATCCTTTTTTAGAAAGAGACCACTGAAGGCAACAAAGCTGACGAGGGGTTTAACGCCTCCGCAACGGTCCAGGGCCGAAACCAAAAACCCTTCGTTGCCTTCGTTACCTTCTGTGAAAATGTCTTCGTTTTTCTTGTGTGGGCTGCGGGGGATCGCTATGCCTTTCGCGCGATGGCGCTAACCCATGCTTGAGCGAACAAGCTGCAGGCTGAAGCGGCCCAATTGCGCAAAACGCTGGCAGACTCCTCGTTGCCAGTCTGCTCGAGCTGAAGAGCGAGGTATTCGGCGATCACGCGTGAGTTAGGGTAACATTCGTAGCGCGCCTGCATTTTCTCCGGCACTAGGCCACCTCCCGCTATCCACGAGCCTAGCTGTCGACCAGCTCGGGTTTGACCCCCGTTTTTTTCCTGTAACATCCGGTACCGCGTTATCGCCGTTTCCACTGCATCGTCGGTCGGACTCAGAATGAATCCGCCCCAGTCCGGGCTGCATAGTCCGGCAATGCCACCCGTTCGCAGAACTCGCCGGATCTCTCGCACTCCTCGTACCGGATCAGCGAGATGCTCGAAAAGGGCATGAGAGAACACCAAATCGAACGCCTCGTCCTCGAAAGGCAGTTCGTAAACGGATGCAATCTGAAAAGAAAGATTTGATATAGCGCGCGTTTTAGCGATCCCAATTTGCGATTCAGCGAAATCGATACCGGTAACGTGACCAGACTCTCCGACTGCTTCTGCGAGGCCCACGGAAATCGCGCCCGGACCGCATCCACAATCTAATACCTTCATTCCCAACTCGAGATAGGCTCTGATAAATTCGCCGTGACTGTTAAACGAGCGCGCGGCCATAAAAGCGGTCGCGTTAGCCGAATGTCCTGGAGTGTACTGTTCGTCCATCGAGCTAAAGTCGCACGCCAAGCCGCAAAGAGAAGACAACAAATAGCCGCGAAAAGGCGCAAAGAACGCAAAAAAAGAGCATCGAACTAATCGCTATGCTTAAATTGCGACCCCGGAAGACCTAACTCCAGTTTACTGGACGCTAAACTTCTCGAATTCACGGGCTCCTTGTCGAATTTTTGACCTAAGGTCTAGTTAAACAGAGCGTCGGACACCATGACAGCCCCGTTAGCAGTTGAATTGGCGCTTCCCACCAATCGCCAATCACCTTTCACTTCTCACCGTCCTCTATCCGCTACCCAACGGTCGAGGTTAGGCAGGAACACCGTAAGGAGTCCTATTAAAGGTAGGAACGAACAGACATGATAAACAAAATTGATACTCGTCACGTCCGCTAGTTTCCCCAGGACCGCCGAGCCTAGTCCTCCCATACCAAATGCGAGACCATAGAACACTCCGCCGATCATGCCCACCTTTCCCGGCACAAGCTCCTGTCCGTAAACGATGATCGCAGAAAAAGCCGAGGCCAGAATCAATCCAATGATCACTGACAACACGCACGTCCAGAACAAGTCCGCGTAAGGCAACAGGATGGTGAACGGGGTTACCCCCAGGATCGAGAACCAAATAACCAGTTTTCTCCCGTAGCGATCACCGATGGGTCCCCCGATGATCGTGCCAAGCGCGACCGCGAACAAGAACAGGAAGAGTAACATCTGCGAGCTCTGAATGGATAAATGAAAACGGCCGATCAGATAGAACGTGTAATAGCTGCTGATACTGGCCAGGTAAAAGTATTTCGAGAAAATCAGGGCCGCCAAAATAGAGATGATGGTGAACACCTTCCAACGTGGTAGCGGTGGACGATTTAACGAACGATGGGCCGATTTTCTTTGCTGAGATGTCCTGACTTTTCTGTACCAGAACCCGACTCGGCTCAGCACGACAATGGCGACCAGCGCAACAATTGAAAACCAGGCAATGCTGTGTTGTCCGGCAGGAACCACAATGATTGCCGCGAGCGCGGGTCCAATGGCAGTGCCCATGTAACCGCCAAGCTGAAAGACCGATTGGGCAAAACCGTGCCGGCCCCCAGAGCTGAAACGAGCAAGACGGGTGGCCTCAGGATGAAAGATCGAAGAACCGACTCCAACCAGACCTGCCGCTAGCAGAACAACAGTGTAATCCCAGGCTCGCGACAATAGTAGCAATCCGCAGAGGCTCACCCCCATGCCGATGGCGAGAGAAAATGGTTTAGGCTTGTGATCGGTATAAGTCCCTACTAACGGCTGCAAAAGAGAAGAGGTCAGTTGAAAGGTGAGCGTGATCAAACCAATCTGACCGAAATCCAAGCGAAACGACGTTTTGAGCACCGGGTAAATGGCGGGAATCAACGACTGAATTGTGTCGTTAAGGAGATGCGAGAAACAGAGTCCGAGCAAAATGAATCCGGCCATACTCTCTTCTTGACGAAGCCGGGCATGACCATCTGAGCGTTCTTCCGAGCGAGGATAGGAACTTTGTATCTCCATTTTTCTGGTAGGGATGAGCTCCTGCTCATCCGTCATATTTCGAGTCTGGTGCCAGACTGCTTCCAAAGATTATCTGGATTTATCTGGATATCTCGGGCTATTTTGACAAAAAATAGGGCGAAATGGACACACTCAAGAGAATGCATAGTGATCCGGACAGCGTGCCGTGTCCTGCATTTGTCCGGTCCCAACGTTATAAAGCGGGCGAGATTCCGGCCCACCGGCATCGGCGGGGTCAGCTGCTTTGCGCCAGTGAAGGCGTGATCACAGTCAGGACAGACGATGGTCTCTGGGTGATTCCACCACAGCGAGCAGTCTGGATAGCGCCAGGAACTCTCCACGCAAGCAGATCGAGCAAAAGCTTTCGGCTGATCGCTTTATGGGTTGAACCGCGCTTTGCTAATCTCTCGAAGCGTTGTTGTGTGGTGAACGTCGACCCTCTAATGCAGGAGCTTTTGAAAGCAGCCGCGGAATTCGGCGCGGACTATGTTCCTGGGAGCGCAGAAGAACGGCTGATTCGCGTGCTGCTGGATCGACTAAACAAGTTAACGGTTGTGCCTCTATTTTTGCCAGAGCCTCGCGATGAACGACTCAAGCGGATTACGCGGGCTATCGCCAGTGACCTACAGAGTACGACACCCCTCGAAGTCTGGGCCAAAAAAGCAGGGATTACGCTGCGTACCGCTGCCAGATTGTTTCGCCGGGAAACCGGAATGAGCTTCGGTCAATGGCGGTTCCAGCTTCGCCTCTTAACCGCCTTGGAACAGCTGGCTGAAGGTGAAGCTGTCTCCAATGTCGCGTTAAACGTCGGTTACACCGATGTCTCCTCGTTTATCGCCGTGTTCAAAGCGGCGCTGGGCCAGACTCCGGCCAAGTACTTTAGGCAATCCAATGGCGATTTGCAGGTAGCGAGAACCGACAGATTACGTCGATCGGGCAGATTACGTTAGTTCGCGGTCTTTTGGGTTCGGCGGGCGCTTTTCGCAACTCGTTCAGTGCGTCGCCACTTTAACCAGCAACTTTCCAAAGTTCTCACCCCGGAAAAGCTTTTGAAAAGCCTTTGGTGCGTTTTCTAATCCTTCCACAATATCCTCGCGGTATTTGATTTGCCCTTCCTTAACCCAACGGCTCATGTCGCTGAAAAATGACGCCTGCTGATCGATAAAATCGCCGCGAATGAAACCGCGTACCGTGAGACGGTGCGTTAGGATGGCGCGCATCAACAGCGGTACTTGATTCGGTCCTTCGGGTAACTGCGTGTCGTTGTACTGTGCGATTAATCCGCAAATCGGAATTCGTGCGAAATCGTTTAGGAACGGCAAAACTGCCTCGAACACCATTCCTCCCACGTTCTCGAAATAAATATCGATTCCTTTGGGACAAGCCTTTTGTAGATGATCCGCTAGAGCGGGTTCGCGGTGGCTGATACATGCATCGAACCCAAGCTCGTTCACGACGTAGTCACATTTCTCTTTGGCGCCGGCTATTCCGACCACGTGACACCCTTTCAACTTCGCGAGTTGTCCGACAATAGCTCCAACGGCGCCCGCCCCTGCCGATACCACTACGGTTTCGCGAGGTTTAGGCTGGCCGATATTCAATAAACCGAAGTACGCGGTCATCCCGGGCATACCAAGCACACCGAGAGCCGTTGAGATTGGGCCCAGCGCAAGGTCCACTTTCCGCATACCGGCTCCGTCTGATAACGCGTACTCCTGCCAACCGGTTCGTCCTTCGACAATGTCACCCGGGACAAAGTTCTCTAGTTTGGAAGTAACCACCTCGCTGACCGTGCCTCCAACCATGACCTCTCCGATGGCGACCGACGGTGCATAAGATTTCCGGTCGCTCATGCGCCCGCGCATGTAGGGATCAAGCGACAACCAAAGTGTCCGCAATAGCATTTGACCGGGTTGCGGGGACTCCAGCGCTGCCTGGCAAAAGGTGAAATCGGCTTCACTCGGCTCTCCTGTCGGACGGCGCGCCAGCAGGATTCGGCGGTTCGTTTTGGTAGCCATATCTATTGTTCGCTTTGGATCGAACGAATCGCAACGAGTGAAAACGATCAAGAGTAATGATTTTACAGAAGATAACGAAGACAACGAAGATTTTTGGGTCCGATCCCAGGGGCGTTGCGGAAGGGTTAAAATCACTCGTTGGCTTTGTCGGCCTTCTGGTTGTTTCTAAATAGGGAACGAAGGGACAATCGACGACCTTCGGACCAGCAAGTGTCGCGCGGTCGGATAACCCTTCGTTACCTTTTGTAAGATTCGCCTTTGTTCTTCTTCTGTAAAATTACGCTCCGGCTACATGCTTCGCCAGGAAACTGCGCATTAAACCGGCGATTACATCCCCGTCTTCTTCAAGCGCAAAATGTCCGGTGTCTAACAGGTGCAATTCCGCCTTGGGCAGATCGCGGAGATAGGCTTCGGCGCCAGCCGGAGGAAAGATGTCATCGTTCTTGCCCCAGACAATGAGCGTCGGCGGTTGATACTTTCGAAAGAACTCATGCCATTGCGGGTAAGCCTCCGGATTTGACCGGTAGGAATAAAACAGGGCCAATTGGATGGCTTCCTGACCCGGCCGATTCAGCAGGGCTTGGTCAATGGTCCAAGTGTCAGGATCGATTTTTTCAGGTTGGCGAATCCCATGAGTATACTGCCACTTGGTTGCCTCAAGTGTGAGTCCCTGACGGACAGGAGTAGCATTCTCAGAACTGTTGTCAGCCCAGAATTTTTTTATGGGTACCCAGAAGTTATTGTCGATCCCGTCGGAATAAGCGTTCCCGTTTTGTACGATGAGCGATTGAACTCGTTCAGGATGGCGTACTGCCAGCCGATAGCCGATGGGAGCACCATAGTCTTGCACGTACAGACTGTATTTCTTCAATCCCAGCTGACTCACAAAATCATCCATCACGTCGGCCAGATGGTCGAAGGTGTATTGAAATTGATCCGCAGGGGGCGCGTCGCTGTAACCGAACCCCGGATAATCAGGTGCGATCACGTGATACCGATCGGCGAGTGCCGGAATTAAATTACGGAACATTCGGGAAGAGGTGGGGAAACCGTGGAGAAGCAGGATGACGGGTGCGTCCTTGGGGCCGGCCTCGCGATAGAAAATGGAGAGGCCATCGACCTTGGCGGTGCGATAGAAGGTAGTTGGTACAACCGGGTTAACGGGGCTGGCCTCAGCGTGTCCGGCGACGCCGAGCGGAAGCAACGTAGAGAAGGTGCTGGCAACGAACCAGTGTTTCAGATTAAGTTTCATGCGATTAAGTAACCGAACGTTCGGTAATATTCAAATGAAAAATAACCAAAGTGTTGGATGGACGGCGACCACCACCCCATCGGAGGGGCGTTGCATTCCGCGCGCCAGGTTGTAAGCGTGTCCTTGACCCAAGACTTGAAGCAAGGCTTTTCGCGCGCCACAACCGCGACGCCCCGGAAACCTGTCGCGCCGTGTGAGGTTGCACGTTTAATGGCGGCTGCACAACTCAAGGGAGCCGCGGCTAACAACCGACCCAGACGAGAGACGCGATACACGAAAACCTCGTCCCCAGTAAGGTAACGCGGAATGCGGCTCCCCTCCGGGCCGGTGGGTTGGCAAGGTGCGTCCTAGATCGGCGGAACGTTGCGCTATCGGCTATCCGCCAAGCGCTTTCCCAATCGTTTAACTGCCCGCCGAAAAATCTCCGGGTCGTTCGCAGCTCGAGACAGGACCAATGCGCCCTCGATAGAAATCACGACTTCTTCGGCCCAAACGACCGCTCTGGCCGGTGAAAAACCCGCTTCCCGTGCTAATGTGGTCAGCGTTTCTTGCCAATGTCTGATTGCTTCAGCGAGCGGATGCCGATAAAGCTGCCCGGCTTCGCCCAACGAGAGCGTGTCCAGCGTACAAGACAGTTTTCCATCCTCATAGAATTTGCGGACGCCGGAGATCATTTTGGAAAAACGCGGTTCGACTGGGCCAGGCTCGCGCAGGGGGGCAAGCACCTCCCGATCGAAATTACGGCCGATCTCGGCCAGCACCTCAGCCCCCATCTGCGCTTTGCCGTCGGGAAATTTCTGATAAAGGCTGGCTTTCCCCAAACCAACCGCATTGGCTAAGTCCGCCAGACTTGCTCCCGTGTAACCGTCACGACGAAATACCTGGCTTAGCTTCTGCAGGATCTCTTCTCGGCTGGTTCTGCTTGGTCGCACGTTCCACTAATAACCGATCGTTCGGTCGGAATCAATGAAGGAGGAGTTCAGCGCCGGGCGAAGGCGAGAATACCAAGCCAAAAAGGCCTAGCTCCGACCAAACATGAGATTCATCGACGCCGTCGCGCGCGGTCTCCTGAACTCCTGTGCTCCTTGAACGCCTTCGTCATCTCAATGCGGATAGCGCTTCGCACCCCCGTCGACGTAAATTACCTCCCCGGTAATGTACCGCGCTCGTGGCGAACAAAGGAACACCGCCATCAGTGCGACATCCTCTGCCTCTCCGATGTAACCGACCGGTATCTCTTTTCTTGCGTACTCCTCTTGTTCCTGCAGGCTCGGGAATACCCGTTCATCGATCTGCTCGGAATGAACAATTCCTGGAGAGATACAATTGACCGTTATGCCATCTTTAGCCACAACGCCGGAAAATAGCTTGGACCAAATGGTAACAGCGCCGTTTGGCGGTATCGCCGCGTTAAATCCGAGTGGCTCTTGCGTGCCGGTCAGGTTGATAATCCTGCCAAATTTTTGCGCTTGCATGGATTCGACCAGGGCGTTAGCCAAGTTACGACCGGCATCGAAATTAAGCCGCATGCCTTCCTCCCATTCCTCGGGAGTTCCGAACCCACCTTTGATCGGCCGCGACCCACCCGCGTTGTTAATTAGGATATCAACATGCTGATACGTCTCCAGCACTGCGGCTTTAATCCGGCGGGGAGCATCCCGGTCGGTGATATCTTCCGTTAGAATCAATGGCCGGCGACCGGTCGCTTTAACAAGCTCGTCCGCGGTTTCTTCTAACAGATGTTTGCGGCGTCCCACAATTGCCAGGCGACATCCTTCTTCATTCAATAACCGGGCGGTTGCCCGCCCGATCCCCCGGCTTGCTCCCGTAACCAAAGCCACTTTATCCGCTAATTCTAGATTCATATCTTTGCGTCTTTGCGTGAGTTTTTTCGGTTCACTCTGTGATCCCGCGATAAATGGCGTCGCGGATTGCGAACCTGAATCCGCCAGCCATTCCTTCAAAGGCGGTGTTAGTGAGCGCAACGACGGTGAGCTCTAGCTGCGGATCCACAAACCAAGAGTGTCCATACGCGCCGCCCCAACGATAGGTCCCAACCGATTGCGGGGTCTGGGCCAAAATCGGATTGAGCAGAATCGCAGCACCAAAGCCAAATCCCCAGCCTGGTATTTCCGGATCGATCACAAAGTCGCCGGTTTGATTGGTGGTCATTGCTTTGACCGTCTCCGATCGCAGAATGGGTGCACCACCTGTGCGCAGCGTCTCCAAGAACTTAACAAAATCTCCGGCTGTGCCCACCATTCCCGCTCCACCGGAAGGATAAGAAGCTGGATCGAGGGCGCGACCAGGCGCGAATGAAACGCCGGCTCCCGGAGGAAATGGAATCACGTGATGGTCGTTCATGCGAACCGGCGTGAGTACTCCATCAGAATAGGCCGCGGCCAATGTTGCCGGGTCCTGAACCCAAAAACTGGTGTCTCGCATTCCTAGCGGTTCTGTAACCAAAGCCGCCGTCACCTCGGGCAACGAAACTCCTTGGACTCGGGTCAAAACCTCACCAAGAACATCGAGCGCCAGCGAGTATTGAAACGAGGTCCCAGGTTCAAACACTAAAGGCGCAGAAGCCAGCCGCCGAAGGTTTTCTGCGATGCTTAGCCCGGGTTGATCGAGAGCATCGGAGACGTTAGCCCGGTGATAAGATCCGTCTTCCGCCTCTTGAAAACCGTAAGAAAGTCCGGACGTATGAGTCAGTAGCTGACGGATGGTGATGACAGCCGGAACTCCGTTCGGCAAGGTAGGGCGAAACTCCGGTAGCCACTTTGTGACCGGATCGTCCAAGCCCAGCTTCCCTTGTTCGACCAGAGCCAACGCCGCTGCCGATACGATTGGCTTCGTTATCGAAGCAAGACGAAAAATGGTGTCCGGTGTCGCCAATCTTCTGGCTTCACGATCGGCAAAACCGGCTGCCCGCTGATACACGATCTCACCGTGGTACGCGACGACGAGTACCGCGCCCACGATGCGGTTAAGAGCTAGCGCAGTATCGATAACGTTATCAATTTCGGTATCAAGCTGCGGAGAGTGGGCTAGAGCGGAGGAGTATTCGTTAACGGTAGACATTTGAAGATTTCCCTTGGGTGATAAGCCAATTAATGGAATGATCGCTATAGAACTTGCTTAGGCGGATCAGATGTCAACTAATTCCGTAACGATCGTTAGAAAAAAGAGAGTCTCTTCAGGAAAAGTTAAGGCTCCGCTTCCCAACCAATCATCAATTGCTCCTTCGACGCGCCTGAGGCTTGCTCAGGACGGGCCTTCGACACGCCCGAGGCTTGCTCAGGGCAGGCGCTCGAGAGGGCGTCCTCGCGAGTTTGATCAAGAAACTGCCTTGGACCAGGCACTCGAACTATTCTGGCGACAGGGATACGAAGGAACGTCGATCGCCGATCTGAGGAAGGCCATCGGGATCACAGCTCCCAGCCTGTACGCGGCGTTCGGGTCGAAAGAAGAGCTCTATCGTCGGGTGCTAGAGCGTTATCTGGCTGGCTTGGGACGGACACTTGCCGATGCGTTGCGTGACGAACGCGATACTTATACCGCGGTTAAGCGATTTCTTTTGGAATCGGCCGAGAAATTTGCCAGCCCGAAGTATCCGCCCGGCTGCTTAATCTCCTGCGCCGTTCCCACGTGTGCTCCCGAAAATCGAGCGGTAGCCGAGGTGGTGGCGGCAAAGCGAACCGGGTCGGTGCACACCTTGCGACACCGTTTCCAACGAGCGGTCAAAAACGGTGAGTTACCGCGTGGCACCGACACCGAGCAACTCGCCCGCTTCTACGGCGCAGTCATTCAAGGAATGAGCATGCAAGCACTGGACGGCGCCGGGGCGAAAGCGCTGCGGGGAATAGCCGAGACCGCCCTCAAGGCTTGGCCGGCGAAACTCGCCCGAAGCTCCTTCCGTAATAGCAAATAGCAATGGCGTTAAACTAGCGAGCACGCCGTGAAGCAGGAAATTTGCTATCTGCTATTTGCTATTTGCTATTCAACGAGCATCAGGCGAGTTGAGGTTCTCAGATGAAGGTTGAACGCGTGAAATATGTGATCTGGGCTGCGGATTCGAAGCGGGCCGTGCGCTTCTATCGCCAGGTTTTCGGTGCTGAAGTGAACAAGGAATCTGAAGTTATCAGCGAGGTTTCAGTGGGCGGTGCGACCATCGGTATCCATGCCGGTGGGGAAGGGAAACGAACGTGGACGGGCCTCAGTTTTCAGGTTCCGGATGTTATCGCCGGTGCCCGTGAGGTGGTCGTCGCAGGCGGCCAGCTAACTCGGGAACCGCAACCCGAAGGGAATGAACCGCCACACTTGGCGATGTGCATAGACACGGAAGGCAATGAATTTATGCTCACCCGCAAACGCGGCGGATAAAAATACAAAATTTCACCACAAAGACACAGAGAACACAAAGGTTAGGGACAAAATCCTTTGATACTTTTACTTCGTGTCCTTTGTGTCTTTGTGGTGAAATGCGTCTTCTATGATCGCTCGGATTTGGCATGGACGGGTTCCTCTGGAAAAAAGTGAGGAATATTTGGAGAAAATGCGCAGCATCGCTCTCCCGGACTACGAACGAACGCCCGGTAACCGGGGCGCTTATTGTTTGCATCGGGTCGACGGGAACCTCGCTCATTTTCAGATGTTAACCTTCTGGGACGATGTCGATGCGATCAAACGCTTCGCGGGCGAAGACTATCAGCAGGCTCGGTACTATGATTTTGACGATGATTTTCTGGTCGAAAAAGAGCCGTTTGTACTACACTTCGAGGTCTTCCAGCGCTGACGGAAGGCCGCTGCACAACGAGGACACAAAAGACAGAAAAGATTTTTTACAGAAGATAACGAAGGCAACGAAGCGATGAAATTGCACAACAAGATCGCGAAGGTCACAAAGACAGACACAAGCAATCATAGGTTCTGTTCTTTGTGGCCTTTGCGATCTTGCTGTGTAGTCCATCTTTTGTTCCTGGAGGATTGCCAGGCGTACTTCCCGCTCCTAGATTGTGTCTCCTAGCTTCCGTTATCATGGTGAAATCAGGTAACTCCGGAAAAATTCATATCCGGGAGCTCGTCTATTTGGTGATATGTGGGGTTGCCGCGATTGTCCTTTATCTGGTCTGGCGGTCTCTTGGCCTTTCGAATTCCCATTTACAGCCAGGGCACGAATTGGAGTCTACAGAGACGTTGAACGACCATTGAAAACAACAGATGTATTCACCACAAAGACGCGAAGGACACTAAGTTAAGCAAAACCCGGTAAAGTCTTGTTCTTCGTGTCTTTGTGGTGAAATCTGCATACCGTACCGCGCTTTGTAGCAAGAATCAGAATGCGCCCAAGAAGACGCTAATTATACTCGAGCAGAGTTGTTTGATGTTCCGTTGTTCACAGGATCAACGAAATGAATTCGCTACGATGAACTTGCAAAAGATGAGCGCGTCGCTGGAGCATTTGACCAAAGCGGAAGACGATCGGGTGAATCGCTATGACTGGGCTCGGATCGACTCCGAGCTCAGCAACTATGGAGCTGCGGTGCTGGAAAAGTTGTTAACGCCAAAAGAGTGCCGGCTTATTGCTGCGTTGTATTCGGAAGAGGAACATTTTCGCAGCCACATCATTATGGCTCGGCACGGGTTCGGCAAAGGCGAGTACCAGTATTTCAAATATCCGTTACCGAAGCTGATCGGGGAGCTGCGGACCGTGCTTTACTCACGGTTGGCTCCGATCGCCAATCAATGGAGCAAAAGGATGGGGGAGGAAACACGTTACCCGGCTGAACATGAGGAGTTTCTACAACGGTGCCACGACCAAGGTCAGCTGCGGCCCACTCCCTTGTTGTTGCAATATGTACCCGGCGACTACAACTGCCTGCACCAAGACCTTTATGGTGAGTTAGCATTCCCGATCCAAGTGGCAATCCTGCTCTGTGAACCCGGCCACGACTTCACTGGCGGCGAATTTATTTTGGCGGAACAACGCCCGCGCATGCAAACTCGCGCCGAGGTTGTGCCACTCGCGCAGGGTGACGCTGTCGCTTTTGCCGTGCATCATCGACCGGTTCAGGGTACACGGGGCACCTATCGAGTGAGTCTGCGCCACGGTGTCAGCCGGGTTCGCTCCGGCCAACGCCACACCGTGGGGATTATCTTCCACGACGGAAAGTAAGCGGTAAGCAGTAAGCAGTTTAGGAGCCAGGAGGTGCGAGGACAACAAGAGAATCATGTCTCTTATCAGTATCCTCCGTTTCCAGGATTTCTTGCAAAGCTGCCCTCTAATAACGCTGCACTCAGCGCCTCCTGGCTCCTGGATTCTGGCTCCTGTCTCCTAAACTGCTTCCTGCTTCCTGCTTCCTGCTTCCTGCTTACTTTGAGAACGAAGATGCTAAGGCGATATTGGAAGAGCATCAATCGATTAATAGCTTGTAGCCCATGCTTTCCCAATCTGATCGGCGGCTCTACTTCTTCAACGGCGGTAGTATCCGCTGCCAGACTGTCGGCTTGAAAATGAACGAACCTCTTGGCGCACCACTGGTGATTCCAGTACCCTGGTTTTTGATTCAGCACCCGAAAGGAAATGTGGTGATCGACGGCGGCATGGCGGTCGAATGCGCATCCGATCCTCGGAGCCACCTTAGTGAAGCCTTTCTCCGCGGCTATGGGCCAATGCTAACTGAAGAACAAGGTTGCCTGCCGGCACTGCGAGCCTTGGGAATCGATCCCGGCAGCATCAAGTATGTGCTGCTCTCACATTTACACTGGGACCACACCAGCGCCGTAGGAAGGTTCCCCGATGCCATTCACGTCGTCCAGCGCCGAGAGCTGGAATATGCGCTGGCTCTTGACTGGTTTGCGGTCGACGCTTTTGCCAGAAAGGACTTCGATGTTCCGGGACTTGATTGGTATTTCTTGGAGGGATCAGAGACGGATGCATACGATCTGTTTGGTGATGGGCCATCAAAATCATCTTCACGCCCGGTCATTCCGTTGCTCATCAATCTTTTTTGATTACGATGCCGAAAACAGGTGCGGTCCTGCTGACGATCGACGCCGCCTACACGATGGAACATTGGGAAGAGAAAGCGCTGCCCAGCTTTGCGACTGCGACCGTGGAAGCTGTCCGCTCGGTTAAAAAGCTTCGCCAAATAGCCCGTCAAACGAATGCTCTCGTCGTAACGGGCCATGACCCTGCTGCATGGCCCACCTTCAGGCACGCGCCGGCCTACTATGATTAGGTTGCGCGTTCGGCGCTTGGCGTTCGGCGTTTGGGGTTCGGCGGTTGGCGGTTTAGGTCGTTCTCGTCCTCGTCCTCGATTCCGTGCGCGCCACGCAACGGCATACGGTATGCCCGGAACAAGCCCTAATGACCGGAAGGAGCAAATAGGCCTAATGTGTTGAAGCGTGCGACCGGGAGCCGAACAAATCCCCACTGCGAGCCACACGCCACTAAATCGAGGACGAGGACGACGACGAGGACGAGAACGACCTAAACCGCCAAACGGTTACGCGCTAATTCGGCGGTGGTGGTGGCCGCGGCGGCCGTACCGGGCGCCTGGGTTCAGCTTCGCCGTGCGGATTCTCATGGTGTGGTGGTGGCCGTCGTTTTTTTGGCTGACTTGGCTCCTCGGGTGTTGGCGAAGCGGCCTCAATCGAGTGCGAAGCCGGGTTTGATGAGGGTGTTGATGGCGAAGGAGATGCTACCGGCGAGGGGACCGGTGTTGGCGACACCGTTGGCGACGAAGCCGGAGGCGCCGTCGCGGAAGGGGTTGCAACCGGTGAAGAGGATGCTCGCGGGGAAGCAGATGGTGTTGGGGTGGGAGAAACCGATCGCGAAACAGTCGCCGAAGGCGAGGGAGATGCCGTTGGCGAAGGCGAGCCTTTTATTATCGAGCCGGCCCAAAGGCCGAACAGAAGGACACCGGAGAAGGCAATGGCTTTCTTAGGCGACATTGTGATCAGAGGTTAAGTTTATTTGGAAACCATCCGGGTTTTGGGTGACGGGAAACAGGGGGGGCTCAGGCCAAACTGCTCCTAGCCAAAAGATAGACGCCAAAAGAACCGCGGATTGCGCAGCCCCTAAATTTTTCGGGGTAAAATTACGCAGATTTCCAAGTCTACACAGAAGGTCACAAAGGACACAAAGAAAGATTTCTTAAAGAATCTGTCTTTTCGCCCTTTGTGATCTTCTGGTTAGTCTGCCTAATTTGACCCGGGACGGTTTTGGGGTGGTGCAATCTGGAGATGTTTCCTCTCTTCCGGTATCGGCCGGCCAAATCGCGGGATACGATCAGCGCTTTCTCGCTAAAAACTCACCGGGCCCCAGCCCGGGTGGCTATCTCTCGGTAACGAAATGTTGTGAGAGTCCTGGGCCTTGGAGCCGGTAGCGGTGTGTTCGTGGCGGGTGGAGCTGTGACCTGGCAACAGAAAGCTAAGCAGAGAGACCGCAAGGATGACGCTGGCAAACGCAACCGTCCGCTCCCTGGCCGGTTCTGGGGGTTCAGTTTTTGTTCTCATAATTCACTAGGAAACAGGTTGTGTGCCAATTGCCACATGTGTCGCTTGTGCCTTGGCCTGAGTGAATTACGCCTAGATCTGGCCGAGTGTGTCCGTACGAAATTTCGGACCTGTCGCGTTCCATTCATTGCGCGATTTCCCCACCGACGGTATTGATTCTGATGCTCAATTGGCTGTTTTACACGCCAATGGTCGGGAAAAAGCTGCAACCAGGAGTCGCGAATCCTTGGCAAGAATATTGGGGTGAAACCTATGCGCCGGAACTGAAGCAGCGGCTCCTTAAACCGCTTTTGGACGACCTCGAAAAAGAAGGAAAGATCGGGAACCTGATCGTTGATATCGGTAGCGGCGCGCATCCGGTAACCCGATTGTTAGCGACCAGACCGGGAAGAAAACG
>JAFAIO010000384.1 GCA_019236675.1 Verrucomicrobiota bacterium
TAACGCTTCTTTCATTGAGGACCTCGGCGCTGACTCGCTGGATACGGTAGAACTCGTAATGGCCTTCGAAGAAGAATTCTCCGTCGAAGTACCGGACGAAGATGCCGAAAAGCTCCAAACCGTCGGCGACGTTATCCGCTATATCGAGGAGCGAGCGAAGTAATTCCTTGGTCTTCACTACTGGCCTCTTCGTGGGGCCAGTTCGCAGTTTCTGCTCAGAATCCGCCCTCATCGCGGCTTGCAAACCTGTAACGTGCAGAAGCCACCCAGCGCCTGGAGGGGAGCCGCTTTTTAGCATTGCATCTCTTTCGGTCGGCAGCAGGCGGCTCCCGCGAGCGTCTAGACGTGTGCCAGTTTTATGGAGCGTTGTATTCCCTGCACAGAATAGGCGCGATGGGCAAAACATTGCGCTGAGTCATTCTCGGGAGCCGCCTGCTAGCAAAACGGTAGAGCTGCCATCTTGAAAAGCGGCTTCCCTCTTAAGTGTTGGGCGATACAACGCCCGGGTTCCTTAGAAAGCCCGAGGACGATTATTGGGACACGAGTAAACCTCTTGTAAGGATGCCCGTAAGGGAAGAGATTTGTTCCAGCGGAGAAATCAGCTACTGTTCTGGTCTTTTGCCGTCTATGTACAACGGGGACGATCTTCAATACGCACTAGAGAATACTAAGGTCATCCATGCGCCCGACCGGCGGATTGAAACCTTCGGTGCTACCAGCTTCAATTTCTATTTGATATCCGAGCTGATGGATAGCGTAAACGAGATCCGAGTTCGTTCCGGTCGTATTCAAGCGGATCGACCTCAACTGGTGACTCCGGAAAACATGGCGAAATTGCTTCTGGATGGGTTTGGCGAAGCCGCCAACCATTTCGCCCAGCTTTTGCAGTCAAGGAGCGCAGCCTTCCTGAAGTATGGCTTTCAAATTCGGAAGGAGGGTGTTACCGAGCATATCGTTCATGATTCTTTGCCGGCGGTAGTGGATCGGGTAAATCAGGACGTTCCAGAGGGCCAACGAGGGGGCAGTGCTATCATCCAAGGCGTCGACGAGGGCTGGGAAATCTGTCTCTTGAAGTTCACGTTAGAATTGGTTGAACAATCAGCGCGAATTAATTGGTTTGATCTACGGCGACGCGGTCTGCTTTAAGCCATGGAGGGGTAGCCTGATCAACTGAATGAGCTTTCTTTGGAAACTCGGGGTCCTTTCCGGTTTAGCTTTAATAATCTTTGGCGGCGGGGCTTTTGCCACCTATGAACTCTTTATAAAAAAAGCGCCCAGGAAGCCGACCAAGGGCAGCGAAGCTGTTGTTACTCCTACTCCTGACCCTGGAATCGCTCTATTGGAACAGGGAAAACAATTGATCGCTAAAGGAAATATCGACGACGGCAAGCGCCTCTTGATTTCTATTTTTCAAAGTTTCCCAAAATCCGTGAAAGCCGACGAGGCCAGAAAGACAGTCGGGGATATGAATATTCAGGATTTTTTTTCACCCCAACCCTCAGCGGACAAGAAGGAGTATGTAGTAGCGCGAGGGGATTCGATCGCCAAAATATCGGCTAAGACGAAGGCAGCGCCGGAACTAATTTTCAAGGCGAACGGTCTCGATGGGCTGATGATCCAACCTGGACAGAAATTTATCATTCCTAGTGGTCAATTTAACATGCAGATTTTCCTGGAGAACCAGGCAGTTGAGATTCTGAATCATGGCCAGTTTTTTCGTTGGTATAAGCCTCTCGATTTTCACCTGCCGCCTAATATGAAACCTGGTCAATTGAAGGTCATCGGTAAGGAGGCCTGGTCCGGAGGAGCAAGAGTGTCTTTCGGGGAAAAGAAATTTCTTGGCAGCAGTCGCTGGGTCGTGCTTAGCCAAAATGGGATCACTTTGTATTCTGAGACCGCCCCTAACACACCAAATGTCCAGAAACCCAGGTTCGGTATTCAGCTTTCTCCAGAAGATATGGAAGAGCTGTTCGCCCTCTTGCCAAAAGAAACGCCGGTCACGGTTAGCAAATGAAAGTTCGACCTTTAGATTTTGAGAAACCGATCGTCGACCTGGAAAGGCAGCTGGAGGAGCTGAAGAAACACTCGAAGTTGCAGGGAGTCGACCTCGAGCACGAGGTCGCCGCGATGGAGCGCAAGATCGAAGCGACCCGTAAGCAGATCTATGAAAATCTGAAGGCCTGGGAACGGGTGCAGGTAGCCAGGCATGAGCAGCGTCCGTTTGCCTTGGATTACCTGAGTCTGGCTTTCACCGATTTCACGGAGCTGCATGGGGACCGGCTGTTTGGCGACGATCACGCGATGCCTTGCGGGTTGGCCTCTTTGGGAAATTACCGCTGCGCGGTGGTGAGTCATCAAAAAGGCCGGGGCACAAAAGAGAATATCCACCGCAATTTTGGCAGTGCCCATCCTGAGGGCTACCGCAAAGCGCTTCGGGTGATGCGGTTAGGCGCTAAATTCAGCCTGCCTATTGTCGCTCTGATCGACACCCCCGGCGCTTATCCCGGTGTCGGCGCAGAGGAACGGCATATCTCCGAGTCGATTGCGGTGAATTTACGGGAAATGATGTTGTTCCCGGTCCCGATCGTCGCGGTGGTCATCGGGGAGGGCGGTTCCGGTGGCGCACTAGGGATCGGGGTTGCTGACCGAGTTTTGATGCTGGAGAACGCGTACTACTCGGTAATCAGTCCTGAAGGATGCGCAGCGATCCTTTGGAGGCATCGCAGCCATGCGCCGGAAGCTGCAGAAGCACTCAAGCTGACGGCCCGAGATTTAAAGGAGCTCAATGTGATCGACCAGACTATTGAAGAACCGCTCGGGGGTGCGCATTTGGACCATGAGAAAGCGGCTGCCAATTTCAAAACGGCCGTGCTCCAGCAGCTGGACGAGCTAAACAAGAAGTCAAAGAAGCTGTTATTAGAGGAGCGTTACCAGAAATTCCGCGCGATGGGACAGGTGCTGGAAGGGTAAGGGGACCCGAAGAGCCTGTTGAAAGGCGATTGGTGACGCACCGCACGGAGGGGCGTTGCATTTGTCGTGCCGGTCGTGAGGATGTCTGACCTAGGACTTTGAACAACGGTTTTGGTGTGCCACAACCGCGACGCCCGAAAAGGGTGCCACGCCCTGGGAAATTGCACGTCTCTAGGCCTGCCACGCTTAAGGGAGCCGCAGCTTAGGACGCGATTCCGGTCGAACGACGCCACGTGTTGAGCAGATAGTCCTGGGTGGGGGAACGCGGAATGCGGCTCCCCTCCGAAGTGGGTGGTGACCGCGCCAATCACGAATCACCTTTCACCAATCACTTTTCACCTGTCCCTCCCTTAACTCTGGCAATAAACGCTGACGCCGCCTTGCTGATGGCGTCACCGACCATGGCTTCGGGCTGAACGTGCTTAGGGATAAACCATGGCGAATAACCCACCAGGTCATGGAACACTAAGATCTGGCCGTCACAACCTGCGCCTGACCCAATGCCGATGGTTGGAATTTGGATCGAGCGAGTGATCTCGTGTGCAACCTTGCGAGCGACCAACTCTAAAACCACCGCGAATGCGCCGGCGTTCTCAACCGCCTTTGCGTCTTCCACTAGTAGTTGGCTCTCCGCGGGTGTTTTGCCTTTGATTCGGTAACCGCCTTCTTCGCGAATGCGCTGCGGCAGCATCCCGATGTGTCCCATCACGGGCACACCAGCGTCGGCTATCGCTTTGATCTGTTCCACCCGGGTTGTACCCCCTTCCAACTTCACGGCGTGAGCACCAGCGAAAATGAGTTTCTTCGCATTCACAACGGCCTCTTCGGGATTCCGATAGGTATCGATCGGCAAGTCCGCCACTAACAAAGCGTGCTGGACGCCTCTGGCGACGGCGCGGACGTGGTGCAAAATGTCTTCGAGCGTGACCTCGGTTGTATCTCGTAGACCCAAAACAACCATACCCATCGAATCCCCGACCAGCAGCACTTCAATCCCGGCTTCATCAAGGAGACGAGCAGTCGGATAGTCGTAAGCGGTTAATGCCGTAATCCCTTGCCCTTTCGCTTTCCGGACGATTTCAGGCGTAATACGATTCATTACAAAGCTCCACTGGAATCTTCGTCACTTCTTCCTCGGTTTTCAAACCGATCAATAAGTGGCGAATCGAAAGGGTTTGGCCGGGCAGCACTAAATCGGGTGCAACATCGGCTAGTGGTTGGAGCACAAATCGTCTTTGGGTGATTCGCGGGTGAGGGATGATGATTTCGGGACTGTTCAACGTCAAATTGCCGGCATAGAGCAAATCCAGATCGATGATACGAGGTGCATTACGGGGCCGTTTCGAAGGGCGGCCAAGAGCTCGCTCGATCTTCAATAGCGAATCCAAAAGCGCAATTGCCGGCCTATGGAACTCAATTTCCATGACTGCATTCAAGAACGCAGGAGCCCCT
>JAFAIO010000404.1 GCA_019236675.1 Verrucomicrobiota bacterium
GCTATTTCATGAACAGGACACTAGGCTTATTTAACCCACAGAACATTCCCGTTTCGCTAGCCATGAAAAAACTGCGTGCTGCCCCGATCTCAGTCAAAGCCGGCCATCTTGAATTCCTGAAATTGAATGCAGAGAGATATGACTGGCGCGACGCTTACCACACGATCCTCACATTAACTTGGCCTCAATTCGCCGGGCTGATCCTTGGTATCTACGTGCTGGTCAACCTCTTGTTTGCGGCCCTGTATTGGGCTGGCGGAAACAGCGTTGCCGAGTTACCTCCCGGTTCCTTTCTCGACGCTTTCTTCTTCAGTGTGGAGACCCTGGCCACGGTTGGCTACGGTCATATGTATCCGGACAGCTTATACGGTCATATCGTCGCCACGCTGGAGATCATGATCGGTATGTTCGGTATGGCCGTCGTGACCGGCCTGATTTTTGTCAGATTTTCGCGTCCAACCGCCAAGATCCTTTTCAGTAAGTTTATGATCATAGGGCCGTTCGACGGCGTACCTAATTTGATGTTGCGCGTGGCCAACCTGCGGCATCACGCAATGGTGGAAGCCGAATTTCGAGTGATGCTGATTCGAAGCGAGCCTACCAAGGAAGATCCGGACGTTCGCCGTTTTCATCCGTTGAAGCTCGATTTCGATCGGCTAATTGCGTTTCCGGCCGCATTAACCATCCGCCATCGAATCGATGAGACTAGCCCATTGTATGGCTTAACCGCCGAGGATCTGAAAAAGAGTGATACCCGGCTTTTAGCTTCCGTGGTTTGCATCGACACGGTGATTCCAGCTCCAATTCAAAGCGCAGTCGATTATTCTTACAGCGAGATTCTCTGGAACCGGCGATTCGTCGAGATCTACACCGAACATGGTGAGGGCCGGTTTGCGGTTGACTACGGTCGCATCCACGACACGGAAGAGGCCTGAGCGTTCATGACATAAGTCCCATGAGTCCCATCTTCGCCACCCCCAACGAGCTCCACCGGCCGACAATCGAGCTACCTCGCAACCGGTAACCGCAAACCGCCGACCGTGAACTGCGAACCACACATCTGGGGCGAGGGCCTTGAACCCGAGGCAATCAATCAAATGGCCGAAGCTTGCCGGCTACCGGTCTCGCTTGCCGGCGCCCTGATGCCGGATGCGCATGTCGGCTACGGGTTGCCGATCGGTGGTGTGCTGGCAACCGACAACACTGTCATCCCGTATGGAGTCGGCGTCGATATCGCCTGCCGGATGAAGATGAGCGTTCTTGATTGGAACCCGAGCTTCATTGCCGGGATGCGAGATCGGCTCGCAAACGTTATACAATCTGAAACCAGATTTGGTGTGGGTGCGAATTTTGAACAGCCGCGAAGTCATTCGGTGATGGACGAGGATTGGACGGTGTCTCCGGTGACTGCCCGGTTGCGAGATAAAGCCTGGAAACAGCTCGGAACCAGCGGATCGGGCAATCATTTTGTCGAGTTCGGCGTGTTCACGGTCACAAAAAATGAGCTCGGATTGGAGCCGGGTGAATACGTCGCATTGTTAAGCCATAGCGGTTCCCGAGGAACCGGGGCGGAGGTCTGCAACTTTTATAGTAAACGAGCGAGAGATCTTCATCCGGAACTACCCAAGGAGCTGCAACGATTGGCCTGGCTTTCGTTGGATGAACCAGCTGGTCAGGAATATTGGGCGGCGATGAACTTGATGGGCCATTACGCAGCCGCTAACCATGCGCTCATTCATCAGGGTATCATTCGCAAACTCGGTGTAGCGGTGCTCCTCGATATCGAGAATCACCACAATTTCGCTTGGAAAGAACGGCATCAGATCGGGGGAGTGGAACGTGAAGTGATCGTGCACCGGAAAGGAGCGACTCCTGCAGGCGCCGGAGTACTCGGCATCGTACCCGGTTCGATGGCGACTCCAGGTTTTGTGGTGAGAGGAAAAGGAAATCCGGCGGCGCTCACCAGCGCCGCTCACGGTGCCGGCCGAGTAATGAGCCGGACAAAAGCCAAACAAAGCTTCACCTGGAGCGCCGTACGGAAACTGCTATCCGAACGCGGCGTAGAACTATTGAGCGCCGGCCTGGACGAGGTCCCCGGCGTTTACAAAGACATCAACCTCGTGATGGCCGCTCAGACTGACCTAGTAGAAGTACTCGGCCGATTCGACCCAAAACTCGTGAAAATGTGCCCCGCCGGCGAACGAGCCGAAGACTGAAACGGGTCGACTGAGGGCGGTAAGCAGTAAGCAGTAAGCAGTAAGCGGTTAGCGGTTAGCGGTTAGCGGTTAGCAGTTTTGTTATGAGTTACGGACGGCAGGCTCTCTGTTGAGAAGACTTGTCATATGGTTCCCATTAGTCCCATTGGTCCTGTAAGTCCCATCCAAGCCACCCCGACAGACCTGCCGCAACCGACGAATAAGCCACCCCTAAGCCCCACTCCCAACCGTGAACCGCAAACGCTGCCCTGGCCGACATTTTCTCCAGATCCCTGGTCCGACCAATGTGCCCGATCGAGTGCTCCGCGCGATTGATCGTCCCACGATCGATCACCGTAGCCAGGAGTTTGCCCAGCTTGGTGATGATTGTTTGGAGGGCATGAAACGGGTATTCCAGACATCCCAGGGCGAGGTTTTCATCTTTCCATCCAGCGGAACTGGTGCCTGGGAAGCCGCCATCGTAAACACGCTGTCGCCGGGCGATCGGGTGCTGATGTTTGAGACCGGGCATTTCGGTACGCTTTGGCAAAAGCTGGCGTTAAACTTCGGTATCACCGTCGACTTTGTGCCTGGAGATTGGCGGCATGGCGTGCAGCCAGAAGCAGTTGAATCCAAACTGCGCGACGATGGCCGCCAAGAAATCAAAGCGGTGATGTGTGTCCATAACGAAACGTCGACCGGAGTCACCAGCCGGATCGCTGAGGTGCGACAAGCCATCGATCGAGCCGGTCACCCGGCGTTACTGATGGTAGACACGATTTCTTCACTTGGTAGTATCGACTATCGGCATGATGAATGGCGTGTCGATGTCGGGATTGGTGGCTCCCAAAAAGGTCTGATGTTGCCTCCGGGGCTCGGGTTTAACGCAGTTAGCCAAAAAGCGCTCGAAGCGTCTCGGGGCGCCCGGCTGCCGCGTTCGTTTTGGTCCTGGACAGAAATGGTTGAACCGAACAAACACGGCTTTTTCCCCTACACTCCGGCGACGAACCTGTTGTTCGGGCTGCGTGAAGCCATCTCCATGTTACTGGATGAAGAGGGCCTGGACTCAGTGTTTAAGCGGCATCAGAGGCAGGCGGAAGCCACTCGAGCCGCCGTCAATGCGTGGGGCCTTGAGCTGGTGTGCGTCGACCCACGCGAATACAGCAGTTCTTTGACAGCTATTTTTTTGCCGGATGGTTTTGATGAAGCCGCGTTTCGCAATGTCGTGCTTGAGAACTTCAATCTGTCGCTGGGCTCCGGCCTCGGAAAACTCAAGGGCCGGGCATTTCGAATCGGTCACCTTGGCGATTTCAATGATCTGATGTTGTGCGGAACGCTGTGCGGGGTCGAGATGGGTCTATCCCGGTTTGGGGTTCCCTTCAAGAAGGGCGGGGTGGATACAGCGATGGAATATTTGGGTCGCAGACCCTCGTAATCGTCCTTCCGCCTTCGCGCCTCTGTGGAGCGCGCCTCGCTTGCGAGGCCGACCTTGAGCATATAGCGAAACCCACGGCGGACAAGACTTAGGCGAGCTCAGTCGAGTCACTCTCCTCGATGGTTAGGGTGTGGCATCGGAAAGGGAGCTGGGTAGAGAGACAAACGAGATTAGAGATTGGTGATTGCAGGGTGAGCATCGCCCAAATCTGAGGGGCGTTGCCACGCCCACAACGCTTCGCGTAGCGATGCGGGCTGGGCGTTCCGCGCATTAGCTCCAACGGGTGTCGATGCCTATAGCCGTTTTGGCTGCCTAGCATGGAAAGACGCGGCGCCAGGGGACCTCGACCGCGCCATGCCCACAGGGAGCCGCGGCCGCACATGTGTCTCGGCCAGGTAAACAATAGACCGTTTCCAAATTTCAAGGCCGGAGATCTCCATTGCGGCTCCCCTCCGACTTGGGTCTGTTCTGCGCCCCATCGCCCATGCGCCGCCCGCAGCAAATACCCAACAAAATTCATTGTCCGTAGGAACGCTTTCGGCTTAATAGATTCAGAGAGGTACACGCGGTGAATACCAGGCAAAGTAAGGAACAGCAAGCAGGGATGCAGTTCCATACCACTCGCTGGGACTTGGTGCTTAGTTCCGGCGATGTCACGTCGCCGTTACATGAAGAGTCTCTCTCCGAGTTCTGTTCCCGGTATTGGTATCCCCTATATCATTTCGCCCGTTACAGAGGCTTTAGCGATGAAGATGCCCAAGACCTGACCCAGAGTTTCTTCCTGCACCTTCTGGATAAGGTTAGCTTGAAGCATGCTGACCCTAACCGCGGCCGGTTCCGCTCTTTCTTGTTAGCCTCATTTCAGAACCATATCTCTGCGATGCGCCACCGGGCCGGGGCAGCAAAACGGGGTGGAGGAAATCCGTTAGTGCCCCTTGACGCCCAAGAAGCGAATGAGCGCGACCAGATCGAGCCGAAGGATAACGTGACCGCAGAGGTCTTTTTCGATGCCCAATGGGCACAGCTGCTACTCGAGCGGGCCATGGTCCGGCTTAGAGAAGAGTATCGGCAAGCGGGTAAGACCGGCCAATTCGAACGGCTAAGGGTTTACCTTGATCTAACAGGAGCAAGTCTCAGCGAAAGCTATGAGGAGGTTGCGACGGAGCTTGGGTTGACTGTTGCCGGCGTGAAGACCTTGGTGTTCCGAATGCGGAAGCGATACTCGGCCCTTCTGCGTGACGAGGTTGCCCAGACACTGCTCGATCCCGGAGACATCGACGCGGAAATTCATGCTCTGTACCAGGCGCTCCTGGTGACCGAAGGACGGCGATTGAAATGAGCGCCGGTAATGAGCGGAATCCGGACGACCCAGAGAACCAGACACCGCCAAAACCAGAATCTGGCTCGTCACGCCAAAGTCCCGCGACCGTGGGAAAGCAGGACCTGTCAGGCCGCCGCGACCCGAGTAAGGCCGCCGCCTCCGCAGACTATGGCGCGACAGGTTCCGCCTCTGGTGCTACGGAAGGATTGCCGCCCAATCAACCCCTGCCACCGGCAGCGGAAATGTTACGCCGGGCCAGTGGCAGCTCCGCCGACTCATTTTCCGACGAAGCCGCAGACCTCAGCCTCTTAGTTGCCGAACAATTCCAACGGCGATACGCCCATTTCGAAGTCGAGATCGGTCCGGATGGTAAACCGGTTGAGCTTGGCCGGGGCGCTATGGGTATCACGTACAAAGCGTCTGACACCACGTTGCGACGTCCGGTGGCGCTAAAAGTGATTTCAAGCCGTTTGCTCCATAACGAGTCGCTTAAGAACCGGTTCTTGCGGGAAGCACGCGCCGCCGCATCGCTGCGACATCCGTACGTTGCCTCAATCTACTATCTCGGGTCGACCGAGGCTTCCTATTTCTACGCGATGGAATTGATCGAGGGCCAAACCCTCGAGGCCTACATCTCCCAACATGGACCGCTCGATGTGAAGTTAGCGCTGGAGATTACGGTCCAAATCACTTCCGCCCTCGGCGCCGCTCATCAAGCCGGGCTCGTCCATCGCGACATCAAGCCCGCGAATATCATCCTAACCCGGGAAAGTCATGGCCAGCTAACCGCCAAAGTGATCGATTTCGGGTTAGTAAA
This sequence comes from Verrucomicrobiota bacterium, assembly GCA_019236675.1. Classification (GTDB taxonomy): domain Bacteria; phylum Verrucomicrobiota; class Verrucomicrobiia; order Chthoniobacterales; family JAFAMB01; genus JAFAVN01. Next base: position 5,769 of record JAFAIO010000404.1, read on the forward strand.
GTTCGCCAGCGGCGACATCGAAGAATCCTCTGCTTCCGAGCCTGGGATTTTCTTAGGTACCCCGCGATACGCAAGCCCCGAGCAAATCAGTTGCGGCCCGGTTGATATCAGATCGGACCTGTACTCGGTCGGCGTCACGCTATGGCAAATGTTGACCAAGTCCGCTCCGTTTATTGGCACACCGTCAGAAGTCGCCGCCCAACATCTGCAAGCGCCGTTACCGATCAGCAAACTAAGACACTTCCCGCAGCCGGTGGTAGCCTTGCTGACCCATGTGCTGGAGAAAGACCCGAAAGACCGCCCTCAGACGCCGGAAGACCTTCTGGCGATTGTGCGAGCGACGCAGCGGGCTCTGGCCGGGACCCGTAGAGGAGCCATGCGTTTGGCGCCGGCCAAGGCCGTAACGCCCGGCAGTCGCAGAATCAGCAAGACTTATCTAGCTGTCGCCGGATTCGGCCTGGTGATGGCGGCGGTACTAGGAGGTTATTTCCTCTTCCGGCCGCATGGAATGGTTACAGGTGAAACAGGAAAATCGGTGGCAGTTTTGCCATTCGACAATGTTGGCGATGACAAACAAAATCAGTACTTGAGCGACGGGCTCACCGGCGAGGTTATTTATCAGCTTTCTAGAATCGCTGACCTGCGAGTTATTTCTCGAGACTCAGTATTGCAGTACAAAGCTGTGCCTGGAAGACCAAGAAAGTCGTTGACCCAAATCGGCAAGGAACTCGACGCCGAAACCCTGCTGGAAAGCAGCGTCGAACGGGTTAATGACCGGGTGAAGATCATTTCGGTCCTTTACGACGCTAGGACTGGCCGTCGGCTCTGGGGTGAATCGTACAACCGGGACATGAAAGATTTGTTTGTGATTCAGAGTGACGTCGCTGAAAACCTCGCTGCAGCGCTGAAAGTGCACCTAACATCGAATGAACTAAAGGACATCAAACGCAAGCCAACGGAAAATGTAACCGCCTACGATCTCTATTTGCAGGGGCAAGAGCTATATCAGCAGCTCCACAAAGAGGATAATGAGAAAGCGATTGCGTTGTTCCGCCAGGCAATAGAATTAGATCCAAAATTTGCACTGGGTTACGTTGGGCTGGCCGATGCTTATCTTGCCCGGGTAGACCGTTTTGGTGGGGAGAGCTTTGTCGTCGATTCGGCGATCGACCTTTGTCAGCAGGCGATCAACCTGGATGCAGATGAAGTCCGAGCTTACACCACCCTCGCGCTAGCGTTTAACTTCAAAGGGATGGAGCAGGAGGCTAGTAAACTAATCGCTCGCGCGCTGGCTTTAGCTCCAAACGATGCTGTTGCTAATCGCCGCGCCGCATATGAAGCCGACGCCTTGGGCGAAGTCGGAGAGGAGTACTCCCTAAAGTGGAAATCACATCAACTGGAGCCAACCAATCCCGAGAATCCGTATGGCATGGCTGCTATCTGCGCTTGGGTGGGAGAGATGGAAACCATGGAAAAATGGATGGCGATCGCTATTGATCTCGAGACCGATGCCGACCGGCGAACTCTTCTTGAGGCTGAACGCTTAGTTTTTCGAAAGGATTGGAAGGGCGCCGTGGCACTGCTCCAGAAGCTCCCGTTGGAACTTAGGGCGCATGATCACACTGTGTTTGAGCTGTTGGTCGCTTGCTCCGCTAAACTCAATGACTGGACGACGGTAAGCGAAATAGCAAAGACAAAGCTCGGAGAGGAGACCGACGTATGGGACTGGAAAATGTGGGGGCTGGCCTATTTAGCCTTGTCCGCTCGAAATTCTGGGCAACTAGAGGAGACGAAACAAAGGGGTCAAACATTGGTCGACTTCATTCATGAGAAATTCGTTGGTAGAAAGATTGAACACTGGGAAGCGTTCTATCTCTCAATCGGGGAGCGGCTCCTCGATAACAAGGAACAGGCGTACCTCTACCTGCGCCCGATTTTCTCGCCCGTGCTACGGCACGTCCCTTTAGGCAGTGAGGATCCGCTGCTCGCGCCGTTTCAGCAAGATGGGGAGTATAATGATCTGGTAGAACAGTTAAAAAGGGAGATGGAAAAGACTAGGACGCAGATCCATGAGTTGGCACAAGTAACCGGCTGAATGGTAGTGGCCGCATGTACCTCGTTCTAGGTGGAACTAACACACCGCTACTCGAGCGCATCCAAATAGTGTGCAACGAGCAAAGCGAAAGCATTGTTTCGCTGGTCCACCTTGATTCAAAGATTGTGTTCGCCTGGAGCTTCGATTCAAAGGACTCTAACTCCGTTGTGGAAGCAGCCATGGGCGTGCGCCTGGGCGAGCAAGAGATCACGGGAGTCCTGGTACAGAAGCCGCCAAGACTGGATCCCGCAGCGGACTTCGGGGAACAGGCTGAGCACTCGCAAATGGAAAGAAATGCCGTCATTTTTGCTTGGTTTTGGAGCCTTCCATGTCCGGTGATCAACCGCTGTTCGCCGGTCTTTTGGTTCGCTCCACGGGCGCCGCTTTCATTCTGGAAACCACTAGTAGTCAAGTGCGGGCTGCGAACAGTTGACTCGGTTTTCAGCAACGTGGAGTCCGAGCTCCGCGCTTTCGCTTCAGACCACAATGGAAACGTGAGTTATTCACCCCTTTGCGACTGTGAGATATATCGAATCGCAAGCGAAAACGATTGGGATGGACTCAATAAGATGGCCGCTATTTGTCCGGTGAATCTAGTTTCAATTCCCGCGCCGCTCTACAGTGCTTGTGTAGTCGGAGGAGAGGTGTTCTGGAATACGACCGTGATACCGCCATATTTTGACACCGAAGATCGGCTTAGAAAGTTAGCAGTTCTGGCGGGATTGGATTTTCTAGAAGTGCGGCTCGCGATTGGTAAGGACTTTCTCCGGGTCGTGGCGGTGGAAGCATTTCCGGACCTCGGGGGCTTTAATGAAGAGTCGATTCGAAAGATCGCGGAAACCTTGATTAAGCTCCTACAGTCGAGTGGGACGTTGGTCCCGTCGGGACCAGTGAGGCGAAGGATATGATATTAGTCTGCGGCAGCGCCGGAGATGGAGTAACTCGTTTCTTTTGCAAGCGCCTCCAGATAATGGGCGCGCAAAACCGACTGTTCGACTTAAGCCGCTATGCAACCGCTCACCGAATCACGCAGTGTCGCAGTGATCGCGGTTCCGGTTCTATTTCTTGGCCGGGAGATTCGATTCGAACCTCCGAATTGACCGGCGCATTTGTTCGTGACCTTAGTCGCTGGAGTGATCAGAAAGACTCTGCGTCGGACCCCGCGCTCGCAGTTGCGTTGCACGCCGAGAAATCTCTGGGACTGGAAAGCTTCTTGGCGGAGCTAGATTGTGTCGTAGTCAACCGAGTTGCCAGCAATTGGTCGAATCATAGCAAGCCGTATCAAACTCTGGTTATTCGAGATGGTATTTTTGAGATTCCCAGGACGCTGATCACCAATAATGCACAAGACGCACGCCGTTTTTACGAGGAAACAGGAGGACAGATAATTCACAAGTCCAGCAGCGGGCACTCCTTTGGAACCAGACTCGTGGGCTTAGACGATCTGTGTAGTCTGCTTTCGACCAGAGATACTCCGGTTCAGTTACAAGAACGCGTAGCTGGAACCGATATCCGCGTGCACGTTGTCCGTGAACAAATATTTGCAACCAGAATCCGAAGCCAGGCGATTGATTATCGCCGGGCGGAACACGACGAGATTCGATTGGAAGCCATCGAGCTGCCGATGAGTATCGCGGCTGAGTGCGTGCGCATTACGGCACAGTTCGGTTTACTATTCTCCGGGGTCGATTTGAGAGAAACTGTGGACGGAAGGTATTACTGTTTCGAGGTTAATCCTGTTCCTGACTTTGCCTTTTACGAGGAAAGAACCGGACAGCAGATTAGCGTCGCCTTACGAGACTTATTGACCGGTAACTGAGAATTTACTGAAACCGCGTGACCTAAAAGCTTTAGGAACTGTGAAGCGCGGGTCGTGCTACTCTTAAATACTGAGCGATCAGCGGACCCGCTCGATCATTCAATATAGAAATCTAGCGAACAAAACCAATGCCACAAACAGTCGACAACCTTATTGCTGAGATTAAATCGGATCTAGGGGCTGCAGTTTCCGCAGGCACTTGGACGAGAGGGGCTACCGATCCCCATACGCCCGCTTCTTGTGGAGTCGACGGCGGCACGAATATCGGAGACTTAACGAACACCCAGCTTACTCAAGTAGTAACATTTGCTGTCAAGAGTAAGTGGCAGAGTGAGGGCGGTAATACAGGCTCCGGTGGCCTCAAGATCAAGGGAGCCGAGATGGTGAAATCAGTCACCGGCCTGGAACCGAGCTAGCCGATTCCAACCATTTTGCGGTGGAAGACGCCCGGATTTGTTTGCAACGGGAAATCAAAGTTTCTGATTTTTTCTGAAACCGGATCTCTAAAAATCATTAGTAGGGGACGGGACCACCTCCAATCCACTCGGTGCGGGGGCCCCAACGAACATAGCGAGCCAGCGCGGGGATGACCCGCAAACAAAACGTAGCCAAACGGGAAACGCAGGCCGCTCGGGTTGGAACCACCTGAGCGGCCCTGTTTTTTCGGTTTGCAATTTGCAGTCAGCGGTTCGGGCGCTGCTTTCGCCCTTAAGTCCCGTTGGAACCGTGAACTGCGAACTCTTCTGAAACCCTAGGCTCCAAATTGCTTAGTAATGAGTGGGTTAGAGTTTGATAAGCTGAGGGTTGCTCGCTCAAGCGGCTCTCGAATTCTTCGCGGAGGAAACAAGGGGTCGCCCGGGCGAGTGTCCGGGCGGCCTGCGCGCGCGCAAGGAGCTAGGAGCCAGGAGCTGGTAGGCGCTTCGCGCCTTCATCGCTCAACTCCTCGACCTGCGCTGGTTGCCAGCCACGATTTCCGAACTGGAGTCCGCCCTCCTAGATTCAAGCTCCTAGCTCCTGGCTTCTAGAACGGCTTATACAACGCCAGCCATGCTCCCAATCCCACCAGCACGGCCAGGTACACGAGCATAGAAACTTGAAACCTCGCGAAACGCCGGACCAAAACGGCTGAAGCACCGGCCAACAACCAGATGATGACTTTGCCCCAGACCCAACCCGGCAGGTTTTTGCCGATCCCGAGTTGAATTAAGAGGAGGAAGCCGGTGATCAATAGCAGAAGTAGTCCGATTCCGTGCGAGATGGCAAAAATCCGCCGGGTAATCGATGGGCCAGGGGATACGGCATTATAAGCAAGAGCGCCGGCTAAGCCCATAAAGGTTAGGGCCAGAGCAACCAGATGCACGACTTTCAGCGTGAGATAACTCATTGTCTCTGTCTATGCTGGGTTGGCGCGGAAACAAAGGAATTTGACCGCTTTTCAGCGATGATCGGGGTGCGGCCGGTGCTAAAGGTCGTGAGAGCGTTGCTATCATTTCCATGAGCAGCGAGGATTTTTTGCTTGAGCTCAAGCGTTGCCATCTGCGATCGTCGCACCAGCTGTAAATAGTCACGGAATCGGATGTCCGTGATTCCCTCCAATTCTTAAAAGGATTTATCTATGTTATGTTGTCCGGTTGTTTCGCGACCCCTCTTCTTCGGTCGCGGCTTGGGATTCGTAGCAGCTATGGGGTTGGCTGCCAGCAGTTTGGTGACTTCGGCATTCGGCGAGAACAATGGCGTTTCTCTGACGCCGCAGATGGCGTGGAGTAGTTGGAGCTTTGTTCGCAGGGCGCCGACCGAGGCGATAATAAAGGCTCAGGCTCTGGCCATGCACCAGAACCTCCAATCCAGTGGATTTCAGTACGTGAATCTGGATGATTTCTGGTACCTGGACCCGCGGGCTACGGTCGACGCTTACGGCCGATGGGCTCCTGATCCCACAAAATTCCCCGACGGAATGGCCGCGCTCGCGGCTTACATCCACAGCCTGGGACTAAAATTCGGAATGTATATCACGCCCGGTATTCCGGTGGCCGCCGTTAACGCAAACACTCCAATTGAAGGCACTCGCTATTCTGCCAAAGAAATCGCCGACGTTTCCCAATACGAGATCAATTATAATTTCGGCAACGTAAACTATTATATCGATTTCACGAAGCCGGGAGCACAGGCCTTCATTGATTCCTGGGCCAAACTATTTGCGTCCTGGGGCGTGGACTATATCAAAATGGACGGGGTCGGAACGTGGGACGTCCCGGATGTGATCGCCTGGGCACAAGCGTTGAATAAAAGCGGGCGAAAGATTCATTTGGCTCTTTCGAACTCGCTCAGCCTAAGTGCCGCCACCACTTGGGACGCGTACGCTAATAGTTGGCGTATCACGGGCGATGTTGAGTACTACCACAATTCCGTTTATCCATTGACGAGTTGGAGCAACGTCCTCAACCATTTCCAATCAATGTCGCAGTGGACGGCATTTTCTGGCCCGGGTAACTGGCCGGACCCGGATTCCTTAGAGATCGGAAACGGACCATTGGACGGAATAAATTCGGACGGAAGCAACTTCACCCAAAATCAACGGCAAACGTTATTTAGCTGGTGGTGTGCTACGGCGGCCCCGCTCATACTCGGAACCGATCTGACCAGTAATACTGATTCCTACGATTATTCTCTGCTGAATAACCATGAAGTCATCGCCGTTGATCAGGCTGGAGTGCAGGCGGCTCCCGTTGCGGATTATTTGAACAGCGATCCGGGCGGCAGCCAGCCGGAAACCTGGCGAGCGAAGGAAGCCGACAACAGCTTCATCGTTCTAGTATCTAATCCGTCCGGAAACCCGCAAACGGGAACGACGGCATGGTCCCTGTTCGGTATTCCGGGACCAGTAATAGTCCGCGACCTATGGAACGGCATTAACCTGATCGGAACGCCGAATACCGATGGCGGATATCAGATTCCTGGCCCGCTGCCGTACAACCTGGCGGCTTACCAAAGCCAGCTTCTGAAAGTAACGCCGATGGTCCCTGTGACCCAGTATCTCGTGAATGGGCCGAATTCGAAGCTGCTGGGTTCAGCTGTTTATGCCGATGTAAATACCGCCAGCGACGGAACGAAGGCCGGCTTCATCGGCAATGGGGGATCGGTCGTGTTCGGGAATGTGTATGCAGCCAAAGCCGGTACCTACAACCTCTCAATCCTTTATTTCACAAACCCGGCCCGACCCGGCACGATTAGCGTCAACAACGGGGCGCCGGTAACCCTGACATTTCCCAGCACGGGCTCGTTCTCGACGCTGGGCGCCATCACCCAGCCGGTGCTCCTCAACTCGGGAAACAATTCCATTACGATTTCTGCGCCGAGCGGTTCTTACGGGCCCGATATCGATTCGATCACAGTCGAATCGACCACGACCCAGTATCTCGCGGATGAGGCGCAGTCTAGCGGCAAAGGCATCGCCATCGTTGCCTCGCCTGAAGGCACCGACGGGAAGAAACTCAGTGTCAGTCAAGGAGGCTCCTACACCGTTACATTTGACGTGTCGGCCGTGAATGCTGGAGTTCACTCGGTGTTGATTCTGTATCTCTCCGGTTCGCCCGCATCGGCGCATGTGAAGGCCAATGCTTCGAAGGAAGTGACGCTGAATTTTCCTTCAACCAGCGGGAACCCGGGTGATTCGACCGTTGTCGGTGCGGCAAATGTCAATTTGGACCTTCAGACGGGCTCGAACACGATCACGATTTCTTCAATATCTAAAGAGACGGCTCCGGATCTCGATTCCATTATCGTGGTTCAGTAGCCAGAATTGGGCTGTTTCTGGCAGCACGAAAGACTCGCCGGTACAATTGTGTGCCGGCGGCTTGGGCATTTCTTAGGAGCGCACGAGGGATTTTTAGTATCAACGACGATTCGTCGCGTTGGCAGATCTTGGTCCCGGTAATGCCGGAAACGCTGCGTTTCACAAGGCTCTTATTGTCGAATATTGACCCCATCATGAAATTTACGCGTTCGTCGCTTGCTCGGCGGATGGGTACACTTAGACTGAGGCACGCCTCTCTATTTGTACATGAATGCGACCGAATCGAATGTTGGCGAGTCCGCCCCACGAGCTGAACAAACCGCGGGCCGTACGCCTGAAGAGCTAATTTCCGCCGAAATCACAAATACTGTAACGCAGTTTCCTGTCGAAGACATTCTACAACGCCTGAAGGCCTTTGCGAAGAGTCTGAAGCAGCATACTAAATCCTCACGGGAACATAACGGCGATGTAGCCCTGCCGACCGTGGGAATTATTGGAATGGGCCGATGCGGTACGAATATTGCCATCGACCTGGCTAACCTGGTTTACGAACAACGGAAGATCGGAATCAAAGAACTGTCCCGGCGGGGGCGCGTCCGAAACCGCCAGTCCGGTGGGAAGACTTCGGGATCCGGAGATGGAAAGGCAAGTGCGCCGTCATTCTGGGAACGAGTCTTCGGAACGAAATCAGACCGTGACCAGGTGTTTCTGGTCGACCCGGTCATTCTGGCGGCGGATCTCGACGGCGATACGACCCAAAGGATCAGGGTAGCCAATCCGACGCTTACGCAGGGCGCACTTCGGTTTGGGATCACGGAGCTCGATTGGCTTAACCGAGGCGGTGCTGGGAATATTCCCGTCGTAGGGCACTACCTGGCGACATTGGCGCTCCTGGCCGAGGCAAAAGCCGAAACGCCTTGGGCTCGGCACCGCAGCTATCTGGTCGATTCCTCCGGTTTAGCTGCCAACGCCTCGCGCCTCTTTTTCTATTTGTTCAGCGCGGGCGGAGGATCCGGATCCGGTATGGCGCCGGTGTTTGGTCGGGCGCAACAACAAGCGCGAATGATCAACGTCAAGCGCCAGCGTCCAACCGGCCAATCAACGCGGGAATATACTGAAGCGCTGTGCAGCGTTGGAGTTGCCGTTCTGCCGGATATTTTGGGGACGGCGCATTCCCAGCACTACAACGCCGGCCGGCTTTTGTGCGAGTATTTAGCGTCGCTGAATCGGTTCGAACAAAGTTTTGATCCGGCGACGGGAATCCCGCTACCGACATTTAGCTGTTTGTTGCTGGTGTCGAATACGGTCGTTCATCACGCGCTCGGTGAACGATTTTCTTCGGAAGTCTACGCAGTGAAAGCGGAACAACTGGCAAACAAGTATGTGGCCCGTCAATTGTTTAACTTACTGACGGCCCAAGCTTTAGTCGAAGATTATCGGATTACCGATCCAAAGGTGATTCCCGCGATGAATGCGGCGGGAATCAGTCTGGATGATACTACGAAGCTGGACATCAATGACTTGGAAAATTCGTTGAGTGGCACAGCCGTGATCGGATACGGCGAGCAATTCGGAAATGAGGATTTCGCACAGTTATTTCTGCGAGCGGTTTCTCCTGCTTCTTACAATTCAGACCGCGAAGTGTTTGAAGGGATTAGCCTGCTTCCGACCAAATTCGAAGATTACCAGGTTACAGTCGAGGAATGTCGCAAGAATAACTCGGTAGAGCGCTTGCGAGACTTAGCTCTGTTTGGAAAAGCTTTGTCGGTAGTCGCAATTGTATCCGCCCCGCGCTCGGAACTATTTGAACAATACAACCTGCGTAAGGTACACGAGAACATAGAATTGCTTTTCCCCAATGCGACGATCAAGCGTTATGCGCTAATCCTGGGTGCTTCAGAGAATTGCTCCTTGACCCTGATTATCTCCGGTAGTGCCTGTCTAGTGCCGGACGCTTTGTTTTCTATTCGAAATTACATCTTCGGCTGCATGCTAGCGGACAACCGGCAACAGGAGCATTTCACACAAGCATTTAACCAACTTATGTCGAACCCTCAGTTTGAGCCTGGTGAGCTAGCCGCGATGCTGCGAGACAAAGAATCGCTGGACCCGGTCATTGTTGGCATGGGTAGCCAAGGAGCTTGGCGCCGGCGCAAACAAGAATTGGAGTTGAGAGCCCAAAGCCTTAGTCCGCGAAATATCCCAAATGGTACGCCGCCGGTTGTCGTAGAAGATGTTCTGCTGTCGAAGCAGGATGTAATCGAGGCGTTGGAGTACATCCATCGGGTAAACAGTTTCCACAGACCGGCGACCGTGTAGCATCTCGAAGAGAGTTTATAACTCCGCTGGGGATTTTAACCCGGCGCGGCTCAACCAACAATCAGCTCAACAGGGGTGGCAGATCGCGCAAGCCGTCCGGCTAACCCGGTGGAGGTACAGCTACAGGCAGTGGATCATCTTACCAGCTCTTGTTCCCATTTCTCGGCTCCCGCCGAGGCCTTTCCTGTGATCAAGTCCGCGAAGGCAAGTAGCGTTTTACGAGCGTCACTAACGGGATAGTAGAACGCGTCCCAATTCTCGCTGTCTTCGCCGTCGTGATTCGGGATGATGTAATCGAAATACCAAGCTTCTTTAAGCTCGGTATATGCACTGGAGGCCCGCCGTTCGATGTTTTCGAGATCTTTGAGAGAGAGGATCCCCTTTTGTCGTTGGGTCCGCCGTAACAGTTTGCGGCGCATGACATCAGTGAGAAAGTCGGGTAGCGGAGCCGCTTGTGATTTCAAAAATAAGATTTCCTCACGTGAAAGGGGCGAAAGAAAAACGCTGAGCAGATTCGCTTTCACTCTCAGAGTTTCCTGCAGTTTTCGGCCAACGAATGGATTGCCTTCGAAAAATAAATCCCCGGCTGCTAAACTTCTTTCGACATCGTTTAGATCGACGGCTTGCAGGTCTCCGCGCACATCCAGAACGATAAAGTTCTCTTTTTTACGAAAGCTTTCGATCTCCTCGCGGGATCGAAACCAATAAGCTTTGCCATCGATTTCACCGGGCCGGGGAGCACGACAGTTGTAAAGCACAAGCTTGTGGAGGCTCGCTGCTTGATCGGGATAGAATTTTGAAAATGCGCTGTGTAGCGGCCCCTTACCGACACAGGACGGACCGGAAAGGATAATGAAGCGTCCCATAGTGGAGGAAGTGATTGGTGAGGAATGAGAAGTGCTGGAAAAAATGATAGGCGGTTTGCTTTTAGATTGATTTGGGGGTTCGGCTTAGTTGAGACAGGCGATTCGTTTCATATTGTAGTGGGGCACACAATGAGTACCACCGCATCACTCAAAACGCTCGTTGACAACTGGTTGACCGATGTCCGCCGGCGCGGTGCCGAGCTTTACGCCGAGAATCAGGCGGACGAGGTGCTATACCTTTCTTTCGAAGGAAAAGATCAGCTGCGTTTCAGCGTCAGGATCGATTTTGTGGCTCACGAGATAATGGCCCACATCAATAGCCCGGCGCTGAGCTACACTAAACGCGAGATTTTTATATTAAATGAAGAGAGTCTTCGCACCCTGGCGAAACAGATGTGCCCCCTGCCGGAAGGGCAAGCGATTATTTCTGTCTATCTTCTAGCCCGGCTCGCGATTCTCTGTCACGCCTATCAGCGCTTGCTGGCCGAATACGATCGGGAACACCATATTCATACGTCAACGAACACGATACAAGAGATTGAGGCCGAACTTCGTGAATGCTTGACCCCGGAGGAGCAGCAAAGGACCGAAAATCCTTTTTTGCGGCCTCGCAAGACCTAGAAGATCCTGTCGTCCTTCCGCCTTCGCGTCTCTGTGGAGCGCTGCCTCGCTTGCGAGGCCGACCGCCTGGAGGGGAGCTGCTTTGGCGCGTGCACGAGACGACTCGCGTTATTCGTATCAGCGTCTGATCCGTCCAAAAAGTGTCGCAACGGGCGGCTCCCGCGAATTACCCAGCGCAATGCAGCTCTACCGTCCGGGTGTAGACGAATCGAAGGGCCACGCGTGAATGGATCGCGTTGGGTCGTTCCCGGGAGCCGCCTGTTATTGCACGTTTCGGCCGTACCAGCGTTGAGACAAAATTCGCGAGGACAGCGGGACACGCGCCAAAGCGGCTCCCCTCCAGGCGGTCGGCCTCCAAAGCGAGGCGGCGCTCCACCAGAAGGCCGCTATCGAAGTCGGGAGGACGATTACGATTTTGCTATGCCGCTTTACAGTCCTGCTGTCACCCGCGAGGAAACCCTCAGTACCGAAAGCTGATGGAAGCGACTCTTGAACTGCTGCCGCACCTGATCGATCGCACGATCATTCTTTGGGCTGTCCGGATATAAGATGATCAGCATCCTTGACGACAATTTTCGGATCTTACCGTCTGGAGCCTTCCATTGACCTTGCACGTCGAACCATGTCAATCCGTCGGGAAAAAGCGGAGTTACGATCTGGGCAAGAAACTGGTTCCATTGTCCGACCGGAACGGGTCCGAAATACAGCTCCGTTCGAATCATGTTGACGGGCGCCACCGCAGCCGGCCTTGCCGGAACAGCCTGAGTCCCCCAACTGAGTAAGACGATGACAAGAAAGCTCCGTAGATTCATGCGCGGCGACCATAAAGGAGCAAGGAGTTAGAATCTAGGAGCTAGTAAGCCTCGCCCCACCAAGTGTGGCCCATACGCCTCTTCTAGCTCCTAGCTCCTGCCTTCAGAGCTTCCGCAATCCCTCCGGGAGGCGGGAGCCCAGAGAGTACGCCCCTCCTCCCGCTATCAGCAGCGCGAGCGCAATCAGGAGTTGGGTGAAGGCGTACTCCATTCCGCCTTTGGATACGTCAAATCCATGGGGCAAGTGCACCAGGAAGATAGCGCCCAGCATGACTATGACAATACAGACGGCTCCGACCCGGATTAGAATCCCGGTCAAAACCGCCAGGCCTCCCGCGAACTGGGCGAGCCCAATTAGATAGCCCATAATCGCGGGCGCATGCATGTAGGCGGCAAAGCCTTGAGGGCCTGGCCCGCCAAAGGCCCCAAATAGAATTGCGCTGCCGTGGTAAAGGAAAACGATTCCTGCAGCGATACGGATAATCAACAGTGCGAGGTTGGTTTGCCCCGACGTTGGGGCGAAATCGGGAGAGGAAGCCATGGCTAACTCTCCCCAGGAGCTAATCAGTTGCAAGCGGCTGTCGCGCTAACCGCGACAATGGGCGTTCAGTCGCTGAGCAAGTAAAAATCCGGTTGATCAACGGTGCCCGCTTGCTGCATTCCGGCGCGCAAAGCCGCTGATCCGAAAAACTCGCGCGCTTTCTGGACATCTTCTAGTTCAAAGATCGTAAACACATCGTTCGGATCATCGACATTATGCAGTACGTATTTTTCTTTAACACCGGCCTCTTGACGGGTCGGCTCGTTAGAATCGTAAATAGCTTTCCACTTGGAAAAGTCAGCAACTTTGCGACGAATAAGGCCATAGTTCATCGATTGGTTCTCGGATTGGGGGTTAGGTGCTTTATCGCCTGGACGACCCGCCTCTACGACTTCTCACAGCACCGGTAACCTCCGTGTCGCCAGGGCGTAAAATATACCTTCAGCAAAAGGTTACTCCAAGCGACGCGCCCGCCAATGAACGGCTCGGTTCACTCAGTGTCAAATAGAACTCTGAGAACATAATATCTTGGGAAATCCAGTAGAAGTGCGCGACATTATTGCGCATTGCGTAGCGACCCATGAAAGACAAACTCATCATCGTCGTCGATCTTGGTCTAGTGAGGGCTTATCGAATTGAGCTGACTCCGCAACGAACTCCCCGTCTTCAACAGCTCCAACAGGTGGTGCTGGACGAGGCGCATAGCCGGCTGAAAGATCGAGTCACCGATTTGGCGGGCAGGCAGGGGACGCGAACCCAGAAAAGTAGCAGTGCACCGAAGGCCGATGACCACAACCTTAAGCTTGAATCGAAACGGCGCCTGATCCGCCAAATTGCGGGTCGGATTACGGAAATCATCCAACAAAATGCGAAGAACGGGTGTTGGTTGGCTGCGCCGAAAGAAATCAATCTACAAATTTTGAACGAGCTATCGCCGACGGCTCGAGACCGGATCCAAAAAACTGTTCCGTGTGATTTCACTAAGCTGAGTCCATCGGAGGTGTTGGAACATTTCTTGGAACGAACAGCGCTGTGACGAGCAAGCCCTCGTTCCTGTGAGAAGTGGAAACTAGGAGCTAGAATCTAGGAGCTGGGACGGGCGTATGGCCCATACTTGGTGGGGCGAGGCTCCCAAATCGCCAAGTCGGTGCAGCGAAGCTTCGAGTGATCCTCGCTTCGTCGCGCACCTAGGCCATTAAACGCGCCGAGCCGTTGGGTGCTATTACGGCGATGGAATGCCCATACGCCCCTCCTAGCTCCTAGATTCTAGCTCCTAGCTCTAGCTTCCCCTTCTCACAAGAGAGCATCCGCTCGTCCCGAAACCTGCTGACATAAGGCTGTCATCCTTGCCCGATATAGTGCGCGGAGTGAGCGATTGGACGGGAATAATCGACCCCAGTCGTTCGTATTACAACTTGGGAACCAGCCATGACAACAGCAGAAGTTGCAGCGATACGAACAAGCCGGCAGCAGAGGCCTACCAGCAAGAAAGGCCTCTCGTTGTTGTCGCTAGTGATATTAGCACTTGCGTTGGTGGGAGCCATTGTAGCGGCCGCCAGCAGTGCGCCCGTCATCTGGATCTTGGCGTGGCCGGCGCCGCTGATTGTGATTTTCACCGCCGCCAGGTTCATTCGTGAGGGATACCATAAGCGTGATGGGCTCCTTGTTTTGGGACGTCCCCTGGCATCACAGACTAGTGCTGTGTCTGATTCGCCCACTGACGATCTCGCGGAAGACGATACCCGGGGGAATGTCGATCCAGGGATCGCAGTGGTTGACCCATTATCGGTCCTCGGTCCCAGCGGGCGTGTTGAACTCGCCAAAGCGCTTGATTTAGCGACGAGCCGCGAGGCTGCTGAAAGACGGAGGCAGTCGGAGAAACTCTTCCATGAAGGAAAGCGATCTTTGGCGCACACCTGATGTTCGAAGCATTAGCTCTTTTGCGCAGAGCCCGCTGAGCAGGAACTCTCGCCCCGCTTGCGAATGACGCCGCTCCAAATTATGGAATGCTCGTGGCTTGTATTAGTGATGCCCGCGTAATTCTCGAGGATCAGGTGCTCGGGGAAGGATGGGTGAGCTTTGAGTCTGGTGCCATAACCGGAATCGGCCAGGGTAATCCAATTCCTACGGATGAGAATCTTGATGCCCAGAATCTCTTTCTGGCCCCTGGGTTCATCGATCTTCATATTCATGGTGGATACGGGTTCGATTTTCTTGAGGCCACGGCGGAGGGATTCGCTGCCGCGGCGACGTTTCATCTGACTGGCGGGACGACCTCACTCTGCCCGACTGCTGCAACTTCGACCTATGAACGGTTTGAGACCGTTATTTCGCATTGGCAACAGGCTCAGACGTTGACCCGTTCTCGGCTTTTGCCGCTTCATCTGGAGGGACCGCACTTGGCCCCGGGGAAGGCCGGGGCGCAAGATCCCATGCTGATGAGGCCACCCACCAAGGCGGACATTCAGTGGGTCCTTACCCGGTCATCGGGAATTTCTCAGATCACGATCGCGCCGGAGCTACCCGGCGCATTGGAATTTATTTCAGCGGCGTCCGCAGCCGGTATTCGCATGAGCGCCGGCCACACTGAAGCGAGTGGAGAGGAGATGCAAAAAGCAGTTGAGGCTGGTCTTACAAAGGTGACCCATCTCTTCAATGCGATGTCGTCAGCGACTAAAAAGGGGATGTTTCGGCAGCCTGGTGTTTTGGAATATGCTTTGGCCGACGATAACTTGTTTTGCGAATTGGTTTCCGATGGATTTCACGTTGTGCCCACATTGACCCGGATGGCTTACAACGCCAAAGGACCCGATCGGATAATGCTGATAACCGATGCGCTGGCGGGAGCAGGGATGCCGCTCGGCTATCGATTCCACCTCGGCCGCCTCGATTGTAAAGTCGGTGAAGGCTTCGGAATGCTTGCGGACGAATCGGCGTTGGCTGGGAGCTTGGCACGGACTATCGATCTGGTTCGGTTTATGGTTGAATCGGTCGGTTTGCCGTTGGTCGAAGCGGTCCGAATGGCGAGTCTGACTCCAGCTCGGGCCCTGGGCCGTGAATCCCTGGCCGGTTCCATTGCTAAAGCAAAGAACGCTGACTTTGTTCTCTTCGACGACCAGTTCAAGGTCCACGGGGTCTGGGTCGGTGGGGAACGGGCTTGGAGTGTGTGAAGATCACGCAGTTGTTATAGTCCTCGTCGTCGTCCTCGTCCTCGAAAGGCTGGTTCTTCCCATCGTGTTGCCGGATCTGAACAGCTTACAGCTTACTGCTTACAGCTTACTGCTTACTGCTTACTGCGTACTGTTTACTCCCCCCGGCATCTCCCGTGCTAAAACACCCTTTTCGAGGACGAGGACGACGACGAGTACGAGCGCGATTCGATGCCCTTTCAGGGCCTTAAAACCTGCTGACATAGGGTTGTCATGCCCATGACGTAACCTGCTCCTGTTGTTGATTGGGCCAGTCGTGCCGATCAGCTCAACTAAACAAGCTGAACCAACAGGAGCTAACATGACTAGTGTATCCAGATCAGGTCTATTTGTGGGTCGGAAGGCGCATTGGAAAGAACCGCGAGTGGGTTCATCGTTATGTGTCACCGATTTCCTGCCGAAGCGCGGCCGCCGGGCTGGTGAACCCGCCGAAAATCTTAACCATCTCGATATCGAGCTCGAAATCCGGAGATCCGCCATTGCCCGGAGACATCAGGCACAGGTGCTTGGTCCTATTGAGCGATTCGTCTATTCGCTCATTTCGGCGGCAGCACTAACCGTTGTGCTAATGGGCGTTCTAAGTCTGGGAGAATCCAGGCAAACAGGCTTAGAAGGTTCCGGTCAGGCTAGGAACGAATTCATCGGCACAGCGGACAAGAATTTTGGTGGGCAATCCGATGCGGACCAGACTCGTCCAAACTGAAAAAGAAGTTAAACTATGACGAGTGAATCGCATCGACAGACTTGTCGCTATCCTGATTTATCTCCAAGGGCGCCGGGTGACCCGGGCCGAGGAT
>JAFAIO010000485.1 GCA_019236675.1 Verrucomicrobiota bacterium
CACGAGACGATAGTTGCCCGCAAACCCCGCTTGACGCTGGCCATCTTTTTATTCAGTACCAGTTTTCCCCGGTTCCATGATGACCCCCTTCAGCTAAACGGTGACTTGGCTTCTGCATGGTAGAATCTGAGACGCTTCAGTTTGAGAATGGGCGAGCGCTACAGAATCTGTATGCGAACGATCTGAAACTATTGCAGGCGCTGGAAGAAAAGCTTGGCGTCAAAGTTACAACGCGAGACGGCTGGCTCCGTTTAGAGGGCGAACGCAACAATATCAATAAGGCGCGTGAAGTATTTGACCAACTGGAGCAAGCGCGCCAACGGGGAATGCAGATTCAGAGGCACGAGTTCCAGTACGCATTGGATTCGGTCAGCGGCAACCAGCGCCAGCCTCTGGGCCACTTAGCCGGTGTTCAACTTTTAAGTTCGAATCGGCGCACCCCCATCAGCCCAAAGTCGGGCCAACAGTTAGCTTACGTTCAAGCCATTCAATCCAAAGATTTAGTATTTGGCATAGGACCGGCGGGTACCGGGAAAACGTATTTAGCAATGGCGATGGCGGTTGACGCATTAAAGCGGGAGCTGGTGAAGCGTGTCATTTTGACTCGCCCCGCTGTGGAGGCCGGTGAAGCGCTGGGCTTCCTTCCGGGAGACCTCCAGGAAAAGATCTTTCCCTATTTGCGTCCTCTCTATGATGCGTTGTATGATATGATTTCCGGAGAGGAGATTCAGAAATTCATGGATCGAGGCGTTATTGAGATCGCGCCTCTCGCGTACATGCGCGGACGCACTCTCAATAACGCCTTCGTGATCTTAGACGAGGCCCAGAATACGACGGCTGAACAGATGTTCATGTTTCTGACGCGGTTGGGAATTGACTCCAAGTGCGTGGTGACTGGTGATTATACTCAGATCGATCTTCCGCCTAACAAGGCTTCGGGCCTAATCGAGGCGATGCACGCTCTCAAAAACGTAGGGGAGATACAATTTGTCGAATTTACTGAGCGAGATGTTGTTCGACATCCGCTGGTTCAATCGATTATTCAAGCTTACCGGGCATACCGGGAAGCTCCCAGGAACGTTCCGCCGCGCCCCGGGAAATAGGGTACAGAAGGAGAGACGCAATGTATGTTTGGATCAATTGATCGTAAGCGCTTAGTAAAGAAAGGACTAGCGTGCTCGAAGCAGCGTCGGAAGCCGACGCAGAAGGAGTGGATGCGTAAGCTCGACACGAATCCTTGGCTCAAGACAAGCATCCTTGGACTTTTTGTTCTCGTTTTAGCGCTTCTCATTTTTTCCAGTTTGAACCAGGAGCCCGCTAAGTTTTTCCTGATCGGCTTCCTGGTTTTTTTGACAGCGGTAGCGCAACTCTGGATCAATTTCCCTGAGACCTTTCAGAAGAACTCTCGGGTCGGGTTGGTTTTTGGAACCATGCTGTTCCACCTGTGCGCTGCCAAGCTGATCATGGTGTTCTGCAGCGACCCTCGCGGTGGGCTACCGCCTGAGTTCGGGGTCTTGGTGATTCCTTATGCGCTGGCGCCTTTGGTCTTGTGCGTCTTGTTAGGGAAGAATTATGGACTGTACGCGGCGGTCTTTGTGAGTCTCTGGAGTTCGCTTCTTATCCGGGGAGTCGATGCTTTTCTGCTGGTGATGTCGCTCATCAGCGGTTTTATCGCGGTGTTTGTCACCATCTCGGTACGCCGCCGCAGCCGCTTGTTACGCGCCGGCCTCTACGTCGGATTAGCCACTTGGGTGCTGGCGCTATCCTTTGGGATCATCGCGATTCCATGGTTGCAATTGAACCAGATGGATTGGGCCCGCTTTGGCGAACAGTCCGCTGCGGCCATTTTCACCAGTGTTATCACCGCAATGGTTGTCGGCGGTGCGTTGCCTCTGATCGAGACGCTCTTTCAGATCACCACAGATATGTCGTGGATTGAGATGGCGGACCGAAACCATCCGCTGTTATTGCGTCTGAGTCTGGAAGCGCCTGGTACCTGGCATCACAGCGACGTCGTTGCCGACTTAGCTGAAGCCGCTGCGAACCGGATCAGTGCGAACGGTACTATGTGCCGTGCCTGCGCCTATTTTCACGACATCGGCAAGCTAGTAAAACCGAATTACTTTTCAGAGAACATTGTCGGCGACGAAAATCCTCATGATGATCTGGCGCCGACGATGAGCGCGTTGATTATCATTGCTCACGTGAAAGAGGGAGTCGATTTGGCGCTGAAGTATGGCTTAAACCAGCGCATCGTTGACGTGATCCAGCAGCATCACGGCACCTCGCTAGTCAGTTATTTTTACAAACGGGCCCTTCAACAACAGCAAGACGCCCGCGAAGGCGGTAAGATCATGAACATGCGGGTGGAAGATATCCCGGAAGTTCGTGAAGAGAGCTTCCGTTACAGCGGCCCGAAACCTCAGTTTAAGGAATGCGGAATTATCAGCTTGGCCGATTCGGTGGAAAGCGCTTCCAGAAGTTTGGACAAACCGACCCCTCAAAAGATCGAGCAACTCATCAACGAGATTGTTAACAAACGAATTGCTGAAGGTCAGTTGGATGAATGTGATCTAACCCTTCGCGAGATTAGGACGATCTCCGAGACGTTCCGTTATACGATCCAAAACATGCTGCACACGCGGATCAAGTATCCTAAGGACGAGGAACGCGTCGAAGGCGAAGCTCGTCGTCTTAAGAACTTGCCGCCGGCGACGGCAGCGTAGTGCATTGAGAAGCTGCTCAGCGGCTCCGCGGGAGTCAGATCCTTATACCTTGCACGAAAGATGCAGGTCTCGATTCTGAATCGCCAACGGAGGTATCAGGTGCCGGCTGGCGAACTTCTCCTTTTTGTCGAGCAACTATTGCCGCTCGTGTTGAAGGTGGCGCACGTCGAAATCCCGGAAGAGATCTCAGTCGTGCTGGTGTCAGATCGTAAAATCTCTGAGATTCATCAGCAGTTCATGAGTATCGCTGGCGCGACAGATGTAATCACGTTTCGGCACGGCGAGATTGTGGTGAGCGTGGAAACCGCGGCCAAACAAGCAGCCGAGTACGGAACGGATCTGTTGCATGAGATCCGGCTTTACATCACGCACGGGTTCCTCCACCTCGCCGGATACGACGACCTTTCAGAGGAGGGATTCAGGGAGATGGCGAAGCTACAAAATGAGCTTGTGGCTAAGGTTGGGTGAGAGCACCGTCGACATTCATCCATTAGTCCCATAGGTCCCATCCGTGGCAGGCTCTATCGGGCGATTTTTACCGAAACGGCTGCGGTGCTCCCCGAATCGAGGACGAGGACGAGACACCTCCTCCTATTTCCTGGTCGCGAGGATCAAGGACGAATTGTGCCGGTTCCACTGGTAGCCAAAACTGAACGTCAGTGTCTTCGGCGAACTTGTTTCGTAATACTGACGTAGTTCCGGTTGGTAGTAATTCTTGAAGAGGTTGATCGGCTCCGTGTAACTGCCGAAGAATCTCAAGGTCCATTTATCCGATGGTATATATTTTATCGGAATACCGGAATCGTCTTCCACAATTGTAAGGCTGTCATTCAACAGAAAAGAGCGAACGGTATCAAAATGCCCTTCGTGCATCAGATAAGAGGCAGCCTTTAAAAAGCAGTTCGCCTGGCCTTGTTGTTCCGTAAAGCGAAGAACGGCTGGATTGCTTTTTATCCCGTCATCGGAAAGATCAGTGCTGAAGAAGTAGAGCACTTTTTGAGTACCAACAGATGGATCAACAAAAGTCACCTTTACGCCGTGGGGCGCACTTCCCGGCTTGATGAGCTGTCCTCCGCGATCAAGAGAGACGTATTCAACGGACTGAATGACTTTTCCGGTTCGAGCAAGAAACACGAATACAATCGGAAGAACCCCCTTCAGCTCTCCGCGGCCAAAGTCTTCCCGCATATCTTTGGTTTTGAAAAAGCTGAACTGCAGAATCGTGTTCAGTGAGATCTGGATATTCTCCAGGGTATAGTCAAGGGCAGCCGATGGGACAGTGCGCAGATCCGGTATCGCATCGACAGACTCTAACCCGACCAGAATGTAGGTCGTGCAGTCTGGGAAGAACGCGTCAGCATAAAGAAAATCGGGGCCGCCGAAATAATAGACACAAGTTTTCGAGCCCGCGGACAAGGGAGCCAAAAAGCCGGAGCGCCAGATCCGAATATTGCTGAGCTGCCGGTGGTCGAGGGCAGCGAACGCGGAATTCATTGCGCTGGCATGGGCTTGCCAGCGCTCAGTGTGAGTGAGTCCGGCCAGGGTAGAGTTGTCGGCTACCGGTAGGCCGGCCAGGAAACGAGCCGCATCCGTGATTGGATTACTAGGGACCTCGACGGGCTGTGCCGCTGTAGACGACGCCTGCGGTGCCGGCGACTCTTGAAGGATCGGCGTCGGCGCTTCGGCCGGTGAGATTTCCGGAGTTGGCTCCTCTGTTTGCGCGTGCATCCCGGTGCACGCTGCTACTAAGATTACCAAATTAACTAGCCAGCTCCTTTTGTAAGTCAGGATCATATTTTTCGGCGTGATCGATTGCCCCGTACGAGTTCGTCAACGGGCTGTCAGCGATCCTTGCCTCGGGCGCACAATGTAGTAGATCCCGAGCCCAACAAGGGCTGTTAGTAGTCCAAGCAACGATGCGACAGTTCGCTGCTGTACGGTGTAGAGCATCATGAATAGCGTTACTACCAGGAAAATCAGCGGAGTGATGGGGTAGCCCCAAACGCGATATGGTCGGGGCAAATTTGGTTGGCTGAACCGCAGTACAATCAGACCAAGAACGGCCAGGAAAGAAGAAAGGAGTAGGACGAACTGGGTGTAAACGAGCACTGCTTCGAAGCTGTTGGTAAGTATGAATGCGGTCACAACGAGCGCCTGTAAAATCATTGCGATGTATGGTGTCCCGTGCTGATTAACCCGGCCAAGGAACGCAAGTTTCGAAAAGTCATCGGCCATCGACTTGGTTACTCGCGAACCGACCCAGCTCATGCCGCTCACGTTCGCAATCAGGCCGAAACTAATAAGCCCGCTGACCAAGGCGCCACCGAGCTGACCGAAAAGGTGTCGTCCTGAGATCAAAGCAACAATCGGTTTACCCTCGATTTCGGCCGCCGGCGCGCTAATGAGAAAAACCCAGTTCAACAAAACGTACAGAATCATCACGCTGATGGTGCCGATGAAGAGCGCCCAGGGCACATTCCGCTGCGGATTACGCACCTCCGCAGTCAAATAAGAGGCCCCGTTCCAGCCGGAGTAAGAGTACATCACGTAAACCAGGCTCACCGAAAACGGACCCGACAACATAACGGCCAAATCGCTTGGCTGAGGAGTGAGGTGGAGCGGCAATTTTTGCTGAAAGAAAATGCCGTACCCGATCAAACAAATAATCAGCCCGATTTTTAAAATCGTGGAGACATTTTGAAAATGTTCTCCGGTACGAATCCCGACCAGGAGTATGAGGGTCACGCCCCAGATCAACACCAAGGAGAGGATCAATGGGGACGCAGAGGGTACGATACCCTGGGTATAAGTTCCGAAGGCCATGGCTGATAATGCAATGGGGGCCGGGAATCCGATGATAACAGATATCCAGCCGGCCATGAAGCCGAGCGCAGGGTGATAGATCCGAGACAGAAAGTTGTATTCGCCTCCCAACCGCGGGAGCGCCACGGCCAGCTCCGCATAACAGAGGGCGCCGCACAACGAGAGTAGTCCTCCGATGATCCAGAGCGCCATGATGGCAAAGTCGGAATGAATCGAGATTACCTGGAACCCGAGACTGACGAACACACCGGTCCCTATCATGTTGGCGACGACGATATTAGTGGCGGTGAGCCCGGAGATTTTCCTTTCAGTCATTAGGTTTGCGGCCTAGTTAGTCGAACTTTGCGTCAACGGAAAGAAAAAAAAGGAGCGGGAGGCGGCGGGGCGCTTCAGGCGAAACGGCGAATGGGCGAGACGGCGAAACGGCGAAACGACGGTGTGGCCGGAGATCGGTAGGGCGAAAACTCGGCACGCCCGTGGCTTCAATTCGCCCTATAATTTTCCCGCGCCGGTTTTGAGCCGCGGCGTGGGGGCTGGCAGCTCTCGAAATTGCGATCAACCCGTACGCGCTCACTTAGACAGACGTCGTAGGCAAAAGACATCCGCGCACCGCGGCTCAAAACCGGCGCGATTTAGCCGAAAGAGCTAAGGCTATCGTTCGCCGCGCCGAGTTTTTCGCCCTACCGATCTTCGGCCACGCCGCCCATTCGCCGTTTCGCCTAAATCGCCCGCCTCAACTCGCCTTTGCGGCCCGGATGAACTGTTGGTACCAACGGAACGAAGCCTTTGGCGTTCTGCGCTGAGTGGCATAATCCACGTGTGCCAGGCCAAATCTTCGATCGTATCCGTATGCCCACTCGAAATTGTCCAAAAGCGACCACACGAAATAACCGCGCACGTCAACCCCTGCGTTTCGAGCCTCGGCCACCGCGGCGATATGTCCCTGTATATACTCCGTTCGTTCGCGATCATTGATCGCACCGTCGGACTCTACCGTGTCCACGAACGCGGCGCCGTTCTCGCTGATATAAATCGGCGGAGTTTTCGGGTAACGATTTTTGATCGCGAGCAGGGTATCAGTGAAGCTGGCCGGCCGAATCTCCCAACCCATCGCTGTCTTTGGGACCTTGTCTGGTGGCGGAACCTCTCGAAAGCCGAATGGAGACTTGCTGTCTTTGATTACTCGCTCCGGGAAATAGTAGTTAACCCCAATGAAATCAACCGGATGCTGTATCAGCTGCAAGTCTCCTGTTCTCACGTAGCGGGCAATCAGTGGATCCAACGATTCGGGATAGCACCCCAGCAAGAGCGGATCGAGGAAGGGCCAGAAAAGTATCTCGTCATGCAGTTTGCCTGCTTCCGGATCGGCGCCTTCGATTTGCGGTGCTAAACCCATGTTTACAACGGTGCCGAGCTGCCAATCACCGCCTTGGGTGCGTAACGCGGTCAGCCCCTGGCCGGCGGCGAGGTTAAGGTGGTGGGTCGCCGCAAGGAATGCTTCTTTCGATTCCATTCCTGGCGCGTGCACGCCAAGGAAATGTCCCAGATAAGAGCAGACCATGGGTTCGTTGAGCATTACGAAGTGTCCGACGCGATCCCCCAGTTTGTCCGCAACTGCGATCGCGTAGTCTGTGTACCACCCGGCTGTATCCCGGTTTGTCCAACCACCCATCTCTTGCAGGGCCTGCGGCAAATCCCAGTGATAGAAACAGAGCCAAGGCTCGATTTTGTTGGCTACCAGTTCGTCGACCAGCCGCTGGTAGAAATCCATCCCGGCGTTATTCAATTTGCCTCTACCGGTTGGAAAGATCCGCGGCCAGGCCACCGAGAATCGGTAGACGTCTTGCCCCAGCTGCTTCATGAGCGCGATATCCTCGCGGTATAGATGATAATGGTCGCAGGCCACCGCCCCAGTATCCGCATTTAATATTTTGCCGGGCTGCTGGCAGAAAACGTCCCAAATACTAGGTTCGCGGCCATCCTCGCTCACTGCACCCTCGATCTGATAGGCGGCCGTCGATGTTCCCCAAAGAAAGTCCGGACCGAAATCTTGCGGGACTGGCTCTCTCATAATGGGGGAACATGATCAACGCCGGGAGCGCCGTCAACGTTCATAACGGAAGTGGACGCTGGGAATGGAGACCTTGGTAGGGCGAGGCTCCCGAACTATCTATAGGCAGAGCGGAGCCTACACTCTCAACGACCCAACATCGCTGCTAGGCCGAGAGACGCGCCGAGCCAGGGTCTTGCGCCGTGCCCCGGCTCGGCGCGTTCTTAGGCCTAACACACCTTTCAATGGCGAAACACCGGCGACCTTGCGAGAATGCAGGGGTTCTTTCGGGAGCCTCGCCCCACCAGCTCAGGGGTCTTTAAAACTGGTCCGTTATCTGGGCTTGGGCCCGCAGAACATCGTGTAATGTCACGATCCCGATCGGAGGACCGTCTTGGTCCGCCGCCAAAACTAGAAGATCCGCAGAGTCTGCGACCATCCGATCAACCGCTTCTTTTACTGGGGTGTTCGGCGAAACGGTGTGGGCCGGCCGCCGGGCTACGTTTTCTTCAGACGCCTCAAGCACTGAATCTCTCGAAATCAAACCTTCTAGTCTGTTTCCCAGAACCAGCGGAAAGAAGCGATAAGGATGTGCTTCTACGATAGGAAGGAGCTCTTTCCGAGCGGTCGTATCGACGGTTACCGGCTTGAAAGTAGCGATCGTTGCTATGGGTCGCTTTTGAAAGGCTGCCAAGGATTTTATGGGAATGTGTTGATCCAGATCGATCCCGTCACGCTCCAGGATCTCGCTGTAGAAATTCGTATGGCAGAACGCCCGGCTGACCGCTTGGCTGGCTAAAGCGCCGATCATCAGGAGGGGCACAAAAGCGAACTGATGGGTCATCTCGAAGACGATCAAGATTGACGTGATCGGTGCCCGGACCACTGCACCGAGACAAGCGCTCATTCCGGCAACCGTAAGCGCGAGTTGCTCATTCGGTGGCAAATGGGTGGCTAACGAGAAGAGCTGGCTTAGTGCTAAACCCGCAGCTGCACCGAAAAATAATGTCGGTGAAAAAATGCCTCCGGCTCCGCCCCAGGCGTACACCGCAATCGTGGCCGCCAGTTTGGCGACCCCCAGTATTAGTGCTTGGATCCCGGTGATCCGGCCGACCAACATATCTTGGAGATCGTTATAACCGAGGCCGAAGACGCCGATATGCGCAATGGCTAGAAAGACCGCGATCCCGCAGATCCAGTTGATGAGCGCGCCGATTGCCGGCCTCAACGCCAAAGGTATACGCCGGTGATGCTTGATTAGGTCTCGCCAGGTCAAAGCTCCTTTCTGGAAAACGACGCCGATCAAACCGGCCAGAGCGGCGACCGGAATGACGAAGAGGTAAACCTTCCAAGAAAAACGGGCTGTCCCCGGAATCACAAAAGCCGGGTCATCGCCAAGAAAAAGGTGAGCCACGAACGTAGAGGCCACTGATGCAATCAAGACCGGCGCCAGATATCGGGTGCTGTTCAGGTCCTCCATAATCTCTTCCAGCACGAAAGTGATGGCGGAGAGTGGCGTGTTAAAGGCGGCGGCCAATCCGGCGGCAGCGCCGGCGAGTAAAGCAGACCGGCGATTCTGTTTGGCTGCACCGAATAGACCGGCAACGTTCGAAGCCAGTGCGCCGGCGATATGGACGGTTGGTCCCTCTCTGCCTAAGCTGGAGCCGCCACCGATCGTAATCACGCAACCGAAGAATTTTGCCAAACCAACGCTAAACGGCAGATAGCCGAAGTCTCGCCAGAAGGCGGCTTTCACTTGAGGGATTCCGCTGCCGGCAGCTTCTCTTGAGACGTAGGTAAGAATGAGGCCAGCAATGATAGCCGTGCTAATAATTACTCCAAAACTGAGCGGGATGAACGCTAGTCCAAGTGATCGGCTGGGACCGATCCACAGCCAGCGAAAAAGCGCCTGGGTCAACACCTGAAAGGCGACTGCCGATAAGCCGCCCGCTAGCCCGTAAATGAAGGGTTGATAGTAGGTTCGGAGATCAGACGGCAGGGCGGCTTTGAGGCGAACTAAGATAGTGCGTATCAGGCTGACTCCATTCATCTCCTTCTCTTCTTGTAGCGCTTCGCGACAACAAATCCATCAAGGAATCTGCGGTTCGCTACAACGATCCAGCCGTTTTGGGTGGCCATCGCTGATTCGTCGAAACAGCGTCGAGCCTCAACGCGGCTCACGATCCGAAAGAAGGTGTATTGCAGCCACATCAACGCGCGACCCGCCATGGTCCTGGGAGGAGTAAAATCGACGTTGATCCAAGTTCCCTTCTCGGTGGTGATTTCTCCGATCTTCTTGATAATGGCGAGTTGCGTGGGCGGATTAAAGAGATCAAGAAAGAAGTGCGTCACGACGCAGTCAAATTCTCTTCCCAGCCGGCAGCGAAGAAAATCAGCCTCAATCAACTCCAGCGGTACCTTTCCCGTCCCGCCGATCCGGCTCTTCGTCAGCCGAATCATCGCCTTGCTTTTCTCCACAACTTTGAGGCATCCAACGAGCTTTCGAGTGAGCACCGATTTAAGGAAACGGCCATTTCCTTCGCCCACCAACAAGGCCCGGTCAGCTTTAAGGACATCGTCGATAAATGCCCGCCGAGCGTCATCCAGATGGACTCCGAACACGAGTCGTTCCAATGTGGGATAAAGTGGAGCTATGAGATCAAATTGAGCCCGTGTTTGTGATCTAACTGCCGAGTTAAGTGCAATTTCCATATTCACTCAGATCATAGTAATCGACTGAATCAGGTAAACCGGTGCGTTGTTCGAACCCGCTTTAAAACCCTATTCTAATCTCGGACAGACGAAATTATGAAAATTCCTAGAGCGCTTGTCAAATTCTGGCGAGCGTGAGTTCTTCAAACGAATTTACTTCATATCTGCTTCTTTCTGGCTAACACTCGCTTCGTTCCAAGGCATTGTGGGGACAGCTTGGTTGTTTCGAGCAAGAGTTCAGGTAGTAGTTGACGGCAAAACGGAATTTGGCCAAGTGCGGCAGCTTGTAGTCGTCAATAGCACATCGACATGAGCTCCATACGTTAGCCGCAACCTGCCTCTCCGTCCCTCGATAAAGTCTTAGTCACACGAAACAGAGCAGAGAGTTTTGTCCTGTGCAAAAGCAGCATCCGCCGCTCAAAGGTTCGCTTGATAGTTCGCTGTTTTCCGGCCTGCGATGAAGTGGCGGAACCATAGGTTCTATAAACACAACTAACGTGATAAAAACTGAAGAGCTTCCGCCATGGAAACGGCTCGTTGATTTAATTTGTATTCTTGTGAGTCTGCCAGTTTGGGCAGGCGTTTTCCTTGCAGTTGCTATCTGGATCAAGCTTGTGTCTCGGGGTCCCCTCTTCTTCTGTCAGGAACGGGTAGGGTACAGCGGAAGACAGTTCAAAATGTACAAATTCAGGACGATGGAAGTTAACGTCGAGACGCTTAGCCACGAGTTATATCTGCAAAGTCTTATCAAGGGTGATGGCCCGATGACCAAATTGGATGCGTCAGGTGATCCACGGATTATTTTTGGTGGACGCATTCTCCGAGCCCTCGGGTTAGATGAATTGCCTCAGTTGTTCAATGTGCTGAGGAGAGACATGAGTTTGGTCGGTCCGCGACCATGTACGCCGACCGAACGTAAGTGTTATGAAGGCTGGCAACAGGAGCGATTCAACGCCGTGCCGGGCTTAACGGGATATTGGCAGGTGAATGGAAAGAACAAGACCACATTTCGACAGATGATCGAGATGGACATCTATTACTCGCGCAATAAATCATTTCTGTTAGATGCAATGATCCTCCTAAGAACGGCTCCTGCGATAGTAGGGCAAGTTCTTGAGGCACGGGCTTGGCGACCCCGTCGCGAGATTAAACAAAGCCCGGCTTCCCAGCCTGCCAGCAGGCCGTTCGTTGAACCTGTATTTCGTTCCGGGAGCGAGGCGTGAAGATCGTAGTCGAAAGTTGAGTAGTGATATGTACAAAGCAGGACGCACTGATCGCGCAACCGGTGCTGCGGAAGGCTGTTGGTATTGTGTTCAGGCAAAGCATAAGCACGAACATATCGCGGCGGCACATCTCCGTGAGCTAAAAGGAGTAACCGTTCTTTGTCCACGTATCAGGTTCAAACGAGAAACACGCATCGGGATCACTCGGGTGACGGAAGCGCTGTTTCCTGGCTATTTGTTTGCTCATTTTGAGTTAGCGAGAATGCACCGAGTGGTGGGCTATGCCTCAGGGGTGCGATGCATCGTTCGATTCGCTAATCGGTATCCAACGATCGACGATGACACCATAGCTCAGCTACGCGAGCACGTCGGTCCAAAAGAGATCAAGGAGATAAACTACGAGCCGTTACGAGGCGACAACGTCAAAGTAGCAGACGGCATCCTGGCAGGATTGGAAGCCGTAGTTACACAGGTTCTACCGGCCAGAACTCGGGTTAAAGTGCTATTAGATTTCCTTGGTAGGAAAGTAGCCGCGGAATTAGAGCGCTCAAGTATACTCCTACAGGGGGTTCACCCATTGTCTGTTAACGCCGATGGTGATAACCCCCGCGCAGAGTGAGTGACATAACCTCCTAGTCGTTATTTGCCGAAGAGGGTAGGCAAAGGATGGGTAGAAAAATAGGGATCTCAAGTCGGAGTCCTTACCCTCAAGTAGTAGTCTGCTTACTGGGCTCGATGGTATTGTGTCGTTCCCTTTTCCTCAATAGGCTGTAATCGATGGGCTCCAGCCTAGGCCCGTCTGATGAGGCGGCGGATAGTAATTCCCACGATGTAGGAGTTTCCAGACGCCGCGGTCGACGACCAAGACAGAAAAGCAAAAACCCACAAGTGTAAATTAAGTACGTCTAGACCAAAGAAGGTCGAAAAGACGGGTGTGGGACATCTGGATTTTATGAAGGACATTAGGCCGGCTGGGAAAGTGAGGCGGGCCGATAGCAAGGGATGACATCCTGACGAATCGTTTAACGGTGATATGAAAGAACCTATTGCGGTGGGAGTTGTTGGGTGCGGATATTGGGGCCCGAATCTTGTTCGTAACTTCAGTGCGCTGCCCAATTGCCGAATGCGGGCGATGTGCGACACGAGTGAGGCACGTCTAAAACACATGAAAAGCGTCTACCCGGAGGTCGAGGGTATAACTGACTTTGAACGCTTTCTCAGAGACATGGATGTGGATGCAGTAGTGGTGGCGACCCCTGTTAAGTATCATTATTTGCTGGCCAAGGCTAGCTTACTGGCCGGCAAGCACACCTTAATTGAAAAACCGATGGCAGCCTCCGCCGCCGAGTGTGAGGAACTAATAGAGATAGCCACGCGGAACGGGCTAGTTCTGATGGTTGGACATACCTTCCTTTATTCGGCGCCGGTGCAAAAGATCGCCGATATTGTGGGAGCGGGCGATATTGGCGAGATCCGTTATATCAATTCACGCCGATTAAATCTGGGACTGTTTCAAAAGGATATCAATGTGGCGTGGGACCTTGCACCTCATGACATTTCCATCATCTTACATATCCTCGGGGAATCACCGTTAACAGTTAACTGTCAGGGGAACGCCCACGTTACACCAGGGATCGAGGATATAACCAATATCTCCCTCTCTTTTCGGCATAAGCGCTTTGCCACCATCCAGAGTAGTTGGCTAGAGCCGCGAAAGGTTCGGGACATGACGATCGTGGGGACGCGTCGAATGATCGTCTATGACGACTTGCAGACGAACGAAAAAATTCGCATTTACGATGTGCGGGTAGAGCGGCCACCTCATTACGATACCTTCGCTGATTTTCACTATTCCTATCACTACGGGGATAGCTACATTCCGCACATCAGACAGGAGGAGCCGCTAAAAGCGGAATGCCAACACTTTCTCGATTGCATCGAAACCGGGACTACGCCGCTAACCAGTGGGCATGATGGGCTCGAGTTAGTAAGGATTCTCGAAGCTGCGTCCGCCTCGCTCAAGGATCGGGGTGCGCCAGTTGTTCTATCGAGACAGCACGAAACACCCTCTTATCTTGGACGGAACAACGTTGCCAAAGTGTTGGGAGCAGAACCAGTCTGCGCTTAACTCTGATTCGGAAATAAGCAAGAAACTGTCCGGAGAGAACGCGATTATACGAGCGGGTAGCGCCGTACCGAAGACGTGCCCGCAAATCCCATTGTGGCCGGAAATCCGGCCAAAGTTTTTTTAGAAAAGCTGAAAATGCAAATCAAAGTACCGTTTCTTGACTTGTGGTCGCAACATCTTCCGTTGATGAGCGAGTTCAGTCAGGCCATTCAGGAGGTAATCGAGAGCTCCGCATTTGCCGGCGGGCCATTCGTCGCTGCTTTCGAAAGGGACTTCGCCGCTTATTGCGACATTCCGTACTCGATTGGCGTTGGTTCCGGCACAGAGGCGCTCTGGTTGAGCTTATTGGCCTGTGGCGTTGGTTCTGGGGACGAAGTGATCACGGTTCCGAGTACGTTCATGGCCACAGCCGAGGCGATCACTTATTGTGGAGCGCGTCCGGTATTCGTCGACGTGGACGAACGAACCTACACGATGAATCCGGACGCGCTGAAGAATGCGCTAACCTCCAAAACCAAAGCGATCATACCGGTCCATCTGTTCGGACAACCCGCGGATATGGATCCCATTCTGGAATTCGGGCGTGAACACGGTCTCCACGTGATCGAGGACGCGTGTCAAGCCCACGGCGCTACCTATAAAGGGAAACGTGTCGGCACGTTCGGTGACACCGCGTGCTTCAGTTTCTATCCTGGAAAGAATCTCGGCGCGTTCGGAGAAGCGGGGGCGATCGTTACCAGCAGCGCCGAGTTAGACCAAAAGCTTCGAGTGTTCAGGGACCACGGTCAGGAACGAAAGTACTTTCACTCAGTCATCGGCTGGAACTGTCGCATGGACGGAATTCAGGCGGCGGTCCTTAGGATCAAGTTGCAGCAACTCGAAGCAGCCAACCAACTGCGGCGTACCCACGCCGTCCAGTACGACGCTGGTCTGGGTGAATTCGATGGTGTAATCACGCCAGCGCAGGCGTCTTATGCTCGGCATGTTTACCACATCTATGCCATTCGGGTGCGTAACCGAGACGAAACGATACAAAGCCTTACGGACCAGGGAATCGCAACCGGCATTCATTACCCCGTGCCCGTCCATTTACAAGAGGCCTATCAAAGCCTTGGCTATACACGCTATTCGTTCCCAATTGCTGAACGCTGCGCGGCTGAATTTGTGTCGCTACCGATGTATCCCGAATTAACTCATTCCCAAATAGAACAGGTGATCGACGCTGTGAAAGAAGCTGTTGCTGGAGGCGTGGAGGTTTAGATGGATAACGAAGACTTGCCGATTGTGGCACCGCAGAACCGCGAGACCTTGCATCTCGCACCCGAGTACGGTGCGGCGGCCGATTTTGAGGAGCGGCCAAACCAATCCAGTTTCGGTCTGCATGACATCCTGTTCATGCTGTTTCGGCACAAATGGAAAATTATTTTCTTTACAATAGCCGGCTTCATTGCGGCTGCCTTCGTCTATTTTGAGGTCCCGCCTGCATACGAATCGGAAGCTAAGCTTCTTGTCCGCTACGTGATGGACCGAGGGGCTGTAGACGGCCTGGACGCTCAGGTTAAGACACCGACGGCTTGGGATTCTAATCTTCTCAATTCTGAGGTTCAGATCTTGACCAGCTCAGACCTGATACGCCAGGTAGCAGAGTCAGTATACGCAAAGAAATCGGTTTCCGGTTCCGCAGATAGAGGCACCGTTGATACAATATCCGAAACCATTGGAAAAGGTCTGCAAGTGTCTGCGCTAAAGGATGCCAACATTATTTCTCTCGCCTTTACGAGCAGTGATCGGAATCTCCCCATGCCGGTCTTACAAGAGCTGGTAAAACGCTATTTTGATAAGCATTTGGAAGTTCATCGCTCAACTGGTGCGTTCACTTTTGTGGCGCAAGAGACGGCCGATTTGAAAAAGAAATTGGACGAGACGGAAGGAGAATTGAAACAGCTGAGGGAAAGCGCCGGAATTATCTCCCTTGAAGAAGCCAAAAAAGATCTCGCCAGCGAAATTGGGAAAACCCAACAGGACTTGGATACGGCCGAAGCCGAACTAGCCGCGCAGCGGGCTCGAGTTAAGGATCTAGAAAAGTCGCTGGCTCTGCCTGAAAACGCACAGCCTACCGTCCCTGCCCAGCCGGTAACCGGCGATACTCAAGAGAAATACAAAGCCCTTATTGCCCGGTTGACTCAACTGCAAAAGACCGAGACTGAACTTCTTTTGAAGTACACTCCGGAGAGTCCGATGGTAAAGGTAAAGGCCGATCAAATTGCCCAGCTCGAAAAGCAACGCAGCGAGCTGGAAACAACCTATCCAGCCTTACTTGGTACGGTCCAAGGACAACCGAATATAACATCCGACAGAGCAACTCTGGCTGGACTGGAGTCCAAAGTACAAGCGCTCAACGGCCGCATGACCGATCTGCAAGCACGGGTGAAAACCGTTCAGGAGGTAGCGCCGCGCATCGAAGAACTCCAGAGAAAAGAGGAAGTCGAGGAAACTAATTACAAACATTCCGAGGCAAGTCTGGAAAAGGCTCGGATCGACGAAACGCTTGACCCATCCAGGATGCCAAATATCAGCGTTGTCCAAACCCCTTTACCTGCGGGACAGGTAAAAAGGAATACGGAGAAAGTCGTGCTCGGCCTCGCGGGAGGTGGGTTGTTTGTGGGGGTCGCCCTGGCGCTGCTGATCGAAATGTTTATAGATCGTACTGTCAAGCGGCCGCTCGAAATCGAAAATCAGTTGCGTATACCTTTGTTGCTTTCGATTCCGCATCTGACTTTCGATCGCCGACGGTTACCTTTGCGCAATTCGGGTGACGCGGGGGAGATACAACATCGGAGGAAGTTAGATGTTTCCGGCGCAAATGGTGACGATTTAATTAGGCCGTTTTGTGAAGCCATTCGAGATCGCCTGGGACTGTTCTTCCAAATAAATAACATGGCTTACAAACCGAAGCTGGTAGCCGTAACCGGGCTGGCGGCAAATGCGGGATCGTCCACCATTGCTGCCGGACTAGCGGACGCTCTGGCAGAAGCCTCTGAGGGGAAGGTGCTGTTGGTCGATAAGCTGATATCTCCAAAAGGCTTTTACAATACTCTAGAGGAGTTCAAGCGGAGCGATCTTGACTATGTGGTGTTTGACATGCCCTCGCTCGGGGACACCAGTGCAACTCTTCCTCTGGCCGGCTTTATGGATACCGTGTTGCTCGTGGTAGAGGCGGAAAAGAGCAACCGAAACGCGGTTAAACGCGCCTATGCTCAGCTGGCGGCCAAAACGAAGGTTTCGGTAATCGTTAACAAGATCAGGTCTTACGGTCCCAAATGGCTTGAGGGCGATTTTTGACGAAAATCGCTGAAATTGCTCCCTACAATACGTTTCGAGCATCTCAGCCGGTCAACACCTTGGAGAAACGTTGACAACGACTCTTGACAATCCACAAACGGGGCCACTCCGGTTAGCGGGTCAGCGCGTAGCCGCGGTCGTCTATTCGAACTATCCTGCAGACCCGCGCCCGCGACGGGCGGCGGAGGCTCTAGTTAGGGAAGGTGCCAGCGTCGAAGTGATCTGTCTTAAAGAAGGGGATGATGAACCTCAGCACGAAATTTTCAATGGTGTAGATATCACCCGGGTCCCCCTAAAGCGTCGTCGAGGCGGAAAGTTATCTTACCTGACCCAGTATGGGACCTTCATTCTGCTCGCTGGGACGATTCTGGCATTTCGGACAGTTAGGAGGCGGTTTAACTTGATCCACGTCCATAACATGCCGGACGTGTTAGTATTTAGCGCGCTCGTACCCAAACTTTTCGGCGCAAAAGTTATCCTCGACCTGCATGATCCAATGCCGGAATTAATGATGACGATCTTTGGGCTTCGGGAGAATAGCAGGGCGGTCCGGCTTCTTAAAATGCTCGAGAAGTGGAGCCTGTGTTTTGCTGATGGAATTCTAACGGTAAATGAAGCCTGCCGTAAACTTTTCTCGAGCCGGAGCTGTGCTCGGGAAAAAATAACGGTGATTATGAACTCGCCCGACGAAGAAATCTTCCCCCTTCGCGAAGGGCCCATCTCGGCTCTGGCGGAACCGGACACTTCGAAGCCGTTCGTCTTAATGTACCATGGTTCGTTAGTCGAACGACACGGCTTAGACCTGGCAGTGAAGGCGTTAGCGAAGATAAAAAAATCAATACCAGGAGCAGAACTGAGGATTTTTGGCTGGAGTACGCCTTTTCTGGAACAGGTGCTTGGATCAGCGGAGACGGCAGGTCTTGGTGAAGCCGTCCGGTACATGGGACCGAAGAACTTGGAGCAAATTGCTGCTGCGATCCGCGATTGCCATGCCGGCGTTATACCGAATCGAAGGAGCATATTCACTGAACTCAACACGCCGACTCGGATCTTTGAGTATCTGTCTCAGGGCAAACTCACCATCGCTCCGCGGGCTCCGGGAATTTTAGACTATTTCGGTCCCCACGAGTTGGCCCTTTTCGAACTGGGGAACCCCGAAGATCTTGCGGCTACCATCGAATATGTGTTCAGGCATCCAGGCGAGACAGCGAAGATGATCGAACGGGGCCAGGACGTGTATCGGGCTCACAAATGGTCGACGGAACGACTTCAATTGGTTGCTCTAGTTGAGAGCCTGTTGAAGAAGACGGTGCGGTCAGCAGTATGGCCGAGCACACAAGAAACAAAATGTCGGCCGGATAGAACCGCATCCGGCGGCTGTACGTAAAAGCTGGGAAGGCGACCGCCAAAGCAGCCACCCATAGGGGCGAGCGAATGCACGCCGTGCATGAATTCTGGAAACCGGGGGTAAATGCCGGTTCCTATTTCTCCCAAGTCCACTCACAAATGATTGGTGTGTCGGTCGATGCAGGTGAGCGCGACATCGTGATGGAGTTCTTCGAACTGTTCAAGACTCCGTGGGAATTTTGCCGGCCCGATGAGCAATATGACGTGGTGTTGTGCACTTCGAATATTTCCCGTTGCAACGCGTCGCGATTGCTTTTGGTTTTCGAGAGCGGGGCAATCCCGTTTGACAAACAACATCGAATCAAGGGCAGACCGCGGGCTGGGGGGCTCATTATTTCTGACGAAGGGAAACGCTTGCCGATCTATGGCCCACTAACAACCTTTCCTAATAGTCCAGATTGGGTGTTGAAGGAAGAAACGACTCAAGAGCCGGCGGCTTTTGTTAGGCGATCTGGAAGCACAACGGTTTTGCGGGTTGGCTATAACCTGTTCAATGAGGTTCGTCATCTACTCACGGTTGGCCAACCGGTTGCCAACGCTGGAATTCCGACGCTCGAGGAGCATATCGGATGGCTGCGCGATTGGATTACTATGGCAGGGGTTCCGTCGGTGGAAATACCTCCAGTTCCCGATGGTTACAATTTTGTTAGTTGTCTTACACACGATATCGACCATCCGGCGCTGCGGAACCATTGGTGCGATCACACCATGTTTGGGTTCCTCTATCGGTCGACGATCGGGACTTTAGTAAACGTCTGCCGGGGTAGGAAACCGTTCAAAAGTCTGTGGAGAAACTGGGGGGCGGCCTGGCGCCTGCCGTTAGTCCACCTTGAGATGGCCACTGATTTTTGGGCCGGATTTGATCGCTACCTCGAATTGGAACACGGGCACGGCGCCACGTTCTTTGTCATCCCGCGCAGGGATTATGCGGGTCGCACGACGAACGGTCCAGCGCCATCCGCCCGCGCCTGCCGCTACGACATTGAACAGCTTCTTCCCAAACTAAAGAGAATCATTTCAGAAGGCTGTGAGGTTGGTGTGCATGGTCTCGACGCATGGCTCGATGTCGAAGAGGGCCGCAATGAACGCGAGCATTTGTCGCAATCGATCGGGACCGGGGAGCTTGGCGTGCGGATGCACTGGCTATTCTTCAATGAAAACTCTCCGGTTGTGCTGGAACGCGCCGGATTTAGTTACGACGCGACTGTGGGCTACAATGAGACGATCGGTTATCGAGCGGGCACGACGCAGGTGTATAAACCGCCCGGGGTTGCGAAACTACTGGAGTTGCCATTGCACGTGATGGACACCGCATTGTTCTACCCGGGCTACTTAAATCTCAGCGAGTATGAGGCCGAACGATTAGTCCTTGGCCTGCTGAATGACGCGCAGCGTATCGGCGGTGCGCTTACCATCAATTGGCATGACCGTAGTATCGCTCCCGAAAGGCTATGGGGTGATTTCTATCTGCGATTGCTGCGCGAATTGAATAACCGGGGAGCTTGGTTGCCCAATGCGGCGATGGCCGTTGCCTGGTTTAGAAAGCGGCGGTCTGCGGCAATCGAATGGAGCTGGTCCGGTACCGGTACAATCCGGGTGAAAGGCTCGCTGGATACGGCCGATACGCTACCCAGCCTCAAAATTCGAGTCTTCAAACCTCGAGCCCAGTCGCTATCGGAGCCTGTGGGCGCACGAAGACCGCCAGAGTTTCTCGAGCAGCGATTCAACAGAACAACAGATCTAAATTTTGCGGTATGACCTGGAACGGGACAGTACTAGCTCAACTCGGCTGTGGGTATTGGGGACCGAACTTGCTTCGGAACTTTTCCTCATTACCAAATTGTCGAGTTAAATACGTGGTGGATTCAAGCTCAGACCGGCGCGCGTTTGTGGAAGCTAACTTTCCCAAAACGCTCAGTGTTCATTCGGTTGATCAGGCGTTGTCTGACCCGGACGTGACTGGAGTTGTTATTGCGACGCCGGCTGAGACGCACTTCCAGTTAGCCAAGCAAGCGCTGCTGGCCGGGAAGCATGTGTTTGTCGAAAAGCCTCTCGCCACAAGAGTGACAGAGGTGGATGAGTTGGACCGACTAGCGAAGGAGCGTGAACTCGTGGTGATGGCGGGTCATACTTTCATCTACAACGCGGCGGTACGCTATGTGAAGAAGCTGCTGGACGCGGGAGAATTGGGAGAAATCCGTTATATTTATACTCAGCGGCTCAATCTGGGACGGATTCGTTCCGACATCGACGCACTTTGGAACTTTGCGCCTCATGATATCAGCATCATCCAATACTGGCTTGACGATCCGGAACCGGTCTCAGTTCATCGCGTGGGTATGGACTTTATCCAGAAGGGTATCGATGATGTCGTTTTCCTTAGCATTGTCTATCCACAAAAGGTGATAGCCAACATTCACGTTAGCTGGCTCGATCCTCAGAAGGTCCGTAAAATAATCGTGGTTGGTTCTCGGAAGATGGTTGTCTATGACGACGTCGCCGAAGACAAGATTGCTATCTATGACAAGGGGATCGACAGGAAAGCGGTCCTCGGTCAGAACATGGATTTTGACAATCCACGACCTGAACAGTTTAGCTATCGCAGCGGCGACATCCTAATGCCACAAATCCAATTCACCGAGCCTTTGCGCGCCGAAGCGGAATCTTTTGTGGAGTCTATTTGGAACGGCAAGAAACCGATCACCGGTATACCGCACGCGCGCCAAGTGGTGGGCATATTGGAACAGGCAGCCAAAGGTTAGTATCTATTCGCGCTATTGCGCTGAGATTTGCCCGTTAAAAGCGCCGTCTATGCAGAACGCAGCTAATCAACCGACACTTCGTCACGTTGGTATCGTTGACGTCAGCTTCGGAGAGCGAGTAACCGTGGTTGAGCCGGTGAACCTATACGGTTGCGCAATTGGTGATGACAGTTTTATCGGACCCTTTGTCGAGATCCAACGTGAGGTCAGCATCGGGAAACGGTGCCGGATTCAGTCGCACGCCTTTGTGTGCGAGCTAGTCCAAATCGGGGATGATTGCTTCATCTCGCATGGCGCCATGTTTATTAACGATCTGTTTTCGACTGGTGGCCCGGCAAAAGGGCGACGCGATCTCTGGCGTTCAACAAAGATCGGAACCGGAGTCAGCATCGGCACCAACGCCACGATACTGCCGGTCTCGATCTGCGACCACGTGGTCGTAGGCGCTGGAGCTGTCGT
Source organism: Verrucomicrobiota bacterium (assembly GCA_019236675.1). Classification (GTDB taxonomy): domain Bacteria; phylum Verrucomicrobiota; class Verrucomicrobiia; order Chthoniobacterales; family JAFAMB01; genus JAFAVN01. The sequence goes on from JAFAIO010000485.1 coordinate 21,633, forward strand.
TACCAAAGACATCACAGTACCCGGGGTTTACCTGGGTAATCCTGCGCGTCTGCATCGGCCTCTGTAGCCAAACCCCCAAAGCGAACACGCACTCAGCTGCACCGGGAACGGTCAGAAGCGCACCGTAAATTTTATGAGAGTCCCCTTTGTTGACCTACACTCACAGTATTTAAGTATTAAGTCTGCAATCGATGAAGCGATCGCGGGAGTAATTGCAGAATCGGCCTTTGTTCGGGGCCGGCATGTGGATGCGTTTGAGGAGGCCTGGGCCAATACTCTGGGCGTCAAACACTGTGTTTCCTGTGCTAATGGAACCGACGCGCTTTATATCGCGATGCGCGGATTGGGGGTCAAACCAGGAGATGAAGTGATCACCACGGCTCACTCGTGGATTTCAACGTCAGAGACGATCACCCAGGCGGGAGCCCGCGTAGTATTCTGCGATACGGACAACAAGACATTTACATTAGATCCTGGTTCGATTGAATCGAAGATTACTCATCGAACAGTTGGGATCATTCCTGTGCATCTCTATGGTCAGCCTGCGGATATGGATCCCATCATGTCGATTGCAAAAAAGCACAATCTCTGGGTGATCGAGGATTGTGCTCAGGCGCACCTGGCGCGATACGGTGGGAAGCTGGTCGGGACCTTCGGAAATGCTGCGACTTTTTCCTTTTATCCCGGCAAGAATCTGGGCGCATTCGGCGATGCTGGCTGTATTATCACAAACGACGACAGCCTGGCCGATTGGACTACGACTTATGCCCGGCACGGCGGAAAAGGCGAGCACGTGATTGAAGGAATCAATAGCCGGCTCGACGGGTTGCAAGCGGCTATACTAAAGGTGAAACTTCCACATTTGCCCGCGTGGACAGAAGCGCGCCGTCGGGTGGCGTCACAATATGATAAATTGTTTTCCGGCATTGAAGGATTGCTTACACCGGAAGTCGCTCCAGGCCGTGACCATGTTTATCATCTTTATGTCATTCGGACCGACGAGCGAGACGCTCTGAAGAAACATTTGACTGACGCCGGCATATCGACTGTGCTTAGCTATCCGAAGGCGTTGCCCTTCTATCCTGCATATGCCTACCTTGCGCACGAACCGGAAGACTTTCCTGTGGCCTACGCCAATCAGTCGAGAATACTTTCGTTACCAATCTATCCAGAGATTGGTGATGAAATGGTTGCGTACGTAGTCGACAAGATCGCCGAGTTCCATTCACGGTTAGCTCCGGTGTCAGCATAATAATGTTTGTGAACCGGCTCGCCTGACCGCTACCGATGGTCCACCTAGCCAGGTTGCCGAATTGCATGACCAGAAGCGGTCGAATCGTTGAAGAGACAGAAACGGTGGTAACCCCGTCGGTCCGTTCTACTAGTTCCGTTCAAGCTGTATGCACCTGCCGCCGATAGTCGCGCTGTGGCTTACATTTGGGTTGATCTTCTTCCTTTTTCGGCGGCAAGTCCTGGAAAAGAGTGAGGTAAGTCCCGCCCTATGGCTCCCTTTGATCTGGCTTCTGATCAATGGGTCTAGGTCCCCCGGTCAGTGGCTCAACCTGGACGCCGGCGCGGTAATAACATCAGGGGAAGACGGAAGTCCGCTTGACGCTACTTTTTATTTTGCATTGATTGTAGCCGGGTACGCTGTACTCAGGCGAAGAGGCGTGGACCTACTGACGTTTGCTCGAAACAATCGCTGGCTGACGGCTTTTCTGATGTATAGCTTAATTTCAATCCTTTGGTCGGACTTTCCCCTTGTCGCTTTTAAACGGTGGATCAAGATCCTAGGGCACCCGATCATGGTTCTTGTGATTTTAACAGATCCCGTTCCTCTGGAGGCAGTAAAGAGACTGCTGAAGAGAATCGCTTATGTGTTGGTGCCTCTCTCGATCTGTTTCATAAAATATTTCCCGCAATACGGTCGTGGGTTCGACTCTTGGACAGGCCAAGGTTTCAACGGCGGTGTGGCCCTAAACAAGAACGAACTCGGTCTCTTGTGTCTGATCTTTGGGATCTTCTTTTTTTGGAGCATACTGCAAACGCTTAAAATCAAAAATCGCCGGACGCGCCGAAAAGAGCTGATCTTGGATATAGGTTTCTTTGTGTTGAATTGGTGGCTTCTAGCTGAGGCGTCGAGTGCCACTTCGTTAGTCACGATGCTCTTGGGGATCGCCGTGATCTGGTTCGTCGGACTTAGGTTTGTTGACAAGCGGTACGTCGGTTTTTACCTGATCGCCGCCGTACTAGTGTTCGCCGCTTTGGAACCGTTCTTTGGGATTTACACGCAGGTCGTTAAAGGACTTGGCCGGAATCTCAATCTGACAGACAGAACCGATATCTGGCAGTCGGTTTTGAAGCTTCAAGATAACCCAATTTTTGGTAGGGGATTCGAAAGCTTTTGGTTAGGCAGCCGGCTGGACACGCTTTGGGTGCAATTCCCTTTTCACCCCATACAGGCTCACAATGGATACATTGAGACCTATCTTAATCTGGGATGGATCGGGATCGCGCTGTTGGTCGGGCAGTTTGTCGGAACTTTCCTGAAGATCCAGCGAGAACTAGTCAGGCGATTTGAGTTTGCTCGCCTTAGGTTAGCGTTTCTTCTGGCGATTATCGTTTTCAACTATACTGAAGCTGCCTTCGTAAACACTTCCTTCGTCTGGACGATGTTTTTCCTGATTGCGGTTGACTATCCAAACGCCCGTCAGCACTTCTCGAGGTCTGTTCCTAGCCAAACGAGGCGAAAATTGGTACCGGCCGGAGTGTAGCCTCAAAGGTTTCCTTGACTGATATTATCGCTGTCGTCGGAGAACATTACCTTTGGATACTGAAATGGATGCAAAGTATCTAGTTTCGCCCAGTGATCGCATCTTGGTAACCGGGTCGAGCGGATTCATTGGTGCGAAAGTCGTTGAAACCGTTCTGGAATATGGTTTCACAAATGTCCGCTGTTTCGTACGACCTTCTAGCGATTTGAGTAGGCTGAAAGAGATACTCGGTCGGTCTCAACGCGGTGACGGCGTCGAGCTAGTTTGTGGCGATCTACTTTCGCGAAATGATTGCGAGAAAGCGGCCGATGGTGTTTCAGTTATTTATCATTTGGCTGCTGGATTTGATAAGTCCTTTGCCGGAGCATTCATGAACTCGGCCCTGGCGACTCGCAACCTGATGGAAGCGTTTATGCAACACGGGGAGCCGAAGCGTTTTGTGAATGTTAGCTCTTTTGCCGTTTACTCGAACTTGAAATTGAAACGAGGGGCAGTGCTTGACGAATCCTGCCCGCTAGAAGATGCCCCGCAGGAGCGTTATGACGCTTACGGGTTCGGCAAGCTGAAACAGGAAGAGTTGGTCGAGGAATATGGGAACAAACATAAATTGTCGTATGTTATCCTGCGACCGGGAACCGTGTTTGGACCCGGCAAGCGGGATTTAAGCGGTCGCATTGGAATCGACACCTTCGGCTTCTTTATCCAAGTCGGCGGCTCAAACCTCTTGCCGCTGACGTTTGTGGACAACTGCGCGGAAGCGGTCGTATTGTCAGGTTTAAAGGCTGGCGTGGATGGGGAGATCTTCAACGTTGTCGATGACCAGCTTCTCACCAGCGGGCAATTTCTTCGCGCGTACAAGAAGCGCGTGAAGCCTTTTTTCTCGGTGCGAATTCCATACGCATTAGCATATTGGGTATGCGCCCTGTGGGAAAAGTATTCCAAGTGGTCGAAGGGGCAGCTCCCGCCGGCTTTCAATCGTCGGCGTTGTGCTGCTGAATGGAAAGGTAACCGTTATTCGAATCGGAAATTGCGAGAACGGTTGGGTTGGAGACCGAGAGTAAACCTGGACAGGGCGTTGGCTGCGTTTTTGGCGCAATTCCAATCACAGGAAAGTTAATTCATGCTTCGCATCGCTATCGTTGGCTGCGGTAAGATTGCCGATCAGCATGTTCAGGCTATCTCGCGTGTCCCGGACTGCCAGATCGTGTCGGTGTGCGACCGGGAGTTTTTGATGGCCCGGCAACTTGGCGAACGTGCGGGCGTCTCTCATTGCTTTTCCGATTTAGGGGAATTGCTGAAGACGACTTCTCCGAATGTTGTTCATATTACCACACCGCCCCAGAGTCATTATCTACTCGCCAGGCAGTGCCTCGAGTCAGGAAGCCATGTCTATCTGGAAAAGCCGTTTACGGTGACGGCCAGCGAAGCGAAGACCCTGCTTCAACTTGCTGAAACGCGCGGCCTAAAAATTACGGCCGGTCACAACTATCAGTTTACGCCCGAGATGCTCGAAATGCGTCGACTGATAGAGCAGGGATTTCTCGGCGGGAAACCCGTGCATCTGGAAAGCTACTATTCCTATGATTTAGGAGACGCAACTTATGTTGCGCCGCTTCTAGGGAATCGCTCCCATTGGGTGAGGCAGCTACCAGGTCAATTGCTTCATAATGTCATCAGCCATGGGATCGCGAGATTAGCTGAATTCCTTGATGACGGTCTCGTCGAGATCACAGCCAGCGCGCACCAGAGCGACAGGCTTCGAAACCTCGGTGGAGAAGAAGTCCTTGATGAACTGCGCGTGATGATTCGCGACAAGAGTGGCACGACCGCTTTCTTCTGCTTCTCCACTCAGATTCAACCAGGTCTGAGTGAGTTCCGGGTTTGTGGACCGCTCAACTCGATTCTGGTGGATCAAGTCGCTGGCAGCCTGATCCGGAATCAGAAGCGGGCTTGTAAGAGTTATCTTACGTTTTTCTTACCGCCTTTGTGGAGTGCGATGGAGCACCTCCGGAACGGGCGACGAAATATTCTTAATTTCTTAGGAAGGAAACTGTACCAGGATTCCGGAATGACTGAACTGGTTCGCCGTTTTTATCAAAGCATCCGAGATGGCACTCCTTTGCCAATCCCGCACCGCGAGATCCTGCTAACGGCTCGAGTCATGGATGAAATTTTCTCCCGAATCTATTCGGGAAGCGAAGTAGCTGAAAAAGAACAAACCGAGTTTTCTGTGGTATGAACTACGTCCTAATTACTTCCGCTAGGAATGAGGAGAAGTTCATTGAAAGCACAATTCGTTCGGTCGTCGCCCAGACTCAACTTCCTGAAAGATGGATTGTTGTGGACGATGGATCGACGGATAGCACGGCGCTGATCGTCGATAGATATTTGAAGTCTTACCCTTGGATAGAACTACTCGCGCGACCGAATCGCCACGATCGTAGTTTCGCCGGGAAAGCTCATGCCGTAAATGCGGCGGTTGAGCGTCTGAAGGGCCTTGAAGTCGACGTGATCGGGAATCTCGACGCGGATGTTTCCTTCGAGCCCGGCTATATGGCGTTTGTGCTGGAGAAGTTCAAAGAGGATGCCGAGTTAGGCGTGGCCGGGACCCCCTTTACTGAGGAGGGATACGATTCGAGAAAAGACAGCTTTGAAGGAGAGAACTACGTGGCTGGACCATGCCAACTCTTCCGATACAGCTGCTTTCGGCAGATCGGCGGATACGTAGCCAATAAGGCAGGTGGCGTCGACTGGATCGCAGTTATGACAGCTCGCATGCAAGGCTGGAAAGTGCGCTCGTTTCCTGAAAAAACCTTCCATCATCACAGATCCATGGGAACCGCAGAAAGGGGCGCGCACTCTGCACTCTTTTCGTATGGGGAAAAGGATTATTACCTTGGCGGTTCACCTGTGTGGCAAATTTTTAGAGTAGCTTATCGAATGACCAAGAAACCCGTCATTACAGGCGGTCTAGCCCTCCTTTTGGGTTACTGCTTTGCGGCTCTGCGGCGAATGGAACGCCCGGTGACGCCCGAGTTGATGCGGTTTCACCGGCGAGAGCAAATGAAAAAACTGAAAGCAGTGCTTCGAACGCTCTTGAGCTTCAAGAAAGTGGACAATTTCTCCGTAGCGACTGCAGAGAGGTAGCTATGTTAGTACAACAGAGGACCGAATCTGATCTGCTGGCGGACAGAGTTTCATCCACTCTCCTATCCTTTACGGATTGGCTTCAAGCCTTTGGTGAGACTTCATTGGATCACCAAACTTTTTTTGCCGGGCCCGTTGGTGCGTTTGCCAAATCATTCTATTACCGGAATCCGAAGCTCGGGATTGCCGCTGTCGCTCCGATGATTTTTTGTGAAGCGTTCGTCCCATCGACGCGCCGCTTATTTTACTCTCCGGTACGGTTCCCGATAGCTGACGCTCACTATGCAATGGGGTTCGCGTTTCTCTACGAGGCGACCAAGGAAACAGCCTTTTTTGAGCGAGCCATTCATTTCCTCAATGAACTGGAACAGACCCGGTCTCCCGATTACAAAGAGTATTGCTGGGGCTATCCATTCAACTGGGTCACTCGAAACGGTACGATTAGAAAACACACTCCCCTGATCACAAGTACGCCCTATGGCTATGAGGCGTTCCTGCACGTTTACCGCCTGGAGCCGCAGGCCGAATGGAAAAGCGTACTCGAGTCAGTTGCCCGGCACGCAATATCTGATATTAAAGATTTCAAAATCTCGGAAACGACGAGTAGCTGTTCTTATACTCCTTTTGATCAAGGAGGTGTAATCAATGCCGCTGCCTATCGTTCTTTTTTGCTAACAAGTGCCTCAAAGCTTCTGGCTAATGATTCGTATTGGAAGATCGCCGAAGGCAATCTGAACTTTGTGCTACAGAATCAGAATCAGGATGGCTCCTGGTATTATGCAGTCGACGGGGTCCGTGATTTTGTGGATCACTACCACACTTGTTTTGTGATGAAAGCGCTGGCTAAGATTCATACCCTGAACGGTCATCAGGGTTGCCTGGAGGCGCTTTCCAAAGGCGTGACTTATTATGTTGCCAACCTTTTCGACAGCGATGGGCTCCCGCGCCCATTTTCCAAAGCACCTCGTCTGACCGTGTATAAAAGGGAACTTTACGACTGTGCCGAGTGCATAAATTTGTGTCTGCTTCTGCGAGATCGGTTCCCGCAGTTAAATGAGACCCTGAACACGGTCGTTAGCGGCATTCTGAAAGACTGGATCAAACCGGATGGCTCTTTCCGGTCGCGCCGCCTGCATCTTGGCTGGGACGACGTTCCGATGCACCGTTGGGGTCAGTCGCAGATGTTCCGTAGCCTTGCTTACTACCTTCGCGAAGCCCGGCAGGGTTCGCTGCTTTAGCACACGCACTAAACGAAAACGGAGTAACCGAAACCCGCATTGCGGACCCACTTTTTGCCTATGGTTAGCACGTTATCCTAAGGGACCTATGAGCACCTGCGCTAAATTGCAACGAGCCGAGATCAGGATAGCTGGCAAAACGGTCTATGTACCGTCGGCAGAGATATATGATCGGACGGTCGTAGTGACCGGTAACTGGTTGCGGATAGCAGCAGTTAAGGATGAGCAACTAGTACAAGGGGAGATAATCGGCGATCCCAAAGCGTTCGTCGCCAGGATGAGAAGGAGCCACTTGCGAGCGGACATCCTGACATTCGCGCAGAAGATACCGAATACCGAACCCAAATACCGCTACTGCTTGCAATGGGATAACTGGGCCGCCACGCCCACCACGAGCTTCAGCGATTGGTGGGAGAAGAGACTGCCGCAAGAGTCCAGAAAGAATGTCCGCCGAGCAGCGAAACGAGGAGTGATAGTCAAAGTTGTCCAATTCGATGACGAATTGGTCAAAGGCATTCAAAAGATCTATGATGAGACTCCGGTTCGCCAGGGGAGACGCTTCTGGCACTTTGGGAAAGACTTCGAAGCTGTTAAACGAGAAAACGCGACCTACCTGGACCGGAGCGAGTTTCTTGGTGCCTACTTCAAAGACGAACTGATCGGTTTCGTTAAGATAGTATATGTTGATCGGATCGCCACTCTCATTCAAATCCTGGCAATGAATGAGCACCAGGACAAGAGGCCAATAAACGCCCTCCTGGCGAAAGCGGTTGAGGTGTGTGAAAGCAAGGGTATTGCATGTTTGCTCTACGGGAAATACATCTACGAAGGAAACGCAGACAGTGCGTTGACCGAGTTTAAGCGCCGGAACGGATTCGAAGAGATAACCTATCCTAGGTATTTCTTGCCGCTAAGCCTCAAAGGAAAGATTGCAATCGGGCTGGGGCTTCACAAGGGACTAAAGAGCTTGATTCCTTCATCGGCGATAAGCTATTTGAGACGTCTACGATCACAATTCTATGATCGACGGTACGCTGGCAAGGAAAGTCATGAAGACGGCGGACCGTCTGCAGAACAGTCCGTCAGCGAAAAGAATTTGACCACCTAACCCAGATATTTTTAGTTAATTCCCTCAAAGCTGGTGTAGCTCAAAGGCAGAGCAGCTGAATCGTATTCAGCAGATGGAGTGTTCAAATCCTCCCGCCGGCTCCAACCGAATCCCGGGCTGGTATGAAAAGGGTGCCGAAGGTACCGCAAGTTTTCGAACTAACTGAAGGAATTAACGTGCCACTTGGTAGGTGAGTAGAACCGTGTGCGCTTCATTTTTCCGTTCGAGGTCCCTTGCCTATTCTCTGATTTATGTGCGGTATAGCCGGGCAATTTAACTTTGGCAGCCAGGAACAGGTAGTAGAAGAGCGTGTCCGCCGAATGGCGCGCTCCATCGCGCACCGGGGTCCCGATGATGAGGGATACTTCTTTGATGATAATCTCGGACTAGGTTTCCGGCGGTTGTCCATCATCGATCTTTCGGGTGGTCATCAGCCTATGTCGGATGCCGAGGAAAGCGTCTGGGTCGTTTTTAATGGCGAAATCTACAATTACCAGGAGCTGAGGGCAGAGTTGGAGGCGAAGGGTCATCAGCTTCGCACTCGGTCTGACACGGAAGTGATCATCCACGGTTACAAGGAGTGGGGAACCGACGTGTTCAACCATTTTAATGGCATGTTTGGTCTAGCCATCTGGGATGTCCGGAAGCGGCGGTTATTGGTCGCTAGGGACGCCATGGGTATAAAGCTAGTCTATTACCGTATTTCTGGCGGGTGCCTGACATTCGGCTCGGAGATCCGGGCCGTGTTGGCTGCTGAGGATTCAACTCCGGAAGTCGACCCGGTGGCCCTCAATCTGTTTCTACGTTTCCGGTATGTGCCGTCGCCGCTTACTATGTTTCAAGGGATCCGCAAGCTGGCTCCCGGGACGATGCTCGTGGTCGAGAATGGCAGATGTAGCGAGCAGCGTTGGTACAACTGCACGCCTGTTCCTTTTGACAATCCCAAGCAGGACGCCGAGGCGGCTCGGGAATTATTGGACCTTTACAAGGGCGCCGTGCGTCGCCATCTCCTAAGCGACGTGCCGGTTGGCATTCTGCTGAGCGGCGGTCTCGATTCCGGGCTGCTACTAGCACTGATGAACGAGTATGGCGGGGAATGGCCAGCTTACACCGTCGGCTACGGCGAGACCTTTGCCGACGACGAACTCGCCGACGCAGCGGAGACCGCGCGGTTGTTAGGGGCAAAACACATTCCGGTGCAGTTGGACCGCGGAGAGTTTGAGCGATCGTTTCCGAAGATCGTGGATTTCCTGGAGGAGCCGGTCACGTCTTCGAGCGTCGTTCCGATGTATTTTGTGTGCCAGCGTGCGCGGCAGGATGTGAAGGTGGCTCTGATCGGGCAAGGACCGGACGAATTGTTCGGTGGCTACACTCGGCATCTCGGCGTGCATTACGGAAAACACTGGCGCGGCTTGCCCGGCGGCGTGCGTTCGATCTTGGGTGGTGCGGTCAATCGATTACCTCGCAATGAGGCGCTCAAGCGTGGAGTCCAGTCGCTCGGCACTGCGGATCGCTTGCAAAGGTATCACAGCGTATTTTCCCTGGCTCCGTTGGAGACGATTGACGGGCTGTTCAAGGATGACGTCCTTCCGCCGAGGCGTGGCCATGCCATCGTGGAATACTGGCGCGATCTTCTGCCTCAGATGGAGCACGCGGACGAACTGGGCGGCTTTCAAATGCTCGAAGTGCGGTCTTCGCTTCCGGACGAGCTGCTGATGTTCGGCGATAAAATGTCCATGGCGCATAGTATTGAAGTGCGGGTTCCCTACCTGGATCGCACGGTGGTCGAATTCGCGCAGCGCCTGGGAGCCCGTTTCATGATCCGCAATGGTGAGCGCAAGTGGCTGCACCGGCGAGTTTGCCGGAGCCTCCTGCCACCACAAATTCTGAAGCGAAAAAAGCGCGGCTTCGCGGTGAATGTTGTCGATGGCTGGTTCAACTCCACAGTTAGTGGCCGCCTGGCGGAGACGCTGCTCGATGAACAATCGCTGATGTATCGCTTGCTAAATCCCACCGGTGTACGCCGCCTGCTGAACGACCATCGCTCCAACCGCGCCGACAATCATAAGTTGCTGTTCAGCCTGGTGATGGTCGAGCAATGGCTGCGCGGATTGCGGCGAAATCAAGAGCACACAGTTCACGTCGGTGGAGCCTAATTGGCTGACTTCCACCATTATGATTGACCCCTAGTTCGTGGAGTAGTTTGAATGAATAATTCCGTCAAATGGAGAGATTTTTGGGAGGAGAATGCCGCCAAAAGCTGGTCTGATTATGAATATGACCACGGGAAGCTCCGGGAGCAGGAGATTGAAGATTTATCGAAGCGTGAACTTCTCGCCTTCATCGATCCTCAACCCGCAGATACTATATTAGACGTGGGCTGCGGAACGGGGAGCAATGAGTTGCTGCTGCACTCAAGGGTTAAGCGTGTGATTGGAATGGACTACACCACCGGCGCTCTTGATCGCTGCCGGCGGCATATTGAAACTTACAAAATAGAAAATGTGGAGTTAGTCCAGGGAGATGCCACCCAACTTCCGTCGCCCGACCATGCGGTCGATAAGGTTCTATGCATGAGCGTATTTCAATATTTGGACGATGCCGAAGTGCGAACTGCGCTTAAGGAATTTTCCCGAGTATTGAAGAGCGGCGGTACGCTTGTTCTACACGTGAAGAATAAGTCTTCCCTTTACCTTTCGACGTTGTGCGCAGCCAAAAAACTCAAAATGTTTCTCAAGCGGCCAACGAAGTTAGAGCATATCCGTCCCTATCGTTGGTACATAGCCGAGCTAAAGGATGCGGGCTTCGAAGTCCTAGCTTACAACTCATTTAACATAATCATGATCGAGTTGATCCCCATTAAATGGCGTTTGTTCTTACAAAAATGGGAGCTGAAGCGGCACAACAAATTTCCCTTGCGGATTGGCTTTCTGCGCCGGAGCGGAGCTGACCTCAAAATTAAAGCGCGCCCCCTCGCCAAACCGTGATGGCTGGCCAAGGCGAGTCGATCACCTCCGGTTCATTCTAACTAATTATCAGAATCTAAGAATATGTCTGGGATTGCAGGAATCATTCGAAAAACACCACACGAAACGATTGACTCCGATCTGCAGCTTATGGTCGAGGCGATGCGGAATGGAACACAATATACGGGGGGGCAGTACAAGGATCCCGAGCTCGGCCTATATGTGGGTTGGATGAACCTTCAAGGATCGTTTGCTGATTGCATGCCCCTTGTCAGTCGTCAGAAGGACATCGTGCTGATTTTTCAGGGCGAGAGTTTTCTGGAGGATGAATCTCGATCACGGTTGAAGCGCCTTGGCGGCGGCGACGATTCGAATGCTCGGTACCTGATGGAGCTTTACCAGGAATTTGGCGAGGAATTTTTTCTCCAACTGAACGGCTGGTTTTCCGGTATCATCGCGGACCTTCGTAAAAGGCGGCTAACGCTTTTCAATGACCGATTTGGAATGGGCAGGATCTACATTCATGAAGGGAAGGATGAGTTTATTTTTGGATCGCAGGCGAAATCGTTGCTGAAGATTCGTCCTGATCTGCGGAGCATTGAGGAAGAATCATTGGCAGAACATCTTCGGTACAACTGTGTCACGAAGGCCAAGACTCTCTTTAAAGGTATCTCCTTGCTCCCGCCTGGCTCCTGCTGGGATTTTGAGGACAGCGTTCAGCCGAAACGGCGGAGTTACTTTCATTTCAGCGATTGGGAGAAACAGCCGACCCTTGAGCCCGAGCAATTTTACCAAGCGTTCTCTGAGACAGTTTCACGGGTATTTCCAAGCTACGCGCGGGGAGCGAATCCTGTGGCTTTTTCCCTCACCGCCGGTCTGGATACGCGAATGATTGCGGCCGCCCTTCAGGAGGGCAATCGATCGGTTCCTTGCTACACATTTGGCGGACAGTGGGGGGAATTATTTGACGTCAGCGTTGCCCGGAAGATCGCCAAGGTTAACAACCAGCCATTCGAGGCGATTACCATCGATGGTCGCTTTCTCACAGGATTCCCGGAATTTGCGCGCAGGGCTATCTATCTTTCGGACGGGACCCACGACGCATTTGGAGCGCATGATGTCTACTTTAATGAAACCGCGCGCAAGATCGCACCAATCCGGCTAACTGGGAAATTCGGCAGCGAAGTGGTCAGAATCAGAAGGCTCATGCCTTCGCTGATCTATCCATCCGGTCTGCTTCAGCCCAGCTTGACATCACTCGTGGAACGGCTGCCATCATACGCGGAGATTAATCCAAACAACCACCCCCTCACCAGAGTCGTCAGCCAAGAGATTCCGTGGCACGAATTCGGAAGGGTCGCTATCGAACAATCCGAGATCACACTGCGGACACCCTATATGGATAACGAACTTGTGAAACTGATGTACCAGGCTCCTCTGGCGGTTCGGACGGCCGGTACAGTGCAGGAACAGTACGTGAGGGACAAGAGTCGCGAGCTCGGCACTATTGCGACAAATATGGGCAAATTTGCCTCTGATAATCGGATGATAACAAAGCTCCTCTACGGAGCGGCGTGGGCCTTGTTCAAGGTTGAGTACATCTATCTCTTTGCGACGCCCCACTGGCTGACACGAGTTGATCGGACCCTGGCTAAACTAAGGCTGGAGAAAATTTTATCAGGACGGCAGAAGTGGGAGGGTTACCGGCTTTGGATTAAGACGCATTTTTCGGAGTTCATCCAGGGAATGTTGCTGAATCCACAAGCCAATTACACGCGACATTTTGAGAAGAAGACAGTGGAGCGGATGGTCAGAGGCCATGTCGCGGGAACGCATAACTATTTGAACGAAATCAACCGCGCACTCAGCGTCGAATTGATTTATTCGACGTTGCTCAATTCATGAAATAGGATGTTGAGATCAAGGCTTAGTTAGTCGCACGCTCTCCATCGGATTCCCGAAAGCTTAATTTTAACCCGCCGTTTATCGGCGCGTCTGTGCACGTTTACTAAAGAATACTCCGACCGCTCGTCTTTCGGTCGGCGAGTTTCCCTTCTATAACTCTGGGCGGGTAGACCCCAATGCCCGGAGGCCATTTTCGCTTCCTCAAGCCGTTTAATTAAGAACTACCCTGTCCAACTAACAGTATAGCTAGCAAAATGAACATCTTAATCATCAAGTTGAACGCGACTGGAGACGTCGTTCGGACCACTCCATTACTTCGCTGTTTGGAAGGTGAAATCACCTGGATAACGGCGGACAAAAATCTGGTGTTGCTTGATGGATTGACGAAGAACCTTCGCGGTTTGTCTTGGGAAGATCGTGCCGTGGCCAAGGATGTAGACTATGACCTTGTCATCAATCTGGAGGACGATGGTGAGGTGGCCGAATTCTGCAAGGACGTTAGTTACAAGCTACTATTTGGGGCATATCTGAATAAGCGAAACGAACTTGAATACACCAGCGACTCGCGACCTTGGTTTGATCTTAGTCTTATCAGCGTCTACGGCAGGGAGAAAGCCGACCAGCTTAAGCTGCAAAACCGGCGCACTTACCAAGAGCTGATTTTTGAGGGTTTAGGATTGCGGTTTGAGGGTCAGAAGTACTTACTGCCGGATGCGGTAAGCACTGATTGTTCCGGAGATATCGCCATCGCACCGGAAGCGGGTCCGGTTTGGCCGATGAAGAATTGGGCGTACTACGATGAACTGAAGCGGAAACTTGAAGCGGAAGGTTTGACGGTGAATATACTGCCGCGGAGAAAATCGTTGCTCGAGCATTTGGGTGACGTGCAGAATCATCGTTGCCTGGTTGGCGGTGACAGTCTGCCCATGCATATGGCGCTTGGCAGTCAAACCCGCTGTGTAAGCATTTTCAACTGCACAAGCCCGTGGGAGATTTATGAGTACGGAATTCAAACGAAGATCGTATCTCCGCTTCTATCCCAATATTTTTACCGACGCGACTTTGATTCCCGCGCTACCACGGCAATTGGTGTTGAAGAGGTGTTCGGAGCTGTGCTTAGCCAACTGAGCGGCAGCTAAAAGACTGAGCCTAACTGAAGCAAAAGAGTGGCGCGACTTTGGAAAGTCGCGCCACTCTGAAACTCACAAGCCATTAAGATGCAAACAGCGAGCCAAGGAGGATCCGAGAGCGAGACCCAAGTGCAGGCTGGGTCCGATCTGGCAGGGCTGGGCAAACAAGATCGATTGTCTGCGGGCGGTGGGCTGCGTTCCGTCGGCCTCCCTAGCGAGAAGGGATCCACCTTGCTGGATGCTAACCGCCGCGTGGCCGTTCTAACTGGCGGAGGTGACAGGCCCTACGCGCTTGGACTAGCATCGGCTCTGATCGACGAGGGAGTAGGGTTGGACTTTATCGGGAGCGATGAACTGGATGACCCCTCGCTGCATCGTAGTCCGTTGGTTCGCTTCCTGAATCTGCGTAAGGAGATGCGCGCAAACGTCTCTGCAGTTAGGAAAGTCGTGCGCGTGCTGCTTTACTATTTGCGTCTGGCTTTTTATTCCGCCACGGCTAAGCCGAAATTGTTTCACCTGCTCTGGAACAACAAGTTCGCGGTTTTCGATCGCACACTGCTAATGCTCTACTATCGCGTTCTCGGTAAGCAAGTGCTTCTCACAGTTCACAACGTGAATGCAGGTTGGCGTGACGGGCGCGACACCCCTCTTAACCGGCTGACCCTGAAGATCCAGTATCAGCTTTGTAATCATCTTTTCGTTCATACGGAGCAGATGAGAAATGAACTCCGAAGCAGCTTTGCGGTGGCGGACACCAAGATCAGCGTTATTCCGTTCGGAATCAACAGCACGGTGCCGAAAACCAACCTGACGCCCGTGGCTGCCAGACACCGACTAGGACTAAGTTGCCGGCAAAAGGTTGTGCTCTTCTTCGGTAATATCGCACCCTACAAGGGGCTGGAGTACCTGGTTGAAGCGATGGCGTTGCTGGTAGCAAAAGAAGCAGACTACCGCCTGGTTATTGCAGGACAACCAAAGGGCTGCGCCTCCTATTGGAACGAAATTCAGCGCCGGATTTCTTCTCCCGATCTTCAGCCTTACGTGGTCGAGCGCATCGAGTATGTGCCGGATGCAGCCACAGAAATCTACTTCAAAGCGGCTGATGTTCTGGTATTGCCTTATACCTACATTTTCCAGAGCGGGGTCCTGTTTCTTGGTTATAACTTCGGTTTACCTGCTATTGCTGCAGATGTCGGTTCTCTCAAAGAAGACATTGTCGAGGGACGAACCGGTTTTGTGTGCCGGCCGCGCGATCCAATCGGGCTGGCCAAAAGTATCGAAAACTACTTCTCCAGCGAGCTCTTTCACCGATTGGACACCACTCGTAGCCAGATCGTGGACTTCGCCGCCGACAAGTACTCGTGGAAGAGAGTCGGTGAAATCACCCGGGCCGTGTATGCGAATCTGCTTTCCTGACGTGGCTGATTGCATGCCCAGTATGACAAGCCCCATCACAAAACTGCCGCTTATTGTTTTGATGTTGTGCGGGTCAACGGCGTGGTGCTCCATGGTTTCGGGCAACATCTACACCACAGATGGATCGGAAAAGGATGTTCAGGGTGCCCTTGATTCTGCCCGCAATGGAGCAATTATCAAAATCCAGAACGGCTCGTATACCTGGAATAGGCCAGTGACAAACAGCAAAAATACGGCTGTGCACATCATGGCACAGTCGCTTGGCGGCGTGACCATCAAGCGCGGCTACAAAAGCGGCCACCTGCTGGTTCTGAACGCTTCGCCAAACGGCAACGTTGAGTTGAGCGGTATACATTTCACAAGCGATCTAGATGGCTCAAACGACAACTACACCTTTACTCTGTTAGTTAACCAACTCAGCGGTCAACCGGTCCTGATCCACGATTGCTCGTTCGTCACGGGCTACGAATATGCCGTGGTGTTTCACGGAAACGGCGGTGTGGTTTGGAACTGTTCCTTCGCGACCCACAGTGATGCTCTAGGCGGCATTTCGTTTGTCGATACAAGCGCGACCTGCGCAGCATGGAACCGGCCCGATACACTGGGCGGCTCGGCAACGAAGTATGGCACCGGAGACCCGGCTGGAACGCTAAACACTTATATCGAATCCTGCTATTTTCGAGACGCGGCCAATACCATGGCAAACTGGGATGACAACAGCCGAGTGGTATGGCGGTACAACGAGATGTACAACGCGGCGTGCGGGAGTCATGGCCAGGAAACCAGCACCTGGGGCACTCGGCATTGGGAGGTTTATGGCTGCACGTTCACCCGCAGTGCCAGCGGAAAGGCATTTGGAGGAACCGCCTATCCGCTAAATCTAAACTATTGGTTTGAGATTCGGGGCGGAACCGGGGTTGTGACGAATAATAAATTGGACGAGATCCCGACCAAGGTTGGAGTCCAGTTGAACGTTTTTTCTATCAATCGGTTAGGACAAATCCCATGTCAGACAGGGTATCCGGCAGCGCATCAAACCGGTCAGGGCTGGAGTGCTTCCAGTAAGGCCGTTTTCGGGACACCTCGAGTGAGCCAGGACGGAGTCGGCGCTGTCTCCGATCCACTGTATGTCTGGAATAATACGGGTTCCCTGACCACGAGTCCCAACTACGTTTTACCCAGCCAATATAGTCCGGACGAGTGCGCGAAGGGACAAAAAATCGAAACCTTCCTTCAACGGAATCGAGATTACTTCGTCAATGTGGCGATGCCCCAGTGGACACCGTTCACGTACCCGCATCCACTCCGAAAGAAGACGCTGGGACCAACCGGATCCGGCCCGTTACAGGTACAGTAAAGGCGGATGAGGCAATTTCCACTACTAGATAAAGTTCTATGCGTATCCTGGTCACTGGCTCCGACGGCTATTTAGGCTCGCTCCTGACGCCTGTCTTAATGCGAAGCGGCCACGACGTTGTCGGGCTGGACACCGGATTCTACAAGGAGCGTATGCTCTACCGTAGCAAAGATCCGACGCCGGCGACGCTGGTTAAGGATGTTCGCGATCTGGATGCCTCCGATCTCGCAGGTTTCGAAGCAATCGTCCACATGGGGGATCTCTCAAATGATCCCGCCGGCGAATTGGCGCCACAGATTACCTATGAAATAAATCACAAAGGCTCGGTGTGGTTGGCGGAACTGGCACGAAAGTCAGGCGTCGGGCGCTTTGTATATATGTCGTCATGCAGCGTGTATGGCGTGGCGGGCGAAGATTTTTTGACCGAGGAATCAGCGACCGATCCGCAGACCTCATACGCAATCTGTAAGACTCTGGTCGAACAAGATCTACGAAGGCTAGCGAACGAACGGTTTGCGCCGACTTGTATGCGAAATGCGACTGCCTACGGAGCATCACCGCGAATGCGTTTCGATATCGTTCTCAACAATTTGGCGGGTCTAGCTTGGACGGGGAAGGGAATAAGCATGACGAGCGATGGAACGCCTTGGCGGCCGATCGTGCATGGACTTGATATCTGCCAAGCGATTCTCGCGGTGCTAGAAGCACCCCGGGAAGCTGTCGCTAACGAGGTGTTTAATGTTGGCAACACAAATCATAATTACCGAGTTAGAGAGATCGCCCAAATAGTGGGGGAAGTTTTTCCTGGCTGCACGGTTTCGTTTGGTCCGCCCAGTCCGGACAATCGTAGCTACCGGGTGTCGTTCGAGAAGATTAAAAAGCATCTGCCTGGTTTTGAGTGTCGCTGGGATGCGAGACAGGGAGCCGAACAACTGCTCAATTTGTTTAGGCGAGTCGAAATGACCGCCGAGGTATTTGAATGCCGAGCTTTCACCCGACTGAAGCAGCTCCAATACTTAATGCGGACAGGACAGTTAGATGAACATTTCTATTGGACCGAATAATGCGTTTTATCGCTACCTCGTTGGAAGGCGCTTGCATCGTCGAACCGGAACCGCACGAGGACGACCGTGGCCTATTTGCGCGCACCTTTTGTGAGAAGGAGTTTCACGACCAGGGTCTGATTGTGAAATTTGTTCAGTGTAACACATCGTGGAATGTCAGGGCAGGGACGATTCGGGGATTACACTACCAGTTAGCTCCATTGCTAGAAGCAAAGCTCGTTCGTTGTACGGCCGGTTCGTTATGGGATGTGATTGTGGATCTGCGACCCGACTCGCGGACCTATCTACAACATTTCGGTGTCAAATTAACCGCGCGAAATCGCAAAGCTTTGTATGTGCCCGAGATGTTTGCTCATGGGTTCCAGACTCTGGAGGACGGCACGGAAGTTTTTTATCAGATGAGCGAATTCTATTCGCCAAAAGTTGGACGGGGACTTCGATTTAACGATCCTAAGCTTGGAATCAATTGGCCGTTGTCCGTAGCATCGATATCCGAGCGGGATCTCAGTTGGGATTGGCTATAGAGGCTAGCGATTACTAAGCCTTGCCTTGATTTCTTCCGAATTAAGCACTGAGTCGTTCCTTATTTCGCCTTTGAGAAGGAGTTCCTAATGGTGGTAATAGCAGGCAGCCGCGAGACGGGGGATCCCTTTATGACTGACGTGCTAAAAGTGATCGACCCTAACGCTGAGGGTGAGATTGCCTATGCGCTGGTCGAGCGCCTTTATCCGATCTGTAGGAGCATCACCGGTAATGGAGTCCGGCGCAGTCTGCGTGTGCTTCGCGAAATCATCCCGCTGGCAATGCGCGAGGTCATAAGTAATACACCAGTCTTTGACTGGACGGTTCCAGACGAGTGGAACATCCGCGACGCCTATATCATGAACGAAGCCGGTGAACGGGTGGTCGACTTTCGGAAGTCAAATCTTCATGTCCTGAACTATAGCGTGCCGGTCAACCGAATGATGTCGCTGGCGGAACTTCGACCCCATCTTTTCACCATTCCTGAAGCTCCGCGCTGGATACCCTATCGAACTTCGTACTACCAGAAAGACTGGGGTTTCTGCCTGGCTCAACAGCAACTCGATAGGCTGAAAGATGGAGAATACCATGTTTATATCGATTCTACTCTGCATCCCGGGCATCTGACTTACGGTGAATTTAGGATCCAAGGTCAAACCGACGATGAGGTGCTGATCTCGTGCCATTCCTGCCACCCGTCCCTCTGCAACGACAATCTTTCAGGGATGGTGATTGCGGCCCGAATGGCGCTTCTTCTCCAAGGCACTTCACCGCGATATTCCTACCGATTCGTATGGGTTCCCGGCACCATTGGGTCGATCACCTGGCTAGCCTTGAATGAAGCCATTCTGCCCCAGATCAAACATGGACTGGTACTATCCTGTCTCGGTGATCCCGGTAAGTTCACGTATAAGCGAAGCCGTCGCGGTGATGCGGAGATCGATCGCACGGTTGAACACGTGCTCGCCCACAGCGGGAACGAATTCAATATTCTGGATTTCGCGCCTTATGGTTACGATGAGAGACAGTACTGCTCTCCCGGTATCAATCTACCAGTCGGCTGCTTCATGCGCACGCCAAATGGTTGTTACCCGGAATACCACACTTCGGCAGATGATCTTTCGCTGGTCACACCCACTGCGCTCGGGGAGTCGCTTGTGCAGTTGTTACGCGTCATCCGGGTTCTGGAGGAGAACCGGCCCTACCTTAACCTTAACCCGACTTGTGAACCTCAACTTGGGCGCCGCGGCTTATATCGGCAAATGGGCGGAGCGAAGGATAGGGCGATGCTGGAGATGGCTATGCTTTGGGTTCTGAACTTTTCGGACGGAGAGCATGATCTTCTCGACATCGCGGTTCGGTCCGGTATTCCGTTTGAGCAGATTAGTCAGGCAACTCAATCGCTGCGTGAGGCGGGGTTGCTCGATTGGCCCGAAAATTACACCACAGAAACGCAGAGAATACCGGGGGAAAAATAAGAAAACGGTTTATCTGACCTCGGTATCTCTGTGATGAACCCTGACCGACCATAGAACTGATATCAATAAGCCGATCGTGCTCGAGGAATCCAACCCAATAGCAGAACTGACGACGAGCATTTCAACCACCGCGCACGCTTGTTTCTGCCGGGCGCCGCTGAGGCACACTTTCGTGGATCTAGGCATGTCACCTTTATGCGAGTCGATCCTGCAAGGGATCAGGTTAACCAATTGGAACCATTCTACCCGCTGCATGATGAACAGCAGTGGTTCCTGGAGAAATCCCTGCATTCACAGAATTGGAGGCAATTTGAGCCCCTTACTAATGCTTCAATATATAACACTGCGGCAATTCGAAAGAATACGTAACACATGAACGCCTTGCTTTTTGATTCATCCGTTACGGCTCTCCGGGTCTCCACGATTCGTTACCCGGAGTACGACAAAATATGTTAAATCTTCAACAACCGAAATTCGTCTATATGGGGGGCAAGCTTCGTCGATGGGAGGAAGCAACGCTGCACGTTGGTTGTGAGGCGGTCAATCGAGGCCTGAATGTCTTTGAAGGCTTAAAAGGGTACTGGCAACCAGACGGCCCGTTTGCTGTCGTCATGCTTCAGCGACATTACGAGCGCCTTCAGAAGTCGGCACGGCTACTTCATATCCCATGCCTTTCCTCGTTCGAAGAGTACAAAAACTCGATCGAGCAACTCGCTTCATCGCTGCTGGAACCCGACCGGGATATGTGGTTTCGCACCACCCTGTTCGTAACGGAAGGTCATTGGGGTGAAGGCACCGTTGCCGATCTGGTGGTCACGGCTTTTCATCAGGACAAAGTCATACCTAGCCCTATAGATTTAGGTGTGAGTACCTGGCAGCGGAGCCTTGATGTGGCACTGCCGGCGAGAATCAAAACCAGCACTAATTATCAAGTTGCACGTTTAGCCAGGATAGAGGGGCGAAAAAGGGGTTGGCAGGAAATGATTCTGCTAAATCAATGGGGCCGAGTAGCAGAGGCAACCGGTGCTTGTATTTTGATGGTAAGGGATGGAGCGATAGCTACTCCGCCCGCAACGGAAGGAGCTCTCGAGAGCATTACTTTGGAAATACTGGAGGTGCTCGCAGAATCTCTTGGTATTCCTTTTGTGAGGCGTCCCATAGACCGTACTGAGCTACTGGTTGCTGATGAGATCGCGCTCTGCGGAACGCTAGCTGAGGTGGTGCTCGCTAAGTCAATAGAAGGTCTTCCTCTGCCCGAGGAAACGCCTGTTCTAAGGGCATTGCAAACACGATACTTCGAAGCAGTCAGAGGTATGAAACCACACCCATTCGTCCATATGTCTACTGTGGGGAGTACTTGCGGAATGGCCTGGCCTCAAACCGACGTCGCGTACGCGCGCAAGACTTAGGGTCGGAACTTGGCTCGAGACGGCGGATAAAAAAGGGAGTGATCCATATGCCTCGCGTTTCTATTGTCGTTCCTGTCTATAACGGAGAAACTGATCTATTCGAGTGCCTGGCGAGTATTTTGGCCCAGACTTATTCGGACTGGACGGCAGTCGTTGTCAATAATTGCAGCACGGACAGGACCGGAGAAATCGCTGACTATTTCGCGCACAAGGATTCCAGATTTCGGGTAGAACACTGTGCGGAATTCTTGTCTCAAAGCGGGAATTACAACCGGGCAGTCGATTTGAGAGCGGCTGATGCAGAATATGTTAAGATGGTCGAAGCGGACAATTGGCTGTGGCCCGAGTGCTTGGAGCGGATGGTTACCTTGGCTGACCGCGATCATGAGATCAGATTGGTCGGTTGTTATTGGTTGCACGGACAGGCATTGCGCGGCGGAGGGGCGCCCTGGCCGAACGAAGTTTTGGATGGGGACGAAGCTCGCCGGGACCACCTGCGCACAGACTGGTGCTATTACTTTGGTACGCCGACAACTCTATTGTTTCGCGCAGCAGCGCTTGCGCCGCTTAGTCCCTGCTTCCAACCCGGTCTGTTTTTCGACGATGTCGATCTTTGTTTTCGGGTGTTACGCCAATGGAAATTCGGCTTCGTTCACCAGATTTTGGCTTTTCTAAGGGATGACAACGGTGGAGTGTCCGAGGCTTTCTCTAACTTCGATTACGTCCCGGCTTATCAATATCTTCTCGCTAGGGCCTACGGTGCTGAAATGTTCGATAGTCGCGAATCGAACGAAATAACTCGAAAACGAAAATCGGCATATCACCGGCGGCTGGGCCGTTCTTTGGTGGTTGGGAGACCGAAACAGTACTGGGATTTCCATAAAAAAGCGTGGGGCCTTATGAACTATGACTTGCCCCGGCGCGAGCTGATTTGGCCAGTAATTTTAGAGCTTTTGGATCTGGGATTTAATCTGAAAGCGACACTAAATCTGTTAATCCGGAAAGCGAATAGGCTGCTTGCGAGTCGATCCCGGAGGTATTCGCCTTCAGGGGACTGCGCCGCTGATTCTCAAAAACGCGCGAGTGAAGTGATGCCAACGGCCAGATGAAAACTATGCGCGTTCCACATATAACTGACGCTTTCTCCGCGTCGCACTCCTCCGTACCTTTAGCAGAGGAAGCGAGGCACACTTCACCATAGAGCCATCGATGAAGATATCGGTGATTGTAGGAACACGAAACCGGGCCCACGTCATTAGGGAGTGCCTGGATTCTATAACGGCGGCTTTCGCTAAGGCGGCGCCTCTGGATGGGGAAATCATTGTCGTGGATAACGGTTCGACGGACGGTACGTTAGATCTCATTCGGAATTGGGTAGCCGCGTGTCCATTTTCTGCGCGCTGGCTTTCCGAGTCTAGACCGGGGCTTTCCGCAGCACGCAACTATGCGATGCGAGTTGCTCAGGGAGACTTGCTTGTGTTTACCGATGATGATTGCCGGCTGAACGAAGACTACATCAAGGATCTGCTGCGACATGACGCCGCAGATACCGAACCGGTGCTGCGCGGCGGACGAGTCGAACTTGGTGACCCGACCGATTTAACCCTTTCAATCAAGACCAGCCCGGATCTGACGCGGTGGCATCGCCGGATGAGGTCAGCAAGATACGAAAATCTTGCCGCCTCCATTGTAGGATGCAATCTGGCTTTGCGCCGGGAAGTTGCTGAACGTATCGGCCCCTTCGACGAGCGCATCGGGCCGGGTCGCAGTATACCTGCTGCGGAAGATACCGATTGGGTCTGGCGGGCCTATCTTGCAGACATCACGATTGAGTATGTCCCGGATATGGTGATCTATCATCATCACGGAAGAAAACGGCAGGCAGAAGGGGACAAGCTATTTGCTAATTACATGATTGGGAATGGTGCGCTTTATGCAAAATACCTATTCAAGGATTTCGACTTCTGTCGCAAGTTCTTCCGGGATATTCAGATTTCGATACAGCAGCTGCTTTCCGGCCGAAAAAACTACTATATTATCGGGACTTACGGTTTCTACCTGCACGTGGGTCTGGCCTACAATGTGTTGGGTATGCTCAAGTTTGTGTTGGTGATCACCGGGCAACGATTGAAGAGAGCGATTCCAGGCTACTCTCTCCGACCATTTCATGGTCACAAATTGAACCCTGAACAACCGCAATGAAGGTTTCCGTCATCGTCGGGACAAAAAACCGGGCACATATCATCGCCGCTTGCCTGACCTCTATCGCAGCGGCTATCAGCAAGTCCGCGCCCGGCGATGGAGAGATCATTGTTGTCGATAACGGCTCGACGGACAATACCACCCTCGTCATCCAAAATTGGGCTGCGACATGCCCCGTGCCGGTGCACTTACTGTTTCAGCTCAGTGCGGGGCTATCAGCCTCGCGAAATTACGCTATGCGGGTAGCTCAGGGCGATTTCTTTGTGTTTACGGACGATGATTGCCGGCTAAGTGAAGACTACATCCACGATTTGCTGCGGCACGATGCTGCTGATACCGAGCCAGTGCTGCGCGGCGGGCGAGTCGAACTTGGTGACCCGACCGATTTAACCCTCTCAATCAAGACCAGCCCTGATTTGCGGCGCTGGTGTCGCCGGTTGAGGTCGGCAAAACAGGACAACCTTGGTGCTGCCATAATGGGATGCAACATGGCGTTGCGTCGCGAAGTTGCCGAACGAATTGGACCTTTCGACGAGCGTATCGGACAGGGAACTACCATCCCGGCTGTGGAAGATACCGATTGGATCTATCAGGCGTATCTTGCAGGAGTCACCGTTGAGTACGTTCCTGATATGGTCGTCTACCATCATCACGGAAGAAAACTGCAGTCAGAGGGAGATAAGCTCTTTGCTAGCTACGCGATTGGCAACGGCGCCCTGTATGCCAAATACCTGTTCAAGGACTCCGATCTCTGCCGTAGCTTTGTCAGGGATGTCGAGAGGTCGATCCGGCAGTTTATTTCGGGACAGAGAAATTACTTTCTTATCGGGAACTACGGTTTCTACCTGCATGTGTGGCTTGGGAACTGTGTCGTGGGAGCGATTAGATATCTTCGTTTAATGGTGAGCGAGCGTTTACGGAGCTGGTTTAAACCTCCCGTTCGGGGAGAGCGGCGCTCGGCGAGCGTGTGTTAAAGCGCATTGATCCTCTAAAGCAAGAGCACCACGAACAGCTCGAAGCTAACGCCACGCTGGCTAGCTCGAAGCGAGATTGGCTTTGTCAATTCATCCAAAATCCAATTAGCAAACTATGAAAGTCGTGCTTTTTTGCGGTGGCCTCGGAACCCGGTTGCGAGAGTTCGGGGACAA
>JAFAIO010000489.1 GCA_019236675.1 Verrucomicrobiota bacterium
GGGTCGCGTTAAACGTTATCAGCCGCGACCCTGTCGGTCGGCTTACCGAACAGCGCCAATCCGTAAGTGGGGCCACCGTACTGGGAAAATCGGCCAAAGCGACCCTAACGGGATTCGAACCCGTGTTTCGCCAAATCGAAGGTCCGAGAAGGTTCAATAAAATCCATTAAGGCCTAATTCGTTTACGTCGTTGTTGTTACGTGGTGCTTCTCAGACGGCTATGGACGACAATGGATTTCTCCATTATGTTCTCCACAAACGAATGGCGAGTGTTTTCAAGAAGCCGAATAGCCGGTTCTGGTTTGCTTCCTTCAAGGACGAACATGGAAGATGGCACTGCAAATCGACTCAAACTGAGAACAAAACGGTTGCTCGAAAAGTCGCCGAGACCTTTCAGCGCGTCGCACAGCGGAAGCTGTCTGCGGCAAGAGTCGCGGAAGCAATTCGAGATCTCTATGCCGAGATCACGGGAAAAGAGGCACCCCGGGCCAGTGTACGTGATTTTTGCCAAAATTGGCTCAAACACAAGGAGAAGGAGCGTCTGAGCGTCGCGAGCCTTGTTGCGTATGGCGACAGCGTTTCACAGTTCTTGAATTCGTTGGGACGAAAAGGCGACGGGGACATTTCGACCCTGATCAAGTCGGACCTCGTTTCATTCCGGGACGCGTTGTCTGATCGACTTTCGCCGGAGACTACAAACAAGCATCTCAAGATCGTGAAAATGGTATTGCGGGCGGCAAAGCAGGATGGATTCCTGCTTGAGAATCCGGCGGAAAGCGTTAAGGCGCTTGACACGGATGGCGCTCGCCTTCGACGGGCTTTCTCCCTCGATGAGCTTCGGGCAATTCTACGTGTCTGCAATACCGAGTGGAGCAGCTTGATTAAGCTAGGGCTCTATACGGGTCAACGACTGGGCGACCTTGCTTCTTTGACTTGGGCAAATATCCGTCTTGATGAAGGCCGCATTAGGTTCCGCACCCGCAAGACCGGGAAAAAAATCGATGTACCAATAACTGGGGCGCTACAGGAGCATCTCTTATCACTTCCGAGTGCCGATCAGCTCGATCTGCCTCTCCACCCGGAGGCATTCGCGACGATGCGAGAACAACGCGGGCGCACTAACACGCTGAGTAACCAATTTGCTGAGATTCTCGCCGCCGCCGGATTACGGGAAAAGAAAAGTCACCAAAGTGCGGGTAAGGGCAGATCTGCGAGTCGGGAGAATAACGCGCTCTCGTTCCATTGTCTCAGACATAGTCGGTCAGCCTTCTGAAACGAGCTGGAGTACCGGATGCGACGGTCCAGGAGTTAGTCGGCCACGAAAGCGCCGCGATTTCGGCGCGATATACTCGTGTCGGGGAGGAGCAAATGGCAGAAGCAATCAGGAAATTCCCTTTCCTGTGAGTCCGCCCGACGTTAGTTTGGCCAGTGCCGAGCAGAACTTTGGCCGCCGTGACCTGCCAGACGATCAGATTGAAGAGTGCTGGGCCTGGGAGTATGGTCGCGAGTCTCCAGAACTCATTGATCTTGTCTCGAAGTGGCGTGCCAAAGTGCCCACAAAGGAGTTTTCTGCATATCTTAGATTTTCTGGAGGAGTTGTAACGCCATTCCTTACCGTAGGCGACGAAACGTTCCTAATTCAGCTGGGCGCTTACTATATGATTCCAGATTGGCCGGAGAAGCCATATCGGAAAATCCCCCCGGGCTCGAGGCGAAAGTATTTGCAGACGCTCCGACGCGCAGAGGAGCGATTTTTGCCGCCCACCGGGCTCGAAGCCCGCCCAATGGAGTTTGGTCTTAACGAAAATTCGGAATGGGAAAAATTTTTAATGAGCCTGCGCGAGAATATCGCGGCAAACAGGTTCCGAGCGTTTCGGACGGACCTTTCTGAGCTTGTTATGATCCTCGTCGAATGGCGTCTCTCCGATAAGGAAATTCTGGAACAATTGTCAAAATGGCTGAAGAAAAACCGCCCGCCAACAGTGTCGATAAACACTGAACACCAAGGCGCGGGCAATCCAATCCGAGCAAAGCGCAAACAACTGGAATTGCTCGGCAAGTACCGAATTGTCAGGGCGAACGGAGGAAACTGGCAAAACCCGGACGGTGAAAAACTTTTTGCCGATCAGTCCCACGGGATCAAATGTCAGAACTCAGTTGAGGAAATTATCGCGGGATTTAAACCCATCTCGCGTGGTATTCTACCCGGTAGCGAGTAGGATTCTATAAGCTTTCAATTGCGTCGGTACATTGACGCAATGAACTCCAAGAGAGTCCAAGAACGGACGGTGCCCGCGTACCCGTTTGAGTGGGTGCGAGTTCAACAGGCGATCAAGCGAAATGGGCCCTTTGCAAGGAGCACATTGTTCGAACTTCTTCGCAAAGGAGTTATCGAGAGCAAGACCATCCAGGTCGGGCATGGTAATCGCAAGCTCAGGCTGATCTCGTTGAGGTCACTAAATGCCTTTCTGGGTCAATAGGATAGGAGAAGAAACGGAGATGGAGGCCAGTATGTGCTTAGTGTTGAGACGAGGCTCGGTGATTTGCCCATTTCGGACTGCGGGAGGTATGTGTGATCGACGCTGAACGGCTCAACCAAGCCGTCAAAGGCAACATTGAAACTCTTTGCCGCCACTTCTTTTTCAAAGGCAAACGGGTTTGTGGCGAATGGAAGATCGCCGATATTAGCGGTGCGCCCGGCAACTCGCTTGGCATCCAGCTTATAGGGCTGAACGCCGGTCTGTGGCACGACCGTGCTACGGGAGAGGGCGGCAGCTTCACCAAGCTGATCCAACTGTCCCGTGGCGTTACTTTTCTCGAAGCCGTAGATCTGATAGAGCGGTTTGTTGGATTTGGTCTTAGGCTCTCGGAAGACGTGGCGCGAACGATTGGCCGTGAAAATGGGCGTCCGCTCTTCGTTGGGAGAACCAACTGTGGTCAAAACTCATACAAGAAGGTCTGGGATTGGCGTGCAGCTCTAAGAAACGGTACTGAGGGCGAACTTGAGACCTTGGCCGAAAATCGCAATATATCGACCAAAGGCGTGCGAATAGCACAAGAACGAGGCCTCCTCCGTTTCATTGATAGTTTGGAGGGCGTTGCGTGGGTAATTACCGACCGCTGCCTGACGCAGGCTATTTGGCGACGCCTCGACGGAAAGATCTGGAAGAACGGCGCGAAAGCAAAGCTGCTTCCCGGCTGTTCCGGGAAACGCCCGATTGGGATTTCGGAGACCGAACCGTTCCCAGCAATCGCCGTGGTCGAAGGAGGGCCGGACACGCTATCGGCTCTTGGCCATGCGTACGGCGATTCCTGCGAAGGGGTTCTCGGCGTTGTCTGCATGCCAAGCGGCAATGCGGACTTTGAGGAAGAGGATCTGCGGTTTCTGAATGGGAAAACTGTCCGAATTTTTCCACACGAAGACAGGTCAGGAGTGAAATGTGGAAATCGCTGGCTGTCGAAGCTTGCTTCGGTAGCGGGTCACGTCGATGCGTTCGATTTCTCGGGGCTCATTACAACGGATGCACACCCGGTCAAAGATTTAAACGACCTAGCATACGTTGACTATGACTGTTGGGAAGAAAACCGGCTTGTCATCGACTCTAGCCTAAATTTCGCAACACAAATAGTGACTAGTGGCGGGTGTCTTGTCCAAGGATGAATTTCGCCGAAAGGCGGGTTTGCCCCAGCTTGTGCTTCCGAGCTCCGGCGAACCTTTCGTCGAATCCGCCGAGAAAGCTTTCGAGCTTTTGGCCGAGACTCGAAGATTCTTCGTCAGAGCAAGGCTAGTTGTCGAGCTTGCAGAAGATAAGGCAGGAAGCGAAACATTGGTCCCGCTAAGACCCGCAGCTTTTCGAAGCAGACTTGAAGAGTATTTCTTATTGTTCTCTTGGCGAAAACATCAAGAGAAGTTGGTATTGCTCCCAACTCTTTGCTCAAAAGATACTGCGGAAGGTATCCTCGAAACCACAGCCGCATTGACTCTGCTTCCCGGCATCAGACTTCTCGCCAACAGCCCAATCATCACGGAGACGAATGGCAGACTCGAAATTCTCGAGCGCGGCTATCACGCTGTTCATGAAGGCATCTTCGTCCTTCGCAAGGGGAACGTGCCAGATATTCCGCTGGAGGAGGCAATTGAATCTCTGTTGGAACTTGTCCAGGATTTCGATTTTATGACCGCCGGAGACAAGAGCCGAGCACTTGCTGCTTTCCTAGCACCGGCGCTTAGGTTCGGGCGCATGCTCGAGTGCGATTTTCCGATTGATGTCGCGGAAGCGGATGAAAGCCAAAGCGGGAAAACCTATCGTCACAAGCTTGTCTGCGCTATATATGGCGAGGCCCCGTATGTCATAAATCGTCGTGAGAATGGTGTCGGGTCGCTCGACGAATCCATAAGCGCGGCATTGATTTCCGCTCGACCTTTTATCGCTCTGGACAACTTCCGTGGCACGGTTAACTCTCAGATTCTGGAAAGTGCCCTTCGCGGGGTCGGGCGTGTTCCTTGTCGCATACCTTATCACGGAGAAGCCCAGATCGGCACCGATCATGTATGTTGGTTGCTTACGTCAAACCAAGCCGAAATGACAAGAGACCTAGCAAACCGTTCATTAATCACCCGTATCCGAAAGAGAAAGGCTAGCCATCCGTTCAAGTCATATCCGAGCGGAGATATATTGGCACACGTAAAGCATAACCAATTGCGCTATCTCGGTTGCGTATTTTCAGTTATTCGTCGCTGGCAAAACGCAGGGAAACCAAGATCTGAAGATCATCGGCACGATTTTCGCGAATCGATAGCAACGTTGAATTGGATCGTGCAGAAGATTTTCAGACTGAGTCCTCTGCTTGACGGGCATCGTGAGGAACAAGAACGAATTTCAAATCCGCTTCTGACTTGGCTCCGGGCCGTTGCGATTGCATGCCAGAAAGCGCATCGCTTGGGTCAGTGGCTGAAGCCGGGTGAAATTGTTGATATTTGCGATGCTCACCACGTTGAAATCAGGGGCGCGAACCCAGGAGCAGACGACGACGAAAGAAATCTGGTGATGGGGCGAAACTTGAGCAGATCGTTCGGCGAGCGAGATTGCACACAGATCAGCGGCTTCTCTATCGAGTGCGAAGAGAGGGAAGAAAAAGATCCAGAGCAACGTCATATGCGGACAAGGCGTGTTTATCGTTTCACCAGCTTCGAGAAATGAAAGTCATCAGTTCTGCGTTTTGCACCTCATGCGCCTCGATGCGCTTGGGCCAACAAACTTATTAAAAAAGGCACTTTTTCAGAAAAGGGTACTCGTCGAGGCGCACGAGGCGCATCGGAATTTAGGTGCAGCCCAAAATCGCCCATCAAAGAAAGCCCCGAAATCCCCGAAATTTTACTTACGAGACGGCGAAATCGAAATCACGCGCCACTTTCCACGGGTCAATGCTCCGAACCGATGGGACACTATGACCGAAGGTTTTGCGGAGCGCGATTAATCAATCAGGGCCGGACCTCTACTTTCACTCCCTGACCGTCTTCGGCCTTTGAATTGGTCCCCAGAGCTTCAAGCGGTGGACCCCTTAGACCCACTAGTGCATAGAGCTCTCTCGCATGCGCCCATGTCAGAAAGGCAATTATCACTCCGTTATCAAGAGGGTCGCTGTCGGTAAGTCTCCAACATCCACCGAAGCGCACAATGTACTGGCGGTCTTCCAAACGCTGGTAAGCCCGTGAAAGGCTGGAGGTGCCGACTCGGCTGTCGTTGCCCCAATATAGCCGTTTGATTGTTCGATTGAATTCTCGGCGCTTCATTACGGCGTAGCGTGGCTCCGAGAGCGCAACCAGAATCAGCTTCTGCAGTTGGGACAGTTTCTCGTATGAGATTTTTTCCACCTGAAGATTAAGGATGCACAAAACGGTTGACTCTCAACCGTTTTGGAAAATGCGCAACGTCGCGCATCACCCCACGTAAGTGGCTGTAGTGCCTGAACTTAAGCTCCCGCCGCCCCTGGGCAGATCCCTGCTTGGGCGCACGGGTCCACTCCCCGACGTATCGAGGGTGACCAAGTCCCAGCGTAACGCGGGACCATATCGAGGCCACCATAGTCCGCGTCAAGGAGGTCGCTATAGATAGCGCCGATCTCAAAAGCCCGGGCTCTCACTTTTGGGAAAGGGGGTGGGCTCCTGGTAAAAAAGAAGGCTCATTTTCAATGGTGGTCGGCATTACCGGGGGGTGGGGTAGAGGTGCTCTATGGGTCCCATCCATGGAGGGGACCGTGGTGGGCATATTTTGGTAATTACCAAAAGAGAAGGGTCCCATCTGGAGAAAAGATGTCCTCTTCAGTGGATATTTTTGTAGCATTGTTGCCTCTGTTCTTGGAGAGCTACAGTTGCTCTCTGTGAGACGCCCCGATCAGATGCCTTCCACTTTTGAGCCTTGCGTGCTTTGCGGTCGCCCGCATCGGCGCGAAGCTTGTCGTGCGCGTAAAGGGCAAAGCCTGTTCTGTTCCCGCCACTGCTGGACATTGGCCCAGCGCGTATTTCGGGAAGCCCTTAGGTCTAGGCGGCTTGACTTTCTCTTTACCGAACTGCGACAAACGCGCTGGTTGGATGGGGCGCGGAAGCGGTGAAAATGACACTGGCTCCACCGACATCACCAGCAGCACTCTATGGGAGAGAGTGGATTAGGAATGTCTGGAACGAATTTTATCGCTTCCTGTGGTCCGGGAATGGTTGGAAGAGGATACGCGGGCTGCACGTCAGTACGGAACTTGCAGTCACAATAGAAAGCGGCCCGAGGTAGAAAAGTGGGCTAATAGC
>JAFAIO010000505.1 GCA_019236675.1 Verrucomicrobiota bacterium
CCGATCTGCTTCGATGTCGTCGATAAACCGCCAGGCTTCTTCGACCTCGTCTCGTCGGGCGAAGAGAGTAGCGTCGCCGGCCATCGCATCGAGCAACAGACGTTCGTAAGCCTCGGGACTGGCCTTTCCGAAAGAAGTGCCGTAGCGGAAGTCCATCTTTACGGGCTGAATCCGTACACTGGCTCCCGGCACCTTCGATTGAATGCGAAGAGAGACACCTTCGTCAGGCTGAATTCGAATCACCAAAACGTTCTGAGCGCCATCCAGACCACTTGGTTGGTCACGGTTGAACAACACACCTGGCGCGTTTTTGAAATGAATCCCGATCTCCGTACCGCCTTTGGGCAAACGTTTCCCGACTCGCACATAGAACGGCACATCGGCCCAGCGCCAATTATCGATTAGGATTTTTAGCCCGGCGTATGTCTCGGTCAACGACGCAGGATTCACGTTTTTCTCCTGCCGGTAACCGACTACGGTTTCACCATCGATCGACCCGTCCGTATATTGGCCACGGATTACATTACGAAAAACGTCCTCGCCCCGGATCCGGCGCAGAGAACGCAGGACTTTTACTTTCTCATCTCGAATTGAATCTGCGCTCAGGTCCGTCGGCGGTTCCATCGCAATCAGGCAGAGGAGCTGCAACAAATGGTTCTGCACCATGTCGCGCAAGGCACCGGCGCCCTCGTAATAGCCGGCCCGGTTTTCGACGCCGAGTTTTTCGCTGGCGGTGATCTGAACATGATCGATGTACC
This sequence comes from Verrucomicrobiota bacterium, assembly GCA_019236675.1. Taxonomy (GTDB): domain Bacteria; phylum Verrucomicrobiota; class Verrucomicrobiia; order Chthoniobacterales; family JAFAMB01; genus JAFAVN01. The sequence continues at coordinate 759 of JAFAIO010000505.1, forward strand.
GATGGTTCCAAAGATGTTCGAACAAGGCGTTCGCAAACCGGAGGACCATAATGTTCTGAGCGGTTTCTTTGCCCAGGTAATGGTCGATCCGGAAGGTGTCTTGCTCTTTGAACCCATGATGGACAGCGCTATTGAGTCGCTGCGCGGTATCGAGATCCACGCCGAACGGTTTCTCTACAATGATGCGGGCCCAGGCTCCATCGGCGGTCCGGTTGAGTCCCGCCGAGGTCAAATGATTGAGAATCGGCTCAAACTGGTCCGGACCTGCTGACAAGTAATAGATGCGGTTACCGCGGGTGCCGCGGTCACGGTCGATCTCGGAGAGACGCTCACCGAGACGCCGAAAACCTTCTTCATCCGAAAACTCGCTCCGGTGATAAAAAATCGAACTGGCAAAATTCTTCCAGAGCGCATCATCGATCGGCTGACGTGAATATTTGCGGGCCGCCTCGTAAAGCTCTTCCCGGAACGCTTCGTCTTTCTTATCCCGGCGAGCGAAACCGACGACGCTTAAGCCCGGCGGCAGATCGCCGTCGGCGGCCAGATTGTACAAGGCTGGGATTAACTTCCTGTGCGTGAGGTCGCCAGTCGCACCGAAGATAACGATTGCGCAGGTACTCGGTGTCGCGCGCGACACAAGCCCCTCTCTCAACGGATTTTCAATCAATGTGTCTGTCATATTACCGCCCCCTTATTAAACGCCGGAAACGCCGGGATCGCCGACATCGCCGCGAACGATAGAATACCTATCAGGGAGGAGTCCGAGGAGTTCAAGGCGAATGGGCATGGGCTCCGGTAGGGCGAAAATCTCGGCGCGCCCCGGATGAGCCATCCAGATCACGTAGGTCCGCGCCGGATTTGAGCCGTAGGGGATGCGGTTGGTTTCGCTGCAGACGCGATTCTTAGGAAAAGCCTCCGCCGCAAAATCAATATTGGTCCATTTGGGTCTGGCTCGGGCAAGGCACGGTTCGTGGGCCAAGCGAACCGCACCCCAAACGGCTCAAATCCGGCGCGGACGCACGTGATCTGGATGGCTCATCCGGGATGCGCCGAGATTTTCGCCCTACCGGACCGCTTCGGCCGCTGGGCAGCCTCTCGCCCCACCAAAGGCGGCACGCCCTGCCGTCCGTGACACAGGATGGCCGAAAAATGTTTAAAAAAAAATCACATTTTCTCTCGACAGATAGTGACCGGTTTCGGTAGTCGTAGAGTGCCCTTCAACCATATCCCCCTAATATCGAGGAGTAAAAGAAATCAAAACAATGTGTCTTCCGGTTAGTTTCCCCAGACTCCCGGGCCTAAGACCGTTGCTAGCTGCGAGCCTTACGCTGCTGGCTTCAGGCGGGCTTTTCGCCCAGAGTGCTGACCAAAGCGGTCAGAGCAATCAGAATGACGTTTCTGCATTGAAGACCCAAATGCAGAAGATGCAGAAGGAGTACGAAGATCGTATTTCTGCGATGGAGGCCGAGATGAAGTCCTTGGAATCCAAGGCTGACACCGGTTCAATCCTGAATACCCGCATCTTGACCGATGCCGATGGCAAGGAAGTTGCCGCAGCGCCAACGCTTGACGAGTCATTCTTAAAGTCGTTGACCCGGAATTTCACGTTCTCTGCGTATATTCGTGCTGGCTTCCAGTTCAACGGTAACGGGGGTGGTGGCAATTTCAGCTTTGACACGCCTAACGCGCCCGGCGGGCGTGAGCGTCTCGGTAACGAAAACGATACCTACTTTGAATTGACCTGGATGCAGTCCCACATGTTGGGTGACAGCCCCGACGTAATGGATGTATCCATGACTTTCACTCCGGCTATCCGTTACGTTCAGCAACGCGCTTCGTTCGTCGGTAATGTCTTTGGCAATAACGTCGAACATAGCGGAAACGACTTGGATTTCGTGATGCGCCAGGCGTTCCTGTCAGTGAGCAATGTCTTCAAGACAGCACCTGAAATTACGTTCTGGGGTGGTCAACGGTTCTACGACCGGTTCAACACGGATCCGGACGACTATTTCTGGTTGGATACTTCCGGGTACGGTGTTGGTGTTCAAAACATCAACGTTGGAATCGGACAGCTTAACATCGCCTGGATTGGCGGTCTTGATGCCAGCAACATATCCCCGGGAATCGGATCGTACTTCAACCACACGTTCGATGTCCGCTTAAAGAACATCGATGTTGGTTTCGGTAAATTGGCGCTGGTCTTGATCGGTAACGTCGAAAAGGGCGGCACCTTTAACCAGACGTACAATAATGCCGGTAATATCGTTGACCTGACTAATCCGGTCCACACGGATACCGTCTGGGGCATCGGTGGCGGCGCAATCTACTCGGTCAACTTCGGTCCTGGTGGCGGCAACAACCAGTTCCAGGCCTATGCGCTGTTCGGCCGAGGCATAACGAACTTTGGCGCCGGCGCCAGCACTGGGTCATACGAAGCGGCCGAGAGTCTGTTCTTACACTACCATCCGCTCACCCCGGCCGGCGTAGAGATCAATACCGGCGACTCACAGGACCATGGGTTTACGTATAGGGCTGGTTTCCAGGTCTACTTTGCTTTCCCGTGGTACAGTGCAGCACCTGCACCGGCTCCTGCGGGGTTGTCCAAGGACGGTAAGGCGGTTGCTGCGCCAGCTCCGGCGCCTGCGCCAGGCCTGCCTTGGTTCTCGGTTGGTCTCTGGGCCAACTGGAACGATTCCTACAACGGCTCGGCAGTCGGCGGTTCCACCGGACCTGGAATTGGCCTCGGCGGGAACGTCGCGAACCCGAATGAACCGTTTGCGTCGAAAGTTGCTTCTGGTCATGCCCACTGGGTTGACTTTGGTACACGCCCAGCCTTCTGGATTGCGGATAACATCGCCATCCAAGGGCAATTTTCGGGTGTATACGAGAGCAACACCACGAACGGCGCTTCAGGTTTCCCTGGCTTTGGCCACTCGGGTTGGTTGGGCGTCTTCGACGTTGGCCCAGTCATCAAGCCGAAAGGCGGTTATTTTACTAGACCTGAGATCCGTTTCTTTGCCACCTACGCGATTTGGTCTGACCACCTTAAAGGGTTGACGACACCGATCCAGGAAAATGGTGGTGGTGACTACGCTCCGCCTTACAATGGAAACACCAACCACGGCTGGCTGTTCGGCACCCAGGTTGAGTGGTATTTCTAGAGCTACCTGATTAACTTAGTTAGCAGCAAATTGATCTCCCCGCTTGGAAACAGGCGGGGAGATTTTTTTTCGGAATAGCAAATAGCAGATCGCAAATAGCAAATCGAAGGACCGCCTCGCGAAGGTCGCCGTCGTGTTGGATACCGCCCTGAAGGGGCGCCAACCCCGCGGGACGCGGGGTGCAATTCGGAAAAGGCACACAGCTGCAATTCCGGCGCGTATACCTACTAACAACCTCTCTCGAGGACAGCTTGTCCGCCGTAGCTTTCGCTTTATGCTCAAGGTCGGCCTCGCAAGCGAGGCGCGCTCCACAGAGACGCGAAGGCGGAAGGACGACGACGAGGACAGCCTGCCCGATGAAGCTTTACGCTCTGTGGTTGGCAGCTCTGTAAATGAGCGAAGTCGGGAGAACGATGTGCCTCACGAGGGCCGCGAATTGCAAACCGTGAACCGTGGACTGGAAACCGCCTATAACCCCTGTGGCGGTCCCTGTGGGCCGTTACCCATATCGTTGGTTTTCATTGATTCCGGTACTTGCGGGGTGGACGCAGGAGCCGGAGCAGCCGCGTCGCCGATCGCCCCGACATTGTCTTCAGCAAAGGAGCAGCCGGAAAGAGTTAGACCAGAAACTGTGAGTATTGCCGCCATGAACATTGCGACGGGAAGCCAAAACCTAAACTTTCGCGGGATCACGGATCCAATCATTGGCGCGAATTAGCTTTGCTTGCAAGGCTGAGGTTGTTTGAAGCAGTGCGGGCAGTTGAGCGGCGTTTTCTGGACATAAACGGCTCCAAGCGGCGTCACAAGTGAACAATCGCTTCGCCCCGGCTACGCCCTGTCGGCCTCGCAAGCGAGGCAGCGCTCCAACGTTGCCGACCGCGCCGACTTCCTGGCTACTCTCTTTGAACTCCCCGAACTCCTGAATTTTCCTCGGCTGATGAAAAAAACCGGCTAGACTCTCGTCCAGCCTGCATCGATATCGATGCAGTTTCCCCAAACAGTTCTACGTGAATCTGCCTTCAATTTTGTCCCTCCGGAATATTCTGGTGGCAGCCGCGGCATTGGCCGCACTCTACCTCTGTCTTGTCGCCTACCGATCCGGTGGTGGCCTGGTCGCTCTCGCGCTGTTAGTCGTTACTTGCCTTGGCTTCTTTATCTATCTCAATCCTCGGGCTGAAAGTTATCGTTACCTTTTTCCGGGACTCCTGGCGTTCGCGCTCTTTGTCATTTTTCCGATCGTTCTGGTGGTTTACATCAGCCTGACTCAGTACAGCTCAAACCATTTGCTCAGCTTGTCCGATGTTCTCCTTCGTTTTAAAGCGGAGGTCACCTTCTCGGGCTCAGACAGTTTCAATTTCTGGCTCTATCGGCAGGCTGACGGAAAGTTCATTCTAGCACTAAAGAACGAAAAAAAGCCGGCAGACCGGTTCGTTTCCGAACCCATCGACCTGGTGCCAGGTCAAGATGGCACTTTCTCTGAAGGTCCCTACCGGTTGAGCAAGGTTTCCCCGAGCCAACAAATTTCTGGGGAGGTTTTGGATGCGGCCAGAGTCGCCCGCGAACGGCTCTATCAACCGCTGCGCAATGTCCCGTTCCAGCTACCAGGGGATATTCTGGTCGGAAAAACTGACTTGGAGCATTTCGTCCCCCAAAAACGGGTTTGGAAAACCAATCCGGACGGCTCGCTAACCAACCAGATCGACGGTTCTGTTATCCGGCCAGACTTTCGCGCCGGCCGTTTTCTCGATCAGAACGGAGAACAGATTGGACCCGGGTTCCGCTCTTTCGCTGGCCTGGATAACTACGTTGAAATCATTACCAATCCGCGAATCCAAGCCCCTTTTTTTCGCATCTTTTTATGGACGCTGGGCTTCTCTATCTGCTCTGTGCTCGGGACTTTCGCGGCCGGGATCTCCTTGGCGGTGATTTTGGAATGGCGAGAACTGAAGTTCAAAAAGCTCTACCGGACGTTGCTCATTCTGCCATACGCGGTGCCCGGGATCTTATCATTGTTGATCCTGAGGGGACTCTTTAATCAGGAATTCGGGGCCGTGAATGACGTCCTTAAGGCCGTTCTAGGCTTTGCCCCAGCATGGGAGACCGATCCGTGGGCCGCAAGAGCGATGATCCTATTGGTCAATGTCTGGCTGGGTTATCCTTACATGATGTTAATCTGCACCGGGATGCTGCAATCGATCCCGTCAACGATTTACGAGTCGGCGGCCATTGAGGGTAGTAACCCGGTGCTAAACTTCTTTTACTTAACCCTACCACTGGTATTACCCCCGCTTTTTCCGGTGTTGGTTGCGAGTTTTGCGTTCAGCTTCAACAATTTTGCGCTCATCTACTTATTGACTGCGGGCGCACCCAGGATGCTCGGCGGCGGGATCGCGGGCGAAACGGACATACTGGTAACGTACACCTATAATCTGGCTTTTCGGGATGCAGGGGCGAACTACGGTTTAGCCAGCGCCATCGCCACCTTGCTGTTTTTTATTGTGGGAACACTGTCATGGATCAATCTGCGGTTTACACTGAAACGGTACGCGAGAGGGTAGTGCGATACGGCGAATGGGCGACACGGCGTATGGGCGACACGGCGTATGGGCGTGTCGGCGTATGGGCGTATGGGCGATGGCAAACGGCAGGGACGGCTCAAAACCGGCGCAGCTGGGTCGCAGAAAGAATTACATCCTCGGCGCGCCGAGTTTTTCGCCCTACCAATTCCCCATCAGCCTAAACCGCAGCCGCTGCTGGCTTTACCGATTACTGCTTACTGATTACTGCTTACTGCTTACTTTCGCGCCACCAATCACCAATCACCTCTCACCTCTCACTTCCATCGGCCTCGCAAGCGAGGCAGCGCTCCATCATGCTCCCCCGCCAACGGTTATTGCTTAAAAAGGTCATCGCGCATTCGGTGCTCATTGCCTCGTGTGCTCTGATTCTGATTCCGTTCGCGATGGTGGTGTTGGCATCGTTTCGGAAGGGTAACTTTCCGCCCAGCACGCTTTGGCTAAACCCGGACCAATGGACCCTGGATCACTGGAAATATGTTTTGGGAATCCCTTATCGCGAGCTTTTAAACGCTGCTACCGGCGAAACCAAGCTGGTTAACCCGACAGTTGCACCGATGCGGTGGTTCCTGAACTCGCTCGTGGTCTCGAGTATTGCTTCCTTCGGCATCATCCTGTTGTCAGGTACGGCGGCCTATGCGTTTGCCAGGATGAAGTTCCGGTTTCGGAGCCAGATTCTAACAGGGCTACTGGTTCTGCAGATGTTTCCCCAGATACTGACGCTGACGGCCTATTATCGAATCCTGAATTACATTGGAGAGCACATTCCGTGGCTGGGGTTGAACACCTATGCCGGGCTTATTCTCATTTATCTGAGCGGTATCTCGATCAATATCTGGATGATCAAAGGATATTTCGACACGATATCGCCTTCTATGGAAGATTCAGCGCGGATCGACGGCGCTTCGCGGTTTCAGGCGTTCATTAGGATTTTGCTGCCGATGAGCGCTCCCATTTTCGCTGTGGTATTCATCCTTTCCTTTATCAGCATGATCTCGGAATACCCGACTGCGTCGGTCGTGCTTCAAGAAAGCGCTAACCGGACCCTGGCCGTCGGCGCCTATTCGCTCCTGGACGAGCACGAAAAACTTTGGGGTCATTTTTCTGCACTTGCAGTCTTGAGTGGCGTACCGATCACAATAATGTTTTTATTATGCCAACGATTCATCATCGGAGGATTAACCTCCGGCGGTGCTAAAGAATAACTCAAACCCCCGAACAGACATGAACGATGGAGCCGTACACATCACAGACCTGGTAAAAACCTATACCGACGATCGTGGTCGGCCGACCTTTACTGCGGTAAAGAAAATCAATCTCGAAATCAACAACGGCGAATTCATGGTCCTGGTAGGGCCTTCCGGCTGCGGCAAGACGACGACCTTACGCATGGTTGCCGGGCTGGAAAAGATCACAAGCGGGACGATTTCCATCGGAGACCGGGTCGTGAACGATCTAGAGCCAAAGGATCGCGGAATCGCCATGGTGTTCCAGAACTATGCGCTGTACCCGCACATGTCGATTTTCAACAACATGGCGTTCGGGCTACAGCTGGCGAAGAAGAAGAAGGATTTTATTCAGGAGACGGTCTCCCGGACTTCGAAGGCGTTGGGCCTGGATCATATGCTGGAACGCAAACCGCAAGCACTCTCAGGCGGTCAACGCCAGCGAGTGGCTCTTGGCCGTGCGATCGTGCGAAACCCGCAAGTGTTCCTTTTCGATGAACCGTTATCGAATCTCGACGCGAAGATGCGAGTGCAGATGCGGTCAGAGATTTCGCGACTTCACGGACAGTTGGGCAACACCATGATCTATGTCACCCACGACCAGGTCGAGGCCATGACCATGGGTGACCGGATTTGCGTGATGAAGGACGGATTAATCATGCAGGTAGCCGATCCTCTGACGCTGTATCGGCAGCCCGAGAATCTGTTTGTGGCCGGCTTCATTGGCAGCCCGCCCATGAACCTGTTGAAAGGTAAAGTTGAGAAGGGAGACGGCGGTTTGGTCTTCAAAGAAACAGCGAATGAAAATGCCGTGACAATTCCCTTAAAAGGACCGGTAGAAACGATAGCAGCCAAGGTCGTGGGTAAATCGATCGTCTTTGGGATCCGTCCAGAACATCTCACTGAAGAGTCTAAGAATGGTTCTACCGCCCCGGTTTCTTCTACGATCGATATCGCTGAACCGATGGGTTCCGAATCTCTCGTTTATATGAGGGCCGGCACCGGGAATCTCATTGCCCGCATCCACGGGGAAGCGTTGTATCACATGGGCCAGCCTATTACCGTTTATGTAAATCTGGATAAGGTGGCGTTGTTCGATGCCGAGACCGAGAGTGTGATTCGCTAACCGATCTATCTATGCGCCAAATCCTCGAAACTGAGCAGTACGTACAAGTGCCGCCAATGATGTTATCCGATCCGTTCTATCGGATTACTTACCTGATCAAAGAGGAAATCCGGAAGTACAAATGGATCGAAGGGGAAAAGGGCCGGAAATTATCCTGGGAAGACGCTCGTAAGGAATGGATGGATAAACATCGACAGAAGTATGAGGAGTTCCTGCTGGATACGATGACGTTCCCGGACGCCGAACAAAAGTAATCAGTAATCAGTAAATCAGTAATCAGTGGGTTGGTACCCGAGAGGGACCAACCCATTTGTGATTTTAAGCCGCCTAGCCCAGTGACTGGGAATTTTAGTCTGGATGGTTCCCGACCCTTGACTTTCCTCAGCCCTATCAGGCGCGGCGAATACCAACGACGCAAAAGGAGAGCGGCCGGGGCAATCCCTTCAGAAAAAGTGCGATTTCGCTTTTCTGTACTAGCCGTCACGCTGTTTCGATGTACGGATCTTCATCGCAGATGACTGCTTACTGCTTACTGCTTACTGCTTACTGCTTACTGCTTACTAAGCTCTCACGACCTGTCCCGTGCCTGATCCCTTATACAACTGGCTAACCTCCCGCGGTGCCGGGGTCCTTCTCCATCCCACTTCTTTGCCCGGAGTTACTGGGATTGGGACACTTGGTCATTGGGCGCATCGCTTCGTCGATTTTCTGGCCGATGTCGGGATGAAATACTGGCAGGTTTGTCCCCTGGGTCCGACCGGTTACGGAGATTCGCCTTACCAATGTTTTTCAGCGTTCGCAGGCAATCCTTACCTTATCGATCTCGATGACCTTAAGAACGAGGGATTGCTCGAAGAAGCCGATCTCGAGCCGTTAAAAGCCTTACCAACCGGTTACGTTGACTACGGTGCCCAATGGGAGCAGCGCTGGGTAATTTTGCAAAAAGCATTCGCCAAGTTTTTGGAAATAGCCAAAGGCCAACCACAAGACGCTTTTCATAAATTTCGGGAGATCAATTCCGATTGGCTGGAGGCTTACGCGCTGTTCATGGCGGTTAAGGGTCAATTTGGCCATCGATCCTGGCAGGAATGGCCAAGACCCTACCGAAAATATCGGACACTGATAAAGCGAGCGGATATCGGGACCGACCTAGGATTGGCGCACGCTTTTTATCAATTCAAATTCTTCCAACAGTGGTCCGCATTGAAGTCGTATGCCAATCAACGCGGCGTCTCCATCTTTGGAGATATTCCGATTTTCGTCGCGATGGATAGCGCGGACGTGTGGAGACATCCATCCTTGTTTCAAATGGATGCTGAACTTCGCCCGACCGGGGTGGCAGGGGTTCCACCCGATTACTTCGCCGCAGACGGCCAACTCTGGGGTAATCCGCTTTATGCGTGGGAGCGCCACGAAATAGACGACTATGCCTGGTGGTGTGCACGGTTACAGAAAGCATTCGAACTTTACGACGTTATCCGGATCGACCATTTCCGAGGATTCGACGCGTATTGCCGGATTGCGCCGGATGCGAAGAATGCTCGCCAATACACTTGGGAACCAGGGCCCGGACTCAAGCTGTTTGAGGCTGTCCGACGACGATTCCCGGCTGCGAAGCTCGTGGCTGAGGATTTGGGGATCATTACCGATTCTGTTCGACAGTTGATGCAGGACGTCGGTTTACCGGGAATGAAGGTGCTGCAATTCGCTTTTGAAGGAGCCACCGAATACCTACCGCACAGCACAATTCCTTACTCGGTTCTATATCCTGGAACCCATGATAATGACACGAGCTGGGGCTGGTTTAGAAATCAACCCGACCACGTAAAACAGTTCTTCCGCGAATACCTCAGAACGGATGCCAAAGACGTTCCTTGGGAGATGATCCATGCCGGGTACGCGTCGACATCGCGCATTTTCATTGCGCCATTACAAGATTTTCTCGGCTTGGGGGGTGAGGCCCGCATGAATACACCGGGTCAGGCGGTCGGCAACTGGCGATGGCGTTTCACACCGGAGCAATTGGATCGGCTCTGGGCGGAACGGGGAAACGAGCTCCGGCAGCTTGCGAGACTGTACCAGAGGTAGGTTCACCGTTCGGAGTTCACCGTTAGCAGTTGGCGGTTTTTTTTGCGCGAATCCGGAGGGGAGCCGCATTACTCGTGGCCTCAGGCGGGATGATCTTCTGCATGGGCGGGTTCTTTCGTCCGAATTGCGTTGGCTGCTGCGGCTCCCTGCAGCGTGCGGCAGGCCGCAGACATGCAACCCATCGCGTGGCACGGTTTCCAGGGCGTCGCGGTTGCGGCACACGCAATTCCTTGCTCCAAATCTGTGGTAGAAGGATGCGCTAACGACACGGCACACCGAATGCGATGCCCCTCCGTGGGATTTCGATACAGCACAGCGTCCGTTGAACGCCGGGAAAAAACACTCCGCCAACCCTATCCCGGCAACGGATACTTCGAGGTCAGCCCTTTTACTTGTTGGCGTACTTTTTCGAGGACCGACGTGTTGCCGTTGGCACTGAGCGCTTCGTCGATAAGGTCGGCGATCTCCATCATCTCCTCTTCCTTCATTCCCCGCGTAGTGACAGCTGGCGTCCCGATCCGGATCCCTCCGCCTTTCACAACCGACTCGGTATCAAAGGGGATGGAATTTTTGTTCACGGTTATCCCCGCCTGATCCAACGTTTCTTGCGCCTGGCGGCCGTTCAAACCTTTGGGCCGCAGATCAACCAGCAACAAATGATTGTCGGTTCCGCCAGATACCAAACGGTAACCCTTCATATGCAGGCTGGCACCCAAGGCCTTGGCGTTGTTCGTAATCTGACCTTGGTATTCTTTGAACCCAGGCTGTAAGGCCTCGTGAAAACAGACCGCCTTCGCTGCAATCACGTGCATGAGTGGCCCGCCTTGAATCCCGGGGAACATCATGCTGTCGATGGCCTTGCCATGATCCGGTTTGCACATGATGATGCCGCCTCGTGGGCCGCGTAAGCTCTTATGCGTTGTGGTGGTAACAAAGTCCGCAATACCGACCGGGGTCGGATGCACACCACCTGCCACCAGCCCAGCGATGTGGGCCATATCCACAAATAGATACGCACCGACCGAATCCGCGATCTCTCGCATCTTCTGGAAATCGATGATCCGCGGATAGGCAGACGCGCCAGCAGTGATCATCCGCGGTTTATGCTCTTCCGCTTGTCGCGCCAGATGGTCGTAATCGATACGCTCGGTCTCGCGATTTACTCCATAATGAACGACCGAATAGAAACGACCGGAGAAATTCGCCTTGTTACCGTGGGTAAGATGGCCCCCATGCGAGAGGTCCATCGTTAAAATGCGATCCCCAGGATTCAGAACGCTGAAATAAACAGCCATGTTAGCCTGGCTCCCGCTGTGAGCCTGAACGTTGACGTGCTCGGCGCCAAACAGCTGCTTGGCCCGATCAATAGCAAGCTGCTCAGCCACGTCCACATTTTCGCAACCGCCATACCACCGTCTTCCAGGATAACCTTCGGCGTATTTGTTGGTCAGGACAGATCCTTGAGCCTCCATAACCGCTCGACTGGTAAAGTTCTCCGAAGCGATCAACTCGATATTTTCAAACTGGCGGATGCGTTCCGCCTCAACGGCGTGAAAAATCTCGGGATCAACTTCTTCTAAGGAACGATTATGCGGGTTTCGGTTCATATTGGAAAAGGCTGCGGAACGGTCTTGGTCGATAAACTGCATGAGGCCGGGCAGACCGTTTCGGATTATGTCACGGGCCGCTCGATAAGCTTCCAAGCCCATGCCGATTGGGTCGGCGACGTCCAGGGATTCTGCTCCCGGCTCAAACTCGCGCAGCAGATAAACTTTCTCCGCCGCTCGGGGAAATAGGTAGATGATCGAGTCCAAGTGGCTGCGCGTCATGGCGACGATCCAATCCGCCTCGTCTATCACTTTCTCGCTAAGCGGCCTGCTCCGATGCTGAGAGATATCGACGCCCAGCTCCGCCAGGACTTCGACAGCGTGCGCGCTTGGCGGTTGGCCCGGATAAGTGCTCACACCTGCCGATAGGATGCGCAGATCCGGACGTTCCGCGATCATCCGCTCAAAAAGGCCTTCTGCCATCGGACTCCTGCATACGTTCCCGGTACAAACAAACAGTACGGTCTTTTGACGGTTCAAGGTCCGCCAAACTGCCATGCCAGGAGAAGGAGTTCAAGGAGTTCGAGGAGAGGAGCCAGGAGCCAGAATCCAGGAGCTAGGAGGAGGCCCCCATCGTTGATGGGGCGAGGCTCCCGTATGACCGCATCAGTGCAGCGAAGTGAATCGATGACCTTCGTTGAATTGTGCGATTAGGCCACAAAACGTGCCGAGCCGTGGGTGTGTGGTGGACCACGGCTCGGTGGATTAGGCAACCGTCATTCACTGATTATTTTTCTCAAGGCCCAGCCGCTTCCCACGTCTAAGCAAGAGGCGAACCCCGGGACCTCCCGAATCCTGGCTCCCGGCTCCTGAACTCCTTCCTTGAACTCCAGAACTCCTTGAACTCCTTGAACTCCTCAAATAGCATGCCGGGATTGAATGCGCCGACTGCCTACGACTACGTGCAAGCGCTTTATCGCTTGCTTGCCGTTCAATCCGGATCATCCTCAGCGGCAGAATCCGCCGTGAAAGAAATCTTTATCCAAGCATTCGAAGAAGCCGATAAACAACTGGAACGGCTGGACTTTGATGGCCTGTTTCGGACGGCCTTTCGTAACCGGGATTCGTACCCGAGACAAGCTGAGCCTGAACTGAATGGTTGGGCACGCAAACTTCATCAATTACCTGAACCGGAGCGATTCTCGATTACACTGTTTTGTCTTGAGATACTTCCGCCTGCGACGATTGCGGAGATCACTGGAACTACACTAGAGACCCTCGCGGAGCGAGTCGCGAGGGCCCGCCAAGAGCTCAATTTCAATTTATTGTAGCCATGTCCGAACGGTTGCTTCCTTTGGTTAGGCCAATCTATGAAACTCAGGGGGAAATCGCAGACACTAGAAGGGCGATCGGCGAGAGCCCAGCTCTTCAGAGCCAATTAGAGCATCAGATCCAGTTTGATGATCAGATCGTAACCGCGCTGCAGGCGATCGCGTTAACCGATCAACAGATCGAGCGGCTAGAAAACTTGCTAGCGGACAGCCCGCCCGCGGAATCCGTTGAACCCTCGCCGGCGCCGGAACGAGTCATCCAGCCAGTTGAGGCGCCACCACCAGCACCGGCGCCACCACCAGCCCCGCTCCAGGTTCCCGCGGCGGTCGCACCTACGGTGATCCCAGAAATTCCAGCTCCCCACGAGCCGCCGCCAAGCGAGGCCAAGGAAGAGGCAAAGACAGAACAGCCGGCCGCTCCTCCCGCCGAAGAAGCTGCTAAGAAAGAAGAGGAAGAGGAGGAAAAAGAAGAAGAACCGCCCCGCGCACGCACGGTTACCATTATGGCGGCGGTTGGCATCGGCCTCATCGCCACGATCGCGTTGGTTGCTTATCTGGTTTGGGACCAGATGACGAACGGCTTCAGCGGACGCGACCAGGTAGCGGAGCTATTAGAAACTGCCAACACCCTAAACGGGGACGAGTTCGAGGCGGTTAACACGACCACAGCAAACCTGAAGGATTGGTTTTTCTTGAAAAGCGACATGCATTGGTTTGCAGTGCCCAAGGAATTCGCTGACACCGCGACGCTGGGTTGCCGCGTCTCTAAGTTTAAAGGCGTCGATGTCGGAGAGATCCTTGCGAAAGATGACAGGGAAGTTCTTATGTTCCTTTTCCATCCAGCCGACCTCGGCGTGAAGATCCGCAAAGGGAAATGGGCGATCGTGGACGGAGAAAACTGGGAGGGCGCCGTGACTGCCGTTGAGGATTGCTGTTTTGTCGTCGCATTCAAAGGCAAACACAGCGACATGCAGGAGTATCTGAATAAGAAGGTGAAGAAGTAGCCGTTCACCGTTCGGCGTTTGGCGTTTGGCGTTCGGCGGTTGGCGTTCGGCGTTGGTGGTTGACCGTTTCCTGTTCAGGTGTGGCGCCGAATGGTTGGTTTGGTCAATCGCGCCTGACGCTTCAGAGCGTGGCTCGAATGAGACTAATGGGACCTATGGGACTTATGTGGAGCGCCGGTGGCGGATCCCGACTGTGAACAGCAAAACTGTGAACTCATCGAGCGTTTAGCTTTCTTTCTAATCCGGCTCGTTGTATACTCACACCATGGTCGAAGTACTGGGTATCTTCGGCTTTTTTAGCTGGCTGATCCTCGTTTCGTACGAATGGCTCAGCAGCCTGCAAGTATTCCCTGCGATCGTAACCGGTACGGTTCTGATTCCGATTTGGGCGCTGCGAGATTATCGGCGGCTGCAGGGCCGGTTTCATCTTCAGGGACTACGTAGCCGGAGATCGCCAGTCCCTCCGGAACGATTCTATTGGGAGATCAACCGAGCCCGTCTTCAGGGCGCGATGCTCTGGTCCAGCACGGTCGCTGTCGCCGGGTGGTCGAACTCAAGTTGGTTGCCCGCAGCCGGATCAATCGATTGCAACTCGGTCGTTGGATGGATGAATGCCGGTGTCGGTATCATGGCTGCGAGCCGTTGCTTGAGCGCCACTATTCTCTTCATCAAAGCTGCTCAATGGTTCGACGCGATGCGCCCGAATGTTATCGGACTCATCAGGATGCTGATGTACAAGCTCTCCGATAACTACGAGTTCCTTGGGCAACGCAAGGCTGATCCGGAACGGGAAAAGGTGTATTGAGAACCGGAGTGGTGGAGTCTGGAAGTACTGGAGTGATTGCGCGCTAGCGCACGGGTAGCGGGCTCTCGCCCATTCGCCGTTTCCCCCCCTTCGCTTTGCTCCCCCTTTCCCTCGACAACCCTCACTTTCTCGCTATCTTCCTCAGCCTCGCTAATGGAAGGGTGGCTGAGCGGTTGAAGGCACCTGACTCGAAATCAGGCGAAGGTGAAAGCCTTCCGTGGGTTCAAATCCCACCCCTTCCGCCACGTCTGGCAAAGCATCTGAGGGTTTCTCCTTTAGTATCTAAGTCCGAATCTAGACGAAAGCCCAGTGGCAGAATACTCGCGTCCCTGGACACGTCGGTCGCCACCACAATTGGCTGGATCCGGAAGCTCGCCAATGTCGGCTGGTGTGTTAATCATCCATATCATAACGGAAAACTGGCCAGGGAAGACTGCCAGAAAAAAGGCGGCCAGAATCCGAAAGTTGTTAAGAAATTTTAGCGCGCAACTTCCCGAAGAAGGTAACAAAACCGGCCTAAGCCGTGAAGGGCTCCGCGAGCGCTTGGACAGGCTAAACTAGCTTAGGGTAATCCGGAAGGTCGGGCGGCCACCCGAACCGAAGCCCAAGAAACGAATTAAGACGGCGGGTTATCTACGTACTGAAGCTCAACGCCTAATTGCTCCGATACTTTTTTTCGATACGCCTCCGCATCGTCTCCGGGGGAGACCTTAATAAATGCTGCCGCTATCTTGAAGGTTTCGTTCTTCTCCTTGCTAAAATTGCCTTTGCCGTCCGAATAAATCGGTTTGCCATCAACCGTTACTAAAAATATTCCCATAGCTAAATAAGGCTGATTCTCAGATAAAGATCCGAATTCTAACGGCACCGGGCACTCAAACGGACGCGCCCTGATGCCGGAAGCCCCACGTGACTTCACCTTCGGTTCGCATGGCTCTCGGACCGCGGTTTTGTTACGCTCAATAGATAGTAAGGGCTTCGCGCCGGCAGAACCGTTTCCGGTGCAAGCGTCGGACTCTGGCTAGGCGAGCCGTCACTGCTCCGCAGGCAGTCTCGACCTCCCAGCTCAACCCGATTTTGCATCGTGAAGGATCACCGTAGCAAATTTCCAGCCGCTTTCCGTTTTGTGGAGCAGGTAGGTAATGCCCACTCGCTCCAGTTGCAGGCCATCGGCGTTATATCTTACCGCTACTCCACCAATTAATGCGACGGATGAACTGAGCGACTTCGCGTAATCCAGTTCGAACTCGCTCCGGCCATAACCTTTGGCTCGCAGACCTTCCATCACCGGACCAAAAACAGCTGCAAGCGCTGCGTGATTAGGGATCGGGATCACACCTTGTGGGCCGACCAACAACGAAGGCTCGTTGAAGTACGGCAGAATCGCCTGGATCCTCAGCGTGCTAAAGTCGCGATAGTAATCGGCGATGACTTGGTTCACCGCTTTGTCGGCCATGAGATCGATTACACTTGATTGTCGTTGAGTTCCAGGCACGAGAGCCGAAAAAGGGCTATTCTCCACCGCTGAATTACTCCTGTCCTTTCGATGGCGGTCGGGTCAAAGCCTGGAGGGCGATCGAAACGAAAGTGACACCGTGAGTGGCGCCGAACAAAGCAGTACACATGGCAAGTATCTTTGCCGGCAGGGAGACAGGGATAATGTCGCCGTAGCCGACGGTGGTAAACGTGATGACCTCATAATAGAGGTAATCGATCAACGGGCGGCTTTGGGTCGCGGACGGGTCTGAGAGATGCGGCAAAAGATCGTATTCGAAGGGGAACACGGCTAAAACGCCGCAAAGAAAAACGGACCAGAAAAAGTAGCCGACCCAAACGAAGATCGGCTCTCGTCTTGTGTGTTGCAGGTAATGGAAAATGGTACGGACGGTGAACCCATACATCACAAAGACTGATGCGAGTCCGATATAGAGGAAATAATAGGTCCTCGAGCCTAGGATAGTTCGCTCGATGACGGGCGGGATCAAAATCGCGATCCAAAAAATCAGGAGCTTTAGGATCGTCCAGAACGAATAGTGTTGGTTGGTTGCCAATTAAATTGATTTCGGATCGCTACGGGGCGACCGTAGACACGGAATCGGCCGTTTTCTGAGCGGGTTTCTCGTTAGTAGTCGCTAACTCGCCCCTTTTGCTCCAAAAGAAAATCGCGAAGGCGATACAGACAATCGGCAACACCGCGCCAAACTCATCGATGAACCAGGCAGTATCGCCCGATTTGCGGGTTAAGGGCGTGAATATTGCTTGAATGTAAAGGTTGTGACTGGCGTGCAAGAGGGTGGCAGTCCATAGACTTCCCGATTTTAACCGTAGCCAAGCAAAGAAAAATGAAATGGCTAGCACCATGACGGTGAAACAGCTCAGGCCGTACCAGACCGGTGTGCCGGCATTGTAGTCAGCACCGATCAAAGCCGGATAGTGCCACAAAGCCCAGACCAAGCCGCTAAACAGAGCCGTCCCAGTTAAGCCCGTCGTCTTAAACAACTCTGGCACTAGGAACCCGC
>JAFAIO010000564.1 GCA_019236675.1 Verrucomicrobiota bacterium
GAGAAAAGGATGCTTTCGACCGTGACAACGTCGTTAGCCGAGCGTATCGCTAACGTGAAGTACGGCACCGAGTCATGGACACGCAGGTATTGAGTGCTTGTTATCGGACCCGGGGGCGTGGCCATGAATCCAGTCTTTTTCCAGAACAGTTTATTTGTTGATATCCCGGTAGATGTCCTGGAGGCGGTACCGGTTAGGGAACGGGTCTTTGCTCCGGAGACGGTGATTTTTCGAGAAGGGGACCCTGGCGACACGCTGATGTTGGTAGGGTCCGGGTTAGTCCAAATCTCAAAAGCGGGATGGCAGGGTCACGAAGTCGTCCTTTCGTTGTTCGAGGCCAACGACTTTTTTGGTGAGCTGGCATTACTCGATCGCGAACCGCGGTCAGCGAGTGCCATCGCTCTTAAGAATACGGTTATCGGCGAGATCGATCGCGCAGCATTTGATTTTTTGATGGAGAAAGCTCCGCGAGTCCTGCTGGTGAACTTCACGCAAGTTACCATCGCGAGGCTTAGATCGACTAATGCCAGCTTTGTTCAACACATACTCCGAAGCGAACGCCTCGCTGTCCTGGGAACTATGTTGAGTTCGATTGTTCACGATCTCAAAAACCCATTGGCAGCGATCACGTCATCGGTCAGTTATCTTGAACAAAAGGCCCCCGATGACTTCACTAAGAATGCGGCCCAGATTATAAAAAGCTCAGCGGATCGAGTCGTTCTTCTAACCGAAGAGTTATTGGATTTCGCTCGGGGCACCGCACGGTTGAGTCCTACTTGGACAACGTCCAACCGGTTGTTAAATCTGCTTGAGACAGAGATTTTAGAGCAGGTCCGGCGTACGGCCATTTCGATTGAGATCGAGAACCGGACCAACGAGTCGTTCTGGATCGATGAGATGCGGGTAACCCGATGTTTAGCGAACGTTGTGAAGAACGCATGGGAGGCAATGCGGGACCGAGGCAAGTTGCGGTTGGAATTCGAAGGACGCGATGGCGGATTATTCATTTCGGTTGCCGACTCCGGGCCAGGTATCCCGGAAGAATTTCGCGGCAAGATCTTCGAGCCGTTCATGACCTACCAGAAACGGACTGGAACGGGCCTTGGATTGTCGATCGCCAAATCGGGCGTAGAAGCGCATGAAGGTAAAATTTCTTTCGAAACCCGGCCTGGGGCGGGCACGACTTTTTTTATTTGGCTACCCAAACAGAGCCAGAAATGGGTGACGGGCGTTCGAGGGGAAACCGCGAAGCGGTAATTTCCTGTGCCAGGGCATAGCAGGGGCGCAGGTTGATGCCAGCCGAAAGCGCCTGGAGGGGAGCCGCTTGTCTACCCCGAAGTCTTTCGGCGGCTGCCGACCCACAGAGCTGCCATCTTAAAAAGCGGCTCCCCTCCAGGCCAGAAAGCTGCCACCTGATAAAGCGGCTCCCCTCCAGGCGATGGGAGGGAAGCGCCTTCGTTTCCTACTTATCATCAAACCGCGGGAATACCGGTGTCGGCTCTCCTAACCGATGTTCGGCCGGAAGTTTTCCCCAGGCTAACTCGCGATAACCGGTCGCGTTTAATTGCTCAAGAATCTTCGCCGCAGACCGTGGAATCACGGGTTCCATCAAGGCTGCAACCAGGCGTGACGTCTCGGCTAAAGTGTAAAGAACATCGTGCAAGATGTCGCTTTGGGCCGGTTCCTTAGCTAGTTTCCAAGGCGCCTTCAACTCCACCAGACCGTTAGCCTGAGTAACCAGATCGGAAACCGCTTCTAACGCGGTATGAGGCTGGAATTGGACAAAGGCTTCATGGTACCGATTCAGGACTGAGGCAGCGCCCGACTTGATCGCTTCGAGCTCGGCATCGTTCGTGTTGGTCTTTTTTACCAAGCCGGAATGGTATCGCTGCACCATGTTGATGGTCCGATTAACCAAGTTCCCGAGACCGTTTGCCAGGTCGCTGTGATAACGGATCAAGAGGCGTTCAACGCTAAAGTCGGCATCCTGTCCGGTGGCAATATCCCGCATCAAATAATACCGAAGCGCGTCAGCTCCGTATTGATCGGCCAGCAGAGAAGGGTCAATGACATTGCCCAAGCTCTTGCTCATCTTCGCGCCTTCTACGTTCCACCAACCGTGGACCGTTAAACGCGGCATTTGGTCGTCTGGAAATCCCAGCGCGTGCAACATGATCGGCCAATAAATACCGTGAGCCGGGACCATGATATCTTTGCCAATGATGTGCGCTCGGCACGGCCACAAATCCGCGAAGTCAGGGAGGTTGCTGCCGGGATCTGCTTGATAGCCAGCAAAGGTTACATAATTGAGCAGCGCATCGAACCAGACATAGGTCACGTATTCGTGATCAAACGGAAACTCAATGCCCCAGGAGAGCCGCTCCCGTGGCCGAGAAACGCAGAGATCCCCGCTCAACCGGTCGATCGCATTGACCAGTTCAACCTGGCGAAACGCCGGGGTTACGAAATCTGGGTGGGTTCGTACAAAGTCTTGCAGCCAGTCCTTGTGTTTAGCTAAGCGGAAATACCAGTTTTCCTCCTCGAGTAAGACCACCTCTCCCCATTCGGGCCCAAACTCGCCTTCGGCGTTTCGCTCTTTGTCAGTCAGGAACTGTTCTTGGCGAATACTGTAGTAGCCTGAGTATTTCGCTTTGTAGAGTTCGCCTTTATCCTGGAGAGCCTGCAAAACCTTCTGAACAGCGCGTTTATGCCGCGGATCAGTCGTAGCAGCCCAGCCGTCGCGCTGGATATCCAGTTTGTCCCAAAGAGCCAGGAATTGGGCAGTGACTCGGTGGGCAAAATCAGCCGGAGCAATATTTTCTTTTTGGGCGGCCTGCTGCACCTTTTGGCCGTGTTGATCGACTCCGATCAACAGAAACGCAGGACCTTGAGTTCGGCGATAACGGATAATCACATCGGCCAAGATTTTCTCGTAGGCATGCCCGATGTGCGGCGCCGCGTTCGTATAGTCGATTGCCGTGGTAACGAAGTATTTCACCTGATGAAACTTTCCCTAAAATTGCACAACAAGATCGCAAAGGTTACAAAGACAAACAATTCCACAGCAAGGCCGTAAAGGCCACAAAGGTATTACCAATTACAAGAAAGCCACGAGCAGGAGTAAGCCGGGATTACAGTCGGATCTAATCTTTGCGGCCTTGCTGTGGATTATTCTGTCTTCGTGATCTTGGTGTCCTTGTTGTGAAGGTCATTCTTTTGTATCTCGAACGATTTTTCCTCCCCAGGACAGGATTCTGGCTTTGCCACTGGCGGCCTCAGCTTCCTTGATTTGATGATTCCGAACGTAAAACAAAGACAGACTTGACCAAGCCAACTGATCGTTTGGCCGGAGGTCGACCGCCTTATTCCCGGCTTCGATCGCTTCGGGGTACTGCCCGTTTTTCATTAATGCCATTCCCAGAGCATGCCAGCCATCGAAAAAGGTAGGTTCCAATTCGGTGCATTTTCGATACTTTTCGATCGCCGCAGGCAGATCACCGATCGCCAAATCACCATTGGCGTCATCGAACAGCTCCGCCACACTCTCAGGAATTTCTTCCATACGAGAAATCTCGCATGCGAGAGAAGATTTGTCCCTGAAGGAGTTAGCGGTTAGGCGTTGAATCCTATTGGAGAAACCCCTTTTGGATTCCGGTTACTTAGGTTCCCTTGCGGCCGGAACAGAAAGAGAAAGAAACCTTAGATTTCGGTCTTACCTCCGTGATC
>JAFAIO010000108.1 GCA_019236675.1 Verrucomicrobiota bacterium
AAAAATCGGGCGGGCGATGGCGATTCCGGCTGAAACCGGGAACGGTTGACCGGTACTCGTAGGCGCAGCGGGGGGAGGAGTCTTCGCCGCGGAGATGGCATTCTCCCCGAAATTGGTTTGAACCAGCCCGTTGATTGCCGAGACCGCGGCTTCTTGGTCCGGCCCGGCAATGCTAAACCGGACCTGATCTCCCTGGCGAACTTGTAAGCGGGCGAGGTCGACCAAACTCTTTGCTGCGATCGGGCCGCGTTTAGCGGACAGGTTTTCGATCTGTACCGTGGCTTTAAAAGGAGCGAGCGTTTTTATCAGGTTTGCTGCCGGACGAAGATGAAGACCGTGTTCGTTGCGAATGGTGACTTGCAGCTCTCTTTTTTCGGTAGGGATGAGCTCCGGCTCATCCGGGGGTGCTGGTTGCGACGGGATTGCAGTGTCAGCCAGCTGCTCTTGTTTTGGAGCGAGTCCCTGTTGGGCTGCGCTGGTTACTTCGGTTAACGCCGAGCCAATCTGTATTTGGACCGCCGCAGCAATACTCCCCTCAACCAACGGCGCGGAACAGAGCACTAGCGGCTCTGTCATCTCAAAGCTCACCAGTTCCTTCGCCGTCTCTGCGCTCAGAATAGCGCTCCCCATGTCCATCAACACCATCACACCCTCAGGGGAACGAACCTTGAGAATCGCTTCTTGAATATCCAGGGCATCAGTGCCGAGCTCTGACCGGTCATCGCCGATGCCTCCGGCAGCCGCGATTGGAACATCAGGTCCTATTGTCCGTTTAATTAGATCGATGGCGGCCTCAGCCAGCCGGCGACTATGTGAGACTAAGACGAGACCGACCATTTGTGTGAGGTGGTTAGGTGTAAAGGGGTGAGGAGGGGTACGGGTGAGCAGTAAGCGGTAAGCAGTAAGCAGTGATAAGTATTGGGGAGTTCAAGGAGTTGCAGAAGTTCAAAGACGTCGCAGTCACGCGTTCGGCCCGGGACTCAGAACACTGTTTACTGCTTACTGCTTACTGCTCAGTGGTTAGTGGTTAGTGTTTCCGCTGCGCATTGGAAGAGCAAGAAAGTCGAGGTTGCTCCCGGGTCCTGATGATTGGCGCTGCGTTCGCCGAGGTAACTGGCGCGGCCCCGGCGCGCCATCAAAGGGATGGTCGATTGAAGTCCGGCCTCTGCGGCTGCTACTGCTTGCGCGAGGGCTTGGTCTAATGGTTCGTTTGCTCCGATCGCCCGCCGGCATGCTTTTACAGCGGGATGAAGCGCATCCACCATCGTTTTATCGCCGATCGCGGCTTTACCTCGCAAAACGATCCCGGCCAATCCCTTCTCTAGAAGTAACAAAAATTCTCCGGGAGTCAGCTCGGTCTTCCCTGTGGTCACACTGCTCGCCTGCAGAAAGAAGGTACCGTACAGAGCACCGGCTGCGCCGCCGACCGTGGAGATAAGCGTCATGGCCACGATCTTAAGCAGCGCACCAATATCTTTCCCTTGGAGTTCGGCCTTCTTGACTAGAACGGCTTGAAAGCCGCGATGCATGTTGGCTCCGTGGTCCGCATCGCCAATATCGGAATCGAGTTTAGTGAGAAATTCTTTCTGCTCAGCAATGCGAATCGAATAGCGCTCTATCCAAGCGATGATTTGATCTGCCGTGATCGTTGTCATTGAACGTGGAGAGCGCCTCGCTTGCGAGGCCGACGGGAGAAAACTTAACCGCCGTCAGGGCGGACTTTCGCCCGCCCTGCAAAACTGCCCATTTGCTATCTGCTATTTGCTATGGCCGCGTAGCGGCCTCACACGCCCCAACGCAACGCCGGGGTGTGTACGGGTTCATCCCAAAGCTTGGTCAATTGATCGTCCAGCTTTAGTAGAGTGATCGATGCCCCAGCCATCTCGAGACTCGTGATGTATGGGCCGACAAAACTACGGCTGACCTTGATTCCGCGATTAGTCAGAATTTCATGGGCTTTTCTATAGACGATAAAGAGCTCTACCCCCGGGGTGCCGCCCATGCTATTCACGAAGAGCAGGACGTTGTCGCCGTTTTGGAAGGGGAGGTCTTCCAGAATTGGAGTGAGCAGCATCTCAGTGATCTCGTCGGCTGATTTCAGTTTCATCCGTTGCCGGCCAGGTTCACCGTGAATACCGATACCGATTTCCATTTCGTCCTCCGGCAAATCGAAGGTCGGTTTGCCCACGTGCGGTACTACGCAGGAAGTCAACGCCATGCCCATGCTTCGGCCTTGAGCGTTAACCTTGTGACAAAGAGCGGCGGCCTCTTTCAAGGTGCAGCCTTGCTCGGCGGCAGCCCCTACGATTTTCTCCGCTAGCACGGTGGTACCAACGCCGCGTCTGCCTGCGGTATAAAGACTGTCTTTAACCGCGACGTCGTCATCGATAACCACGGCTTCGACCTCAGCGCCCTCAGCCCGGGCGAGATCTGCCGCCATCTCGAAGTTCATGACGTCGCCGGTGTAGTTCTTGACGATATGCAGCACGCCTTTGCCGCCGTTGACCGCCTTAGTAGCCTCATGCATCTGGTCCGGAGTAGGACTTGTAAAGACCGCTCCGGGACAAGCGGCATCCAGCATTCCTTTGCCAACGAAACCTCCATGCATCGGTTCATGACCGCTGCCACCACCGGAGACGATGCCGACCTTACCTTGGACTGGGGCATCAGCTCTAACGATGTAGTTCGGGTTGAAATGGACCTTGACCAGGTCGGGAAATGCGGCGCCGAGGCCGGAGATAGACTCGAGAACGACGTTCTCGGGGGAATTGATGAGCTTTTTCATAGGTTAGGGGGATAGACGACAACCCAGGTAAAGAACCGGAGCCGAGAACACCAGCTCCGTAACTAAACCAGCCAACCGGTACAGTATTCGATACAGTGTCGGTGTCAAACGGCGTTTGCGGGTCGGTTGGCACTTAGGGGTTAGCAGTTGGCGTGTGCGGCGACCCGGACTTCGTCCTCGTCCTCGAATTTGGTGGGGCGAGGACGAGGACGACGACGAGGACGATTATGATGCGCAGCCAAACACTAACCTAGCTTGTCGACCTGTTGCAGCATTCGTTCGGTCACCTTGCGAATCTGACTAGGGGTCAGGAACGAAAGATGGAGTAGTTCGAGCAATAGTAAGCCTTGGGCCGCCAGGAACAGAATCGCGGTATCCTCCATGCTCAAGGACAGGTCGGAGCAGAGTGCCTGGAAATCATCTTTGAATGACTCTCGCATCGGATCGACCAGCTTGGGATTATTAGCGATGGCGGCAACCACAGCCGCCAACACAGGCTGCTGGCCCTCGAGATGCCTTAAGGTGCCGATGATGTGAGCCTTCATAACAGCATTCCGCTCGCAAGAGAGCGAATCGGCCACTTTTTCTCGTTCCTCGCCCAACTGCCGTAGCGCGCGCCGGATCATTTCCTGCAACAGCACCTCTTTCGAACGGAAGTGATAGAAGAGCCCCCCTTTACTGACGTTGGCCTCTGCGGCGGCGCTCTCGAGCGTGAGTGAAGCCGGCCCGTGCCGGGCCACGATTCGTTCCGCGGCATGAAGAATAGCTTCCCGAGAATCTTTCCGCTTACGCCTGCGCGCCGGGGGAGCGGCTGTCGAGGATTCGCTCATAAAAGGAGAATAAAAAAAACCGGCCGGCAAGTACAGTAAAGCCAAAATACGAGGAGTTCGAGGATTACATGGAGTTCGAGGAGAGGAGTCAGGAGCCAGAATCCAGGAGTCAGGAGGGCGGGCGCGTGGCTTGAACGCTGGATCTCGGGGCTTAACACGAATGGGACCTATGCGACTCATGGGACTTATGTGATCCATAGGGCCGATTGGTCCTATCCGTGGGTAGGACTTCCGCCGGCGCAATGCGGATCTCTCAAGTCTCAGCAATCACTTCTTATCTGTCACAAATGAGTATCCGGGAATATTTCGTCAATATTCCAGTCTAGTCTTAGCGAAGGGAGAAAATTTTACTCCTCACAAACCATAATGGGACGGGAAAGCGGCCAGAAATTGGCCGCTTTGTCGTCGAATTGTTTTTAGCAACAACAACCTTGATTGGGCCATCGGGCAACAGCTCCGGAACATAGCTTTCTTGGTTTTGTGGCGATGTCCTGATCGGCCTGCAGAAAGATAAAATGCGAGTCCAAATCAGGTATCTTAGCGGCAAACCGGCTGGGAACTTAGGCGGAAAGGTAACCGCCGTAGAGGGTGTTCGGGAAGCAATAGCGAAAAATGTGAGGCATTTAGTGTGGGTTGTTACGCTTGGCACTTGTTTGGCGTTCGTGACGGCACGGCAAGCTCAAGCAGACGATACCAAGACCCAGATCGTTCCGGTGCAGGCCAGCACAATTCCGGCCATTGGCGATCTGAATCCGTATGGGGTAGCCTTTGTTCCCGCTGGGTTTCCGAGCGGCGGACCGTTGCGCCCCGGAGATACCATCGTTTCGAATTTTAACGCGAGTAGCAACAAGCAAGGCACGGGTACAACCATTGTCAGTATCTCGCCGAATGGCGTCCAATCGCTTTTCTTCAAAGGGACGGCCCCTTTGGGTTTGAGCACGGCGCTTGGTGTGCTGACGAAAGGTTTCGTGATCGTAGGCAACTTGCCGACCGATTCCAACGGGAACCCTCTTCAAGGATCGCTACTCATCTTGAATAAGAACGGAGATGTGGTCACGACTTTGACTGATGCGAACTTGCTTGATGGCCCTTGGGATCTAACCGTTTTCGAGGCCGGCGACGTTGCGCAAGTCTTTGTCTCCTGCGTGCTGAACGGTACGGTTACGCGCATCGATCTTACAACTTCGAAGAGCGGCGTGACGGTAAACAGCATGGTGCAGATTGCGTCCAAGTACATGTTTGGGCTCAACACTGCTGCCTTAGTAGTAGGTCCAACGGGTGTCGCGTATGATTCCCAAGCAGACGTACTCTACGTTGCTTCGACAAAGGACAATAAGATCTACGCGGTTTCTCAGGCCGGTTCAGCAACGTCGTCTCACGGCACGGGTGCGGTGATTTACAATGATAAGAAACATCTGCACGGCCCGCTGGGGTTGGTCCTTGCGCCGAATGGCCACCTGATCAGCACCCAAGGAGATGCCATTAACCCAGATCCAGCTCAGCAAAGCGAAATTGTAGAGTTTACCAAGACCGGAACGTTTGTTGGCCAGTTCTCGTTGGATTCGACCGCTGGCGCGGCGTTTGGGATTGCTATCCAATCGGTTGAGGGCGGAGTGGTCGACCTGGCAGCAGTCAATGATACCACAAACGATTTAACCATCTTCGAGCTAACAGAGGAATAGCGAAGGGATCATCCTGCTTTAGGGGCCGCGAACATTAAGAAACCGGGGGGTGGCTTTATCGAAAGTCACCTCTGCGGCGATAAACAGCGATGATCCAATGGGTGGATCAAACAAAAGGCGGCCAAGTTTCGACACATTTTTTACCGGCATCGATAAAACGGCTATATATAATGATCAGGTACTAGTCCACGGAATAAATAGCGATTCGCCAGAATCTCCTGTAAAAATGGGCCCCGCCTCCCGCTTCGAAGAGTTGTTCTTGCCTCATCTGGATGCTGCCTACAATCTGGCCCGCTGGCTCGTAAGCGGTGACCAGGATGCGCAAGACATCGTTCAGGAAGCCTTTGTACGAGCGTTCAAAGGGTTTGCCGGGTTCCGAGGCGACAACCCGCGGGCCTGGCTGCTTACTATAGTCCGGAATACGGCGTACACTTGGATCAAACGGCATGCCACAGACGAGAAACTGATCCCGTTTGATGAAGAATCGCATCTGGTTCCGTTCGAACCAGCGCCTTCGGAGCTCTCCCAGGAAAAACGGCGCGAACTGCTGGAGCAAGCGCTTAACCGGCTGCCCACTGAGTTTCGCGAAGTATTAGTCCTGTTCGAATTCGAAGGATGGAGTTACAAGGCAATGGCCGACGCGCTACAGGTGCCGTTAGGCACCGTGATGTCGCGCTTGAGCAGGGCACGCCGCCGATTGCAACAGGAGCTCGCTCAATTTCAACCGGGGGAAATCGATGATGAACTGTGAAGAGGCAGATCGATTTCTAGACGCATATCTGGATGGCGAGCTTGAGCCGGACAAACGAGCCGAGCTAGATCAGCATTTGGCTGATTGTCCCGAATGTAAAGAGAAGCTCGCTCGGTTACGCCAGTTGCGTGAGTTCTTTACGGCCAACGCACCTCACTATCCCGCTCCGCCGGAGCTGCGGGGTAAAGTGTTGGCCAGGTTAGAAGTAACGCGAAGATCGAATCTCATCTCCCTGGTTCGCCGACCGTGGTTGTACGCGGCCGCGCTATTGATCGTCAGCCTTGTCCTGGCATGGCTTAAGTTCTTTCCCAACCAGGAAGAACAGGTTGCGAATCAGGCTGTCGCTAACTTCAAGCGAGCGGCCCTGCTCGAACGCGTGTGCGATATCGTGTCTCCTGACCCTGGCGTAGTCAAACCGTGGTTTACCGGTAAAATCGACTTTTCTCCACCGGTGGTATTACCCGGCCTTAACTTCCAAATGCGCGGCGGTCGCTTAGACGTTATCAACAATCGGAAGGTGGCTGCGGTTACTTACAAGCGAGACAAGGACCTGGTTACCGTCTTCGTGTGGCCCGACGCAGGGAAGCCGGTTCCTCAGAAAGATTGGACCATCAGTGGGTATATGGTCTGCGCCTGGAACACCAAAGGGCTTAACTTTGTTGCCGTGTCGAATATGAGCGAGAGCGGACTGGATGAGGTCGTTGGGCATCTTAAAGAAGCGGTCGCTAGCCAGTGAGAAGTCGGTAGGGCGAAAATCTCGGCGCGCCATCAGCACCTCATCTAATATCGCTGGTTCGCGCCGGATTTGAGCCGCGGCATTGGTCGTGGCTCACCCCTCGACGGTAATTTTAAGGATACGTCCTGCATCCAAACGCCGCGCTAGACACGACCTATATCTTGGGAGAGAACACGCCCAGGGAACGGCTCAAATTCGGCGCGGATACGCTCATTCTGCATACCTCATCCAAGGTGCGCCGAGATTTTCGCCCTACCGACTCATTACTGACACGAGAGCGTCGTGATGCTCGCGGTATTCATCCTCTAGCTTCTTGTCCTGTGAGGTGATTGTGCCGTCGGATGAGACGCGCCATTTATTGGGGGTTTCGACGAGCAGGTTAGCGATCGCTACGAGCTCGCCAGCGAGTTTTTCTGATTTGGCGGCTTGATCCGCCGCTTTTTGACCGGGTGTACCTTGATAAAAGAGAGACGCGACCTGTTTGGCTAGATCCTCGTTAAGTCCGCTTCGTTCGAATTGCTCTGTTAATTTTGTTTCCAGGCTCTGAAAGAGATCCTTTTGCTGGTTGGCGGCGTCGAGCAGCTTTGCGGCTTCGGGTCCTATCTTGGCGTACGCCGAAAGAGCATTGGCCGATTTCAACGTCGGCAAATCGTTTCGCACGACTTCTTCAAGCGCGGTCAAACGGACTTGAACCGCGGCCACATTACCGATCGCATCTGCTAAAGCTAACGCGACGCCTCTCTGATCAGATGGCAACCCCCTAACGTCGTACTGGGTAAGCTTCAGATAATCTTCCGCGGTGTTAGGGGAAGGCGGCCGCCTTGAACCGGGCGATCCGGAAGACCTGTTGTGCTCATTCTGAAACCAACTTGTGACGTGCGAATAAAGGTAAGACGGCAGATTCGGATTGCGCAGCAACAGTCCGCCAAGGAAGAAAAACACAACCCCTCCGCCCAAGATGAGGACATAAATCCAAAACACCTTGTGCCGATCGTCCGGTCCCTCCGGTTGCCCTTTGGAATCCTTCTCATGCGAATCCTGCATCTCCGCTTTGATATCAAGCGGTGTTAGAAATTCAATAGGAACGCCGTCAACGCCGAGGACCGTTGCGGAGAGAATTGTCGTAATCGTCCTCGTCGTCGAGCCTTGAGGTGATGTGCAGCCGATTTTGCGGGCAGGTATCAAAGTGGACATTTTCGGCTGCACATCACCCCAAACTTTCGAGGACGACGACGAGGAGGATTACGATTACGATTTATTGTCTTATCGGAAATCCGGAACAGGGCGAATCGCTGCCAACGGACGGGGACGTTCGCAGGTTGATCTGATCTCGAAAGACCTATCACCTGCCGCCTTTGTCACGATGGCTTGCAGGACCTCAAGAACGTGGTACGCGAGGCTGCCGGATGCGCGATGAGGCACCCCTGCGGCGATAGCGGCGGCCATGTCGGCCAGTCCAATGCCCCGATAATTCCGATCTCCATAACTGTGCGTATGGGCGACATCTGTCCATTGACCACCGGTTCGGACTAGCCGGACGTTACCACCAAAAAAGTTCGGGTCTGGGATTTGCAACGAGCCCGCAGTTCCATAGATCTCAATCGGCGGATGACTATGTCCCGTGACATCGAAGCTCACCGTGAAAGTGACCGCTGCTCCCGAATGAAACTCCAGGATCGCGCTGACATAGGTTAAGACTTCAACGGTGAACTCGGTCCCTTGGCGTGGTCCGCTGCCAATCTTTCTTTGGGGCTGGGTATTTCTTCCAATCGACAACACATTTTTAACTGGGCCCAAAAGGTTGACCAGCGTGGTTATGTAATAAGGGCCCATATCGAATACGGGACCAGCTCCCCTCTGGTACAGGAACTCGGGGTTGGGATGCCAGCTTTCCGGCCCTCCGTACATGAAAAACGCGGCACCTCCGATGGGTTGTCCGATAACGCCCTCATCCACTAATTTTCGGGCAGTCTGATGTCCGCCACCCAGGAACGTATCGGGCGCCGAACCGACCCGCAGTTCTTTCTCGGCAGCGGCATCTAAAAGCGTTTGAGCCTCCTCCCGGGATAACCCTAAAGGCTTTTCGGAGTACACATGTTTGCCCGCATCGATGGCCGCTCTGCTGACCGCTACATGGCTTTGGGGGATCGTAAGATTTAAAATGACGTCGACTGAGGAATCAGAGAGCAGATCGCTAACGCTCATCGCTCGAATACCGAATTCTTTAGCCCGAGCATCGGCATTTTCCGGGATCGCGTCCGCACAAGCCACGATCTTGAACTGGGGAAAGTTCGATTTCAGATAGACGGCGCTGATATAACCTGCACCGATAATTCCAACGCGTTTAGACTCAATGTCGGTCATGTGGGAAAAGTTCGTGGAGTCGTGGAGTGACGGAGTATTGGAGTAATGGAGGATTGGGAAGAGCGCAAGGGGAGGAGTCAGGAGCCAGAATCGAGGAGCTAGGAGAGCTTCTTGCCGATCAGCATATTGGTGGGGCGAGGCTCCCGGACGGCCGGATCACTGAATCGAAATGCCGAGTGAGGCTCGTTGCGTTGAATCGTTAGGCCATTAAACGCGCCGAGCCGTGGTTTATCGTGGGCCACGGCTCGGCACGTCTATTGTCCCTCGCACATCGGTCTTCCAGGGTTCAAGCAGCTTGCGCTGGCAAATCGTGGGCTATCCGGGAGCCTCGCCCCACCAAATATCGCGCAGACCCTCCTAGATTCTTGCTCCTAGCTCCTAGCTCCTGCCGGGAGGTTGTCCTCCCGATCAGAGTCCTAGCACATCCGCGTTCGCTTTCATCGCCTCCAGCACCACTTGAATATGTTCGTCGAGTGGGACAC
>JAFAIO010000143.1 GCA_019236675.1 Verrucomicrobiota bacterium
TAGAAAAGACCCTTTCACTCTGATGAGACACTTCCTGCTCCACTCGCTGGCCGCCCTCGCTTGGCTCAGTGTTTTTACCCCGACCAGTCTTCCGCCGCACCCCAACCGGAACCGGACAAACCGAATTTAACCGGGGCCTGGACGCTGGACCTTAAAGCATCGACGTCACTCGAAGCCCTGATGACGCGAATGGGAGCCAGTCTCTTCGAAAGAAAATACGCCTCCTGGACCACGCTTACAGCCGCCCTCCACCAAACCGAAACGGTTCTGACGATCGATGCCCGTGGTCCCGGCTTCGCCTTAGATGAAACCCTTTACCTCGACGGACGCAGCTGCCCAAGCAATCTACAGGTCTTAGGAGCGACTTCCGTCAACACCACAACCGTCTGGTCTAAGGACTACAAGCAGCTCGTAGAGACTCATCAGATCAAAACCAAAGAAGGAAAAGAGGGCCAACTGATCATCAAAAGGTACCTGACAGACGATGGGAAATCTTTGGTGGCGATTTACTCGCTACAACTCAACGCAGAAACAGCCGAAATCTCTGCCCGCCAAATCTGGCACAAGCAAGCTTAGATGTAAGTCGGCGGCCCATCCTCACTCTCAGCTGTGGGTAGCTCGGTTCGGCGTTCCCTCAGAAACGCAGCAAAGCCGGATCGAGGAGATGCAGTTAGTTTTCTGGTCGCGTCTGGACTCTGCTAATCCTCCTTGGCCAGCAACTCCCGTCTGAGGTGCTCGTACTTCTTGGTATCCGGGTGTTCCGATCCCAAAATCTTGCGTGCTCCGTCCGCCGCCCGCTGCGCAAACGAACATGCTTCCGACATTTGGCGCTCAGAGCGCAAGCAAAGCGCTAGATTAAAACAGGTGCTCAATGTTTCAGGATGCTTGGGACCTAGCACTTTCTCGCTTAGCTTGATCACGGCCCGATACTCCGTTTCAGCTTCAACAAACTTGCCTCCTCTATACAGCGCCATCGCCAAACCGTTGCGCGCCGCCAGCGTTTCGGGGTGCTCAATACAGAGGACTCTTTCTTCCAAACTGATCAGCGTGCGAAACTCAGTTTCGGCCTCGCCATGGCGGCCTTGATTAACCAACGCGAGCGCTAACCGCCGTCGCGTCGCCAACGTATCAGGATGCTCGGGACCAGGAAGCTGTTCCCGCTCGTTCAGCACTTCGTGCAGGATGCGGGCGGCGTCGTCGTATCGACCTTGATCATCGAGAACCTAGGCGATGGCGAACTGGCCCCGAGCCCATTCACCAGCATCACGGATACGGTCAGTGAGCACCTCAGCGACCTTTAGCTGTTTCAAGGCATCCGCATATTCAATCCGCTTCTCGGCCGCCCACGCAGCCAACTCAAATGCGTTAATCGCTTCGGCATTCTTGGGCGGGTTGGCGCGCCGAGCTTCGTCTGCAGCTGCCAGCGCTAGCCGTTCTGCCTCATTGTAGTCCTTGTCCACAAAAGCTGCGTTGGCCCGCTCATAAGTGGTGGCATTCGGCTCCTTTTTCAGCTCCTGAGCGAAGATCGGAAGCTGTTTTTTAGCATGGTAGGGTCCAAGCCGAGTTGTTTGCCAAGCTCCTCGTAAGTACGCTGCTCGACTTCCTCAGGCTTCTGCCCGGCCTGCTCCTGGCGAACTTTGTTCTGCACTTCAGCGAACGAATTGACACCCTGTTGCAGCTTTTCGAGCTTCTCCTGGACGACCTGAAGCTGTTGGTTCGAACTTCGCTGACTCTCCAATACCCAGACGCTCAGGCCTGCGCTCAAGCCAAGCAGCACCGCTACGAAAGCGGCCCAACGCGTTACTCCACGACGGAGACGGGTGAGATCGTCGCGCAGCTTGAGCACGCTGGCTTCGAGTCCTTCCCGGGTGCTAAGCGAATGATAAAGATGACTGGTGGCCTTAAGCCGGGCGCGATAGTCGCTTTGCAGCTTCCGTTTTTCCTCGTCCTCTTCTTCATGCGGATCAGTGGGAAAGCCTTCGTCGAGGAATAGATAGGCTTTCTTGCCTCTGCTGACGGCATAGAGCGCCTCGTATTGGGTGTAACTGACCCGACCGAATTGGTCGTCTGGTGCCGGCGGTTCCGCCCCGTAGCAGCTGCCCACTAGTTGCACGATCCCTTTGCTGGCATTGATGCGGCGCCGCAGCACTGCACATAAATCGCCTTCTTCAGTGCCAAAAATATCCTGCCATTCCGGATCGTAACCCAGGAAAGTTAGAGTATTGGCTACAAGCTGTCGGGCACTTCTCAGCTCGCAGCTAACAGCCGAGATAAAGATCGCAGGTCGCGGAGACACGCGGGTTTAATGGGTGGGAGTTGGTCGTCCTATTTGCCGAACCGCCATTTTATAAGCATCCGATCCCTGTTTTCAAGAAAAGGACGGTGGCGCCTCATGATTTGCGACAATCTGGACGCGCACCGGCTCAAATCCGGTGCGGACAAGCGTCGTTACGATGGCACATCTACCACGCGCCGAGATTTTCGCCCATCCGCCCATCCGCCCACACGCCCACACGCCCCCCTATTGCCACCCATGCCCAACCGGCCTATCCTTTTCCGTGACGGATTTCGAAATAACGCATCTCTATATTTCGTCGGGCCACAACTTCTTCGGTCGTGAGCGCGATCAACCGTCTAGCAATCCAGCTCTTGAGGTGCCGTCGGTTTGGTGCGTCGCGGGCAAGGGAATCGAAGGAGATCGTTTCTTCGAATATAAAGAATCCTACAAAGGGCAGATTACATTTTTCGAGGAAGAGACATACGAGGATCTCTGTGCTCAACTCGGGATCTGGGACCGGCCGCCGTCCGTTTTTCGACGCAATGTCATTACTCGCGGTGTCAGGCTGAAGGAACTGATCGGCTACGAATTCGTGATTGGTGATGTTCGCCTTTTCGGAACCGAAGAAAGCCGGCCGTGTTTCTGGATGGACCAGGCCTTTGGCCCCGGCGCGGAAACAGCATTGAAAGGACGCGGTGGGCTGCGGGCACAGATCCTGAACACGGGACGTCTAACGGTAAGCCAAAGCCCGCAGGCCGCGCGCTCGAAGTAATCAGTAATCAGTGGGTCAGTAATCAGTCCAGAGACTGCTCAGCATCGACTCCGTACTGATTACTGACCTACGGCTTACTGCTTACTGCTTACTGCTTACTGCTTAGCGACCCGCACCGTTGACTCGGGCCGCGTCTGAACTGACCTTTCCCCCATGGCTAGCAACGGAGTCGTCTTGCTAATTGGATTGACTGCGGTCGTGGCCAATCCAGCTTTCTCACAAATGGACCGAATCACCGGAAAGTCGTTTGTTACCCGTTCCGAAGTAATCGCTAAAAACGGAATGGCAGCTACGGCCCAACCCTTAGCTACCGAAGTTGCCATCGATGTCCTGAAGAAAGGCGGATCGGCGGTTGATGCTGCCATAGCGGCCAACGCGACGCTTGGGTTAATGGAGCCGGTCAATTGCGGCGCCGGCGGGGATCTATTTGCGATCGTGTGGGACGCGAAGAGCCAGAAATTGTATGGCCTCAACGGCAGCGGCCGATCGCCCAAAGGGCTTTCCTATGACCAGATGAAAGCGGAGTTGGCCAAGCGCGGGCTAAAGGCAATCCCTAAGTTCGGCCTGCTCAGTATCAGTGTTCCCGGGGCGGTCGATGCCTGGTTCGAGCTGCACAATCGGTTCGGGAAACTGCCCATCCAAGACGACCTGGCGCCCGCGATTCAATATGCTACCGAAGGCTTTCCCGTAACCGAATACATCGCCTACCTCTGGCAACGGAACCTTGCGATTCTGGGGCAAGAACCTGGCGGTCTCCTGCAGACTTACACAATTAACGGAGCGGCGCCGAAAAAAGGAGATGTCTTCAAAAATCCGGATTTAGCTAACACCTACCGGATCATTGCCGAGAAAGGACGGGATGCGTTTTACAATGGCCCGATCGCCGACAAGATCGACGCATTCTTTCGAGCAAATGGAGGTTTCTTACGAAAGGAGGACTTTAGTTCTCATCATTCCGATTGGGTCGATCTGGTCACAACCAATTACCGGGCCTACGACGTTTACGAGCTACCTCCGAATACCCAGGGTGGGACCGTGCTGGAAATGTTGAATATTCTCGAAGGTTTCGATCTCAAAGCGATGGAATTCGGTAAACCCGACACCTTGCATGTGATGATCGAAGCGAAAAAGCTCGCCTTTGAGGACCGGGCTAAGATGTATGCCGATCCCGCCTTCTATCCGCCGCCCATGACACGGCTCTTGTCTAAAGATTATGCAGCGGAACGCCGCAAGTTGATCGACATGAAGAAGGCGGCTCTCCATTACGATGCTGGAGACGCTAAGTTGGCTCAAGGGGACACCACTTATCTTTGCGTGGCCGACAAAGAAGGGAATATGGTTTCTTTGATTCAAAGTAATTTCCGGGGAATGGGCTCCGGAGTGGTTGTTCCCGGTCTAGGGTTCGGGTTCCAGGACCGAGGTGAATTGTTTTCGATGGACCCAGCGCACCCAAACGTGTATGCGCCCGGCAAACGCCCGTTTCACACGATTATCCCTGGGTTCGTCATGAAAGATGGGAAACCTTGGCTGGCATTTGGGGTGATGGGCGGCGACATGCAACCGATGGGACATGTGCAGGTTCTTACTAACCTGATCGATTTTGGTATGAACCTGCAGGAGGCAGGGGATGCAGCTCGTTGGCAGCATGAAGGTTCTTCAGAACCCACGGGTGAGACCATGACCGACGGCGGTTGGGTCAACTTCGAATCCGGCTACCCGTATGAAACCATCCGCGAATTGATGAACCGCGGACATCATATCCATTTCGATCTGGGCGGTTACGGCGGTTATCAAGCCATCATGCGAGCCGATCGACAAGGCGTCTATTACGGCGCTTCCGAAAGCCGAAAGGATGGCTGCGCGATCGGCTATTGAGAAGATAAGCTCCGTAGGAGCAGAATCTTTATAGCTGCGGGCAACCGATATACGGTCAGCTCCGTTAGGAGCGGCATCAAGACCATGCGGCTATGGTTAACCTATGTCTTCAACCAGATATCGCTCCTCCGGAGCTGACCCGTTCATTGCGTCGCCAGCTATAAAGATTTGGCTCCTACGGAGCCCTTTTCCGGTCTCACACCTGCAGGGCTAGCCGCAACCCTGCGACCGGTTCCCGTCTTCGTCTCAATTCTTTGCGCCTTTGCGTCTTTGCGTGAGACTTTTGTATGTTTGGTCGCTGCACTCGGGACGATCCCTCCACTACCTCCCAAACACCCGAGGATAATTCGACTTATCTGCCGGCGGTGTTACGCCTTGCATCGTTAGTAACACGTCGTTTGCGATCGTGGCGACGACTTCATTACCACCCAACTGCAGACTGTCACAATTCGTCAGCACGAAGACTCCCGCCTCCGATGGCTTACCCGTACCGACCCATGGGAGAAATTCGATAAAGGTGTTAGTTCCCGTGATTTCGCCATCCTTCCAAACGGCGCCCCCCGGGGGGAGGTCGGACTCAGGGCTTATGAACCATCCCAAACCGAGTTGATAGGTATCAAACGCAAGAACATTTGTTGCCGGTGACTGCACAGCCGGCAAAGTTTTCCACAAGGCTTTATCTTTCTTGTCGTCAATAAGACCCATATTAAAACGCAACCAAGTCATCATATCTTTTGGCGTCGATACCACGCCTCCAGCGCCGTACCATGCATCAAAGAAAGGCCAGCCTGGACTCACCGCGTAAGGAGTCGCCGAATTATAGAAGCTGTAGCCTTGAGGGAACGCATCGATCGAGACACCTTCGAAAAAGAACGTATCGGGCATTCCCAGCGGTCTGAGGACGAATTCGGATATCAGGTCTTTGAAAGTGCGCGCCGCCAGGCTCGTACTAAATAGCGGTAGGATTTGAGCAATAATGCCAAAGCCCATATTCGAGTACGTGTACTCCACATTCGGGGAAGCGATCGGCGCCAGATTCGTCATGTTCAAATACCCAAGCATTCCGGCGGCTGTATATGGAATAGGAAATTCAGGAGGCCAATCGTCGCCATTAAAGTTGTCAGCGGGTAAGCCGGAGGAGTAGCTCAATAGCGTCGAAAGCGGGATCGAATCAAACTGGGACCCAATCTGGAATCCGGTGGTTCCGTTATAGTTGCCGATGGTTTGAGTCTCCCATCCCGTTTTAAACTTTTCTCCTAAAACCGCACTGAGCGTTGCCGTAAAAGTTTTGCTGACTGAAGCTAGCTCGAAATGGGTGTCCTTGCCCAACGGTACGGAATTGCCGAATTGATTCCCCAAATTCCCTTTGAAATAAATCTCTTCAAACGTCGGGCCGACATATCCGATCACAAATGCAAGGCCGGACGTGTTCTGGAGAAGCGGCTCGACCAGGCCATCTAGATACTCCTTTTTGGGTGGAACGATCTTGCTCATAGGAAGTTCTTTATCGTTAGCGATCGAAACGGTGGCTTACACGCCTAGCATGATTTTCAGGACGGACTGAGCAATGTATTGGACAGCCGATTCGGAGCCATTGGTAAGGCCGTCCGAGTTCGTCAATACAAAGACGCCTGCTTGTGAAGGAACGGCTGTTCCAACCCAGTCCACAAAAAGCATGAAGCTATTGTATCCGGCGAGGGAGCCATCTTTATTGAGAACGGTTATCTGGGGTGTTGTCCAGTTGTCCAGAAACCATCCTAATCCCATTTGACCGCCGTTCGGAGTCGTCACTTTGGTTGATGGGGTCTCAGTCTTTTCTAATATCGGGTATAAAGGATTGTTTTTCAGCATGCCCATATTGAATTGCAACCACGTCAGAACGTCGCTGGGTGTTGAGACCACTCCGCCGCCTCCGTAGTAAGCTGGAAACACATTGTGACCAGGTGCCGCCGGCGAAAAGCTGGAGGGGCTGGAATAGGTGTAACCGACTGGCAAAGTGTCTAAGAGAATATCTCCAAAATAGTAGCTATTTTGCATCAATAACGGACCAAACACCCAACTAGCCACGAGTTCGGCTAAATCTTCGGAGGCGGTACTACCGTGGAACTGAGGAATGAGTTGAGCGAGGATTGAGAAGGCGAGGTTAGAATAGGTGTAGGCCTTACCGATGTCGGTTGGCTTCCACGTGGCAGTGCCGACCCCATTTAAATACCCCAACATGGCGGCAGGGTAGTAAGGCCACGGCAAATATTTGGGCAATGTTACAATTTTACCTGATACGTTATCGGCGGGTAGGCCGGACGTATAGTTCGCGAGAGCCTTTAATGGTATGGGATCAAATTGCGAACCGACATTGATGTTGTACTCGCTAATGGTTTGAGTCTCCCAGGTCCGGTTGTACTTCTCTCCGAGAAACGCGCACAGGGTGGCGGTAAAGGTCTTGCTCAGCGAGCCAAGCTCGAAATAGGTGTTAACCCCTAACTCCAGGTTGTGGTTGTATTGATCGAACACGCTTCCGTTGGTGTAGACACCGGGTTCGAAGGCATTCGTACCAGTGGCGTACCCAATGGCGAAGGCGAGACCT
Source organism: Verrucomicrobiota bacterium (assembly GCA_019236675.1). Classification (GTDB taxonomy): domain Bacteria; phylum Verrucomicrobiota; class Verrucomicrobiia; order Chthoniobacterales; family JAFAMB01; genus JAFAVN01. Next base: position 7,510 of record JAFAIO010000143.1, read on the forward strand.
TCAGGTTGCGCATTAAGATAGGGGGTCACCAATCCGTTGAGCTGGTCGGGGGTTGGGGCGGTGATGGTGGTGCTCATAAAGGTAAGACAGAAGGGCTTTCGTGACAGCCGCTAGAGGCTTTCGGATGCAGATAGGTTTAAGGCAGTGTTTTCGAACCGCTGCTAGGCCACAGGGTCAATCCAAACCGCCCAACCGGAAGATATCCGCTGCTTGTTTCGAGCAGGGTCTGTTAGCCCAGGGATCGGTAAACGATTAGCCGCACAGAACCGTTCCTGGATGGTCTCAGACAGATGAACGAGCTCCGGTGTCAAACATCTCCGCCCGCCGGCGTGAACAACGCGCCCTTTACGCAGGCGAGCAGGAGCTAGCTCTGCCAGGCCGTCAATTGGCTGGCAAACATGGCTGACGATAAGGACGCTCGACGCACAATTCGTAGCAACGTCAACCATTCCGGCGTCTGTTAAATCGGATGCGCCAATCAGAATCAGATCCGGTCGTGTGTGATTGTCTGATGGATTCACAATTTCAACGTTCTGAATTCGCCGGATCGAGTCCAACACCTTACCAGTGTAGGGATCCCCACCTAGCGCCGCGACGAGGTAGCTCTTAGGTCTGGAACCGACCAAAGATGCCGCGATAATAGCGCCGCTTGCTGCAAACGAGAGCTTAACGAAATCGCGTCTCGACCACCAACCCGTCTCGCCGAAGCCCGGCGAGGAACGATCAAATGCAGGCCCGTTCACGGCCGGACTTTGTAACAAAGGAGCGTCTAATTTGAAAGCCTTTTTTGAACGGCCTGACTACCGATTTAACGGCGGAATCGGACAACTATAACAACGGTGATAAGACGGA
>JAFAIO010000161.1 GCA_019236675.1 Verrucomicrobiota bacterium
TCGTGAACACTCCGCGAAAGATATAAATGATCCCGATCAGCCCAGCGAGAAAAACGGCGGAATAGCCGAGCACCTCACCGACAACGTGGGTGGCCAGCCAGGCATTGGTGTCGAGCACGGCTCTGAGCATTTCCATCGTGTCGCCATCGAATTGCAAGTTCTGAGCGATCAATAGCGTGGTAAAACCGATGACCGCGCCGCACACACTACCGATTCCATTCCGGTAAATTCGTTCGAGCACTAAACAAAAAAGGACCGTCGCCCAACCAACAAAAATGGCAGAACTGTACAGGTTCGTGACCGGAGGCCGAGCTTGGATGTACATCCGCAGGATCAAACCCCCGGTATGAATGACGAAAGCAAATCCGAGCAACAGCAACGCGGTTTGGCTCAAGACCTTCGGCCATACCAACCAGGAAAAGAGGGCTAACAGAAAGACAACCAAATAGAGAACCAGCGATTGATAGAACGGCTGAGCTGAGTTGAAGAAGTACTCCAAGGTGGGTCGGTTGAGTTCCGGGTTGAAATTTTTACCTAGATGTTGCTGATACTCATTCAGGGTCTGGTTAAAGCCGGCCGCATCTCCATTCCGGTAGGCCGACACCATCTGACCGTAAGCTTCCACTGGGTAAGGGATTTGGCCGGTACCAATCGCGCCTAGCAGTGCCTCTGAGACCGGAGACCAACGATCATTTTCTGTCTTACCGCCGGGGTTCGGAATCGCGTAGGCGTACTTGGCCTGCGTCAGACTTTGATACCGGTGGGTGAACAGCAAAATTCGCTGGAAAGCCTGATCGTCGAATGGCTTTCCGGCATCCCGGTTCCGAACTGCATCCAGGCCCGGTTGAATTGCTTGTTGAAAGACTTGTACCTCTTTTCCGAAGTCCGGCGAGTCTTGCGGCTCGATGGTGTTTTTTAGTTGAACATAAAGACGAAGGACTTCGCGCAGCCGGACAATTCCTCGTTGAAACGCGTTCCGCGCATCGGCATCGGTCTGAGCAGCCTGACCCGCTTGTTCCTCGATCTTACCAAAAAAAGGTTGGAGATCGTTAAACGAATAAGTTCCCGCCTTTCGCAATCCAAACAGGTCGAGAATATCCGGATTTGTCACCTCGAAGACTTTTGCGCCGTCCGAGTGTTCCGGCAGCATTAGCACGTCAAGCAGCCATTGGATCTGGGATGGCTTTTGGGCCGGCTTCTGGTTCTCAGCAGCCTCTTCGACCCCGTGATGGTTCATTTGCAGCAAAGAAACCCGGGCCAGCGTGTCCATCGGCATCACTCGTCCACCTGCTAGGACAGGCAGCTTTCCAAAGCCGGCGACATCGAATGTGGTGCTCGGTCTCTTCGGGATCATGTTGGACACAGCCCATCCCGCGAACAGGATGAAAATGATCCAGGGAATAAGCCGCTTCATGTGACGACCCTCCTCCGCACGAAACTAACCAGATGCATGCCGAACTGGATCACTAAACCGAGCGCCATCATGCCACAGGCGATATACGGAATTAATCGGCTCGGATTTTTCATCACTTGCAGCACCGTGGTCTGATCATTATTCCCGAAACCTGCCTGATACAGAATGAGATCTGAGTACCACAACGGATGGTTCATGTAGATCAACGCCTCCCGGTTTTCATGAGCCGATGGGTCAACCAGCCGAACCTTGCTGGAAAAGTTCTTTGCGATATCGGTGCCGGCATAACGGTCGTGCTTAAACTCTTCCAACGTGATTGAGAAGGGACGGTAATATCGCTTAGGGCGGAACACGATCGAAAACGGATCCGAGGCAATCTTGAATTGGACCGGTTGGGGGAACCCGCTAGATAATGCCCACGAACCAACCGGCTCGCCATCTTTCAGTACAGTAACTCCAGCCGTCGGCTGATTCCGTTCGTTTTGCTTATACGTCTTCTGAATCTCAACCGCTACGGCCATCGGGCCCAGGCGCAAATGCGGATAGTTGGGCGACGGTAGTTGATTCGGATTGATCAGGGCCGCGTTTTCATACGACTCATCTACTCGGAGTTGCACCCCCTTTACCGGCAAAGAAATCGTTTGACCCTTGATCAATCGGCTCGCCGGGATGCTGATCACTTCGTCCGAGTCCGGTTTCGACTGATCAATAATAGCCAGTTCATCGAAATACGGACTCTCCGAATAGTTCTTGGTTTGCCCTTGATCGAGTTGGATCTGGCTTTCTTCTTCAAAAAGGCTGGTCACAAGTTGGCCGATCAGCAGTAAAATCAGCCCAGAATGGAGGATCAAAATACCAGACTTTCTCCAGGTGAATTTAAAACGGGCCAGGTGCGCGGCAATCAGGTTAACCAGAAGAACTGCCCCAAGTGTGTATCCGCCCGGAAAATATGGGATGCGAAATTGGCTTCCCGGCAACGTGAAGTATAGGAAGAAGCTCTTGAAGTAGCGTAGCTGCGCTTCATATACCCCAATCTGAACCTGATCCAATGTCCCCACAAAAACGATAAACATGGCGCAGGCGAGACAAACGATGGTCAATCGCAGCGAAGCTAAGGGTTTGAACACAGCCTTCAACAAGGCCGTTCCCGGCGTTCCCGGCACTGACGGCGTTCTCGGCGTTGTGTCTAGCGCCTGTGGTTTACCGGTCATTTGTTGATTTTACTTGGCCCGTGGGCGGTTCTTGTGGCTGCGCCTTCTCTTCATTAGAAGCGGATGAGAAATGGAACGAGCGCACAAATCGCAAGAAATTGTCTTTCTGAGTCTTCAGCAAATCAGGGGGACCTGTCATTTTTACGAACCAGGTCCTGTCAGCGGTTCGCATGGCCGCACCCAAGATTGCGCTGGCTTTTTCGGTCCCAGCCGGCGTTTCCACGTCAACAATGATCGTTGGGGCTCCGTCCACCGTTTCTTCCTGCCAGCTCTGTGCAAGTTGATCCCCCTCTAGGGTGGGTTGATGCACCTGCCCCCGCCAACGATTGACGTTCGACTCTACGCCACCGGCATCACCCGGAAACGCCGTCACCGATACGTCAGCCGTTTCATCGTTCGTTCCGGCCACTTGAAAACTTCCTAGCCTCATCTCGCTTAGAGCCTTTTCAGTCCAGCCATCCGGTTTGGTCCAGTTTGCCGGATTCGAAGGCGGCGGTGGAACGAGATTTCCCGAACCGGTCTGGAGCGAGACTTGGTTATTCTCTTTCGGGACCCGATAGACTGAGATGTTCTCGTTATTGCAGGCGGCCAGACCGAGCGCGCAGAGAACGAGCAACAACGACCCGACTTCGCCCGGTCGTTTAGCCTCAAGGAGGCTACGTCGGGCAGGCCGGGAACGAAAGAAGTCCTCGCCGATCAAACTGCCAAAGAATGAGGGAAACCAATGAAGAAACATCAAATACCGACCGCGCCCTCTTAAGCTCGTACCGCAGTGAATTTGCCCATTTTTCGGGGACGATCAAACCAGGAACGCGGGGGGAGCATATCAAAAATGTTTATTAAAAGAACGCCGGATCGAGAAACACTGGATTCGGAGTTACGAGAGCACATCTAATAGTTGACCGGCGCGGATGCAAGGACGAGAAAAACGCCGCACTTCCGACGCCTAACGCGACCCGTAAAACATCATAGATCCCGAAGGGCGACTTGGTTGTTGAAATAGCAGGGTGCCTGTCCCAAAGGGACTTAAGGACTCAGCCTGGGGTTTTAACCAGGTTTTAACCCCAGGTACCGAAAAGAGAACGTCCCCGCCCCGAAGGGGCGGTAGAACCGATACCTCGGTGTGTAGAGCTTGATTAGAGGAGTCACCGCCAATGTGGCCTTCCGCCCTTTCAGGGCGGGGATCGTTTGGTGACGTGTTCCTGGGGTTAAAACCCCAGGCGGAGTCCTCAAGTCCCTTCGGGACAAAACCGACAAGTCCCGATAGATAGAAACGCCACTGGCCAACCCACCTTTCAGCGGACTGCCTAGGCCAGGATCAACCGACAGACCAGCATCCCCAATAACAGCCCTACCCCGACCTCCGACCATGTGTGCCGACGAAGTTGGACCCGGGACCATCCCACGGCTAACGCGAAAGGTATTGCCACGAGCGAAAGCCACGCGTTCACGGGCCACAACGAACACGCCGTAAGCATTGCAAACCCGGCATGCATCGACGGTTTCAACCACCGGTTCAGGAACCAGCCACCTACAATGAGGATCATTGCTGCGAAACAACCACGGGCATAAACGATGGGCTGGCTGGTAACCGTGAGCACCAGCACCGTCAACAGCAAGAACGCAAAACCGATCAAGAAAAGCCGAGGCCTGTCTTTCCGCGCAGAAACATCAAGATCGCTCCACGCGCCAATCCGGACTTTCCAAAGGATATAAAGCGAGACGGGAAGCAGACAGCACAAGATTACTGTCAAAAGGCCAACCACAGACTCAACCGGGCCGAAAAGAGATGCTCCGACAAGAAGAGCCACGATTGGCGAGAAAATGAACGGATGCCCGGCAATCGAGATCCATTTGGCAACTTCCGCGTTTCGCAGGGCTGATACGAAGCCTCGCATAAAATCATAAGGTCCCCCTGAACCAGATGCCCGTTTTTCTGCGTACCAGCGACGAGCATTCTTAACTCCGGTATCTACGGAACGAACCGCTCTGACCACCATCCATCTGATCGTCACCCGGAGGGTTTCGATAAAAATGGCCCGGCGATTGCGTTGCTCGTCTGTCACGAACTGATTCAAATATTCGCCCTCCTAGCGTCGGGCAACTGCCGGACCGACGTGGTCGCAATCCGTGTCAGCGGATCACTATTATCTGCGAGACGGTACACCAAGCTCCGCCCGGTTTGCATGGATACATCCTTACGGCGACCAATTCGTCTGCCCAGAGGCAGCTCGATGAGCAGCATCAAGTTGGCGGCAGCTCCGGGACATCATCAAGGCGAAACCGGTCAAAATGGACCCCACCATGACCAGCATGAAGATGACGCTAGCCGAAAAACCGAGGCTGATCCCGTCGACGCCTCCGTTGCCGGCGACACTGGACGGCTCTTTGCAGCCCTCACAGGCCATAACCGCAGGCGCGTTCGCCAAGACCGCACCGATTAACGAAGCGAGGAAAAACCTCATGCGACACAGTGTGCTATTTCGAACAGGGGCGCAATCGATAAACCCAAAAACCGGGAGCGGGGTGATGGAGCATTGGAGTGATGGAGTGATGGAGTGATGGAGTGATGGAGTGATGGAGTGATGGAGTGATGGAGTGATGGAGTGATGGAGGGTTGGAGTGATGGAGGGTTGGAGTGATGGAGTGATGGAGCGATGGAGTGATGGAGTGATGGAGGGTTGGAGGGTTGGAGGGTTGGAGGGTTGGAGTGCTGCGCTGAGCAGGTGCGAAACTACAAGCCGCGCGGGACCGAGGCTTGGCGCTGCCAAAACGAGATAGCTCCGCTCGGAGCTTAATCTTTATAGCTAGCCACAAGGCAAACGCGACCAGCTCCGTTAGGAGCGACATAGGAACCTGATGTCCGGAGCCACGGGGCTACGAACATTGCGGACTCCAGGCTTTCTAAGGAGCTGATTTCGAAGCCATCGCGCGCAACAGAGTTCCGGCATCGGTTAGGATTTTCTGAACAACCTCAGGCTCGGCGGCGGTGTACACGCCCCGGATTACGCCTTTTTGGTCCACCAGCACAAAAAGGTTGTCCGGTCGAAGGTCATGCCGACATTCGGCGGTCGCTGAGCTCCAGGTTTGAAGGAGTGCTGAGGAGTCCCGCTCAGGCACGGAGACCAGCCGCCAACGATCAGACGCTTCGTGGCGCCGGGCGTATTCCTGGACGCTCTTCTGCTCTGTTCCAATGAAGAACAAGACAAGCGTCAGTGCCTTCGCTCCCCGGAGGTCCTGATCCAACTCCGCGAACTTGCTCCCGAGCAGCTCGGTATCGTCTGGCTTGGTGGCATCAAGAAAGCCGGCGACCCAAACGGTTCCGGACAGTTCCTTGGCTCCAATTGGCTGACCCGTTTGATCGCTAAACTCGAACTGAGGGACGTCTCCGCATCTTGGCAGCGCCGCCACCGAACGTTGGATCGATCCATTCCAATAAAGAAAGGCGGGAATGAAGATAACTCCGGCGACCAGAAGAAGAATCGTCGCGCCGATGATCTGGGAAAGTGGAGATCGTGAGGGTCGCACGTGGGTTCGAGGATCGGCCTTGTGGCTACGCCCGATCAATCAGCGAATCATGATTTCCGCCACGCGTTCCTTGATCGGTTCAGCGTGGTCGGGCCTGAGTTCAACCCCGCCATCTTTAAGATGGATCGGGATTTGATAGGCTTCAAAGTAGACAGTCCAGTTCCGAGTTCCAACCCCCGTGTATACAAGGGGATTCTGGTTCGCATCGTACCGTTCCCGACCCGTAGGTTGCAGACTCTGGAAAGCCCCACCAAGTACGCTACAGAATATACAGAATCGTGAACAGAAACACCCACACGACATCAACGAAGTGCCAGTAAAGTCCGGTGCACTCGAGGAAGCCGTGCTTATGCGGTGTGATCTTACCGGTGAATGCCCTGATCAGACTAATAATCAAAAGGAGTACACCGATGGCCACGTGGCAGCCGTGAAACCCGGTGAGCACGAAAAAGCAGGAGCCCATGATGCCCGCGGTATTGAACCAGAAACCTTCATGGAAAAGATTCCTCCATTCATCGGCTTGGTTAGAGAGAAAGAGCGTCCCTAGCAGGATCGTAATTATCAGCAGCAGTTTGCCGTGGCGAGTCCCATTGATGAGACGCGATTCACTGAAGTGGAGTGTAAAACTGCTCGCGAGGAGGCACGCAGTGGCAGCGATTGTCTTGATCAGAACGAAGCCCCCTTTTAAACCCTCGGGCATCTGCCAGGCGGAGCCGGCGCCCGCGCGGAGAACCATGTATCCACAAATCAGGCCTGAAAACAGCATCGCTTCTGAAGCCAGAAACGTAAGCATGCCAAAACGAACGACGTTCGGACCAACTTTATGGGGGGCAGAATCGATGGCGATAGCAGACGCACTCATAGTCAAGCTTTATGATAGATCGACAATTTCCAAGCGAGGAC
>JAFAIO010000324.1 GCA_019236675.1 Verrucomicrobiota bacterium
ACCACAATTGCATTTCGGGATCGGTTGATCGTCCTGCAACAAATCTCGCAGAGAAATTCCAATATGGCCCAACTCACCCGCCATGCCAGAAGAGCCGCGAATGACGCGACCGTTGTCGACAACGCCGCCGCCGAGGCCGGTACCGACAATTGCCGACACCGACGAGTGCCGCATCGAATCTTCGCCAAAGAAGCACTGATGGGCGTAGAGAGCGGCGGCATTGGCGTCGTTGTTGTAGACCACGGGTAGTTTGAAAAAATCTTCGACCGCGGTCCGGATATCAAACCCGCACCATTCTTTGGCGGAAAAGTTCGTGCTTCCTTTGGAAGAGATGACCCCGTTGGCGCTAGCCGGCCCAGGAGTGTCGAGGCCAATCACCCGAATCGACTCCCAATGCACTCCTGCATCGGCGATGGCGAGTTCAATTGCCTTCGCCATTGCTTCAATCGCTGGTTCAGGGCCCTCTAATACTCGGCTTGGTGTTTCTACCATCCCGTTATTGAGAAAAACCCCTTTAGAATCTAAAAGAGTCGCGTTCGTCTTGGTGCCCCCAACATCGAGGCCGGCGACCATGGGAGGAGTAGTCACAACTCCAAGAATATTAGCATTGAGTGCCTGTGTCTAGCGCCGCGCTAGCGTAGCGATGCAGGCCGCGGCCTTCTTGATATCAAACCGGGCTGCCAAAGCCACACCCCTACCGATTCCTAAATCCAACTCCCAAACCGCGCCAGGTACCACTTCTTGATAACTTGCACGGCCAAACAATAGGCTAATAAAATTCCGATCAACCAAAAGAAATAAACGGGAGGTACCGGTACCAAACCAATCGCGGAACCGATGGAAGAGAATGGCAATACTACAGCCACCATCATCACGATTATCGTGCTGGTCAGGAGCGGACCGGCCGGCCAACTTTGTACAAAGGGAATTTTCCGCGTCCTCAACATATAAACGATCAACGTCTGCGATAGGAGTCCTTCGATAAACCACCCGGATTGAAACAACGGGTGCTGGCCGGCCGTATTTCCTTCGAACAACCGAAACAGAACACCGAACGTAACCAGATCGAATAACGAGCTAATCGGCCCAAGAAATAGCATGAACCGGCCGATGCTTTGCGTCTCCCAGCGTCGCGGTCCGGCGATGTCTTGAGGATCAACCGGATCGAATGCGATGGTAATTTGCGAGATATCGTACAGCAAGTTCTGCACTAGTAACTGAAGCGGCAAAATCGGTAGAAAACTCAAGAAAGCGCTGGCACCTAACACCGTCAGCACGTTGCCGAAGTTAGAGCTAGCCGCCATCTTTACATACTTCACAATATTGGCGGAGTTACGGCGCCCTTCCATGACAACGTCAACGAGGGTGGTTAAACTCTTTTCCAGCATCACGATATCGGCGCACTCTTTGGCCACATCCACTGCCGTATCGACGGAGATCCCTACATCCGCTTCTCGCAGCGCTGGGGCATCGTTAATCCCATCACCCAGGTAACCCACCGTGTTGCCCGCTAATTTTAAGGCAGAGATTACCCGAGCTTTCTGTAACGGACTTAGCTTGGTGAAGACCGTGGTGCTGACGACCGCTTGGCGTAGCTCGGAGTCATCCATCGATTCCACCTCGCTACCCGACAACACCCGATCTACTTCCAGGTCAACCCACCGGCAAATTCTTCGGGTCACGAGCTCGTTGTCACCAGTTAGAATTTTCACGGTGACACCACGCTGTCGCAGTGCGGCCAGCGCTTCGGCCGTCGATTCCTTGGGCGGGTCAAGAAACGCGATAAACCCGGCAAGTATTAGACCGGTTTCGTCGTGTATTCGATATTGGTAATTAGCATCTTCCAGGCCGATCTGTTTGTAAGCTACCGCTAACACGCGCAGCCCCTTTTCATTCATCTCGTTGCGCACGGCTGACATCCGGCTGGTCAGCTCAAGAGATAGTGGAACAATCTTTCCGTGCAGTTTGGCAAACGAACAGATAGAAAGCATCTCTTCGACCGCGCCTTTACAAATCAGCTCATGCTGCTGCCTTTGCTTCTCTAGGATCACAGACATTCGCCGGCGCCCAAAATCGAATGGTATTTCGTCGACTTTTCGATAACTCTCACTGACGCGCAGCGCCTCATGAAGTTCACCGTGCTCAAGAATCGCGGCATCCAGCAGGTTCTTCAGACCGCTTTGAAAATAGCTGTTCAGATACGCGTACTTCAGAACCTCATCATCCTCATTGCCTAGCACATCGAGGTGCCGCTCGAGAATGATCCGGTCAATGGTCAATGTGCCTGTCTTGTCCGTGCAGAGCACAGACATGGCGCCGAGATCCTCGATCGAGCTAAGCCGTTTTACGATGACCCGGTTGCGCGACATCGCAACCGCTCCCCGGGTCAGATTCGCCGCGATAACAACCGGCAACATCTCTGGAGTCAGACCAACCGCGACCGATAACGCAAAAAGAAAGGAAGAACCCCAATCGCCTTTGCTAAGCCCATTCAGGAGAAGCACCACCGGCACCATGAGCAGCATCGCTCGGATCAGCAACCAGCTGATCCGGTTGATTCCGCGATCAAAGCTAGTTAACGCGCGTTGAGAGATCGCCTTTCGGGTCAAAGAGCCAAATAAGGTTCCGTCTCCTGTTGCCAGCACAACCGCGGTTGCCGTCCCGCTCACGATGTTAGTACCCATGAGACCAAGGTTCGCGACCTCGGTTGGATCCTCTCGTCCTAAAGGACGAGTTCGCCGATTAGGCATTTGGAAAGTCTCAAATTTTTCTACCGGCAATGCCTCCCCCGTCAACACGGACTGACTAACGAACAGATCTCGGGTCGACAACATCCGCACATCACCCGGGACCATATCGCCCGCGCTTAAAGTTACGATGTCACCCGGCACAACCCCTCGCAGAGGGATTTCCCGGCGACAACTTTCGCCCCGATCATTGACTCTGATGACCGTCACCGTCGTGCCCACCAAAGCGCGAAGTTCGGCCACGGTTCGGCCAGACCGAAATTCCTGAACGAAACGCATTAGTACGCTGATCGCCACCATCACCAGAATTAGAACTCCACCTTGAAGGTTCCCCAGAAAAAACGAGATCAGACTGAGCGTGCAGAGCAACGCCACGAAAGGATTCCCGAAATTCTTTAGAAACTGCCAGACCAGCGGAACTCTTCCAACCGCCGTCACTTCATTGGGTCCCCCCTTCGCCAAACGCTCTTGCGCTTCCCGGTCGCTCAATCCTTGTTCACTCGTTCCCAGCGAAAGCAAAACTTCCTCAACACTGCTGTACGCGCCGTCCAGAGTTTGCGGACGGATCTGCAAAGACGCGGCCAAGGGCTTTCTTTTCGTCGACCCGGCTTTTGGTTGTGTCCGATTACTCAGCATCGAATTAACAACCCGAGGAAAACTGAACCGCAGATGAACGCAGATTGACGCAGATAAATTCGGCTCCGATTAGGTTCCTACCAACTCTTTCCGTGCTCGAACTCGGGATCGCGGTCATTTCATTTTCGGCAAGCAACGCCAGGAAATCGCTGACCGATTCAGCTATATCCCTACACCTGCCAAAAACTCCCTGAGCTGAACGGAGAAAATGCCTCTTATGTGCGTCCATCTGCGTCTATCTGCGGTTCGGTCTTTTCTTTGTTCTCTCCATCACGAATTGAAAGAGTCACCTCATACCATCCTTCGTTTCGTTCGGTCTGGACCTCCATGTTTTGTTGCAACGCAGCCAAGGCAGCCACGATCCGTCGTCCAAGTCCAAGATCCAGAGTCTCGTCTGACTCCTCGATTTTGACCTGGTTCCTGATGGATAAAACGGTCAATTCCGGGCCCGGCTGCAACCTGGCGAAGATAGTCCCACGCCCGTGCCGCAGACTGTTAGTTAACAGACTATACAAAATCTGTTTCAAGTACTTCGGGTCTGCGCTGACCGGACTTTTCTTCGCGGCCACCTCGATTTGACGGCCTTGATCGCGCGCTAACAAACGGAAATCTTGGGCCACATCTTCCAACAGCTCTGCCAGATCAAACCGCATCGGGTTCGGCCGCAAATGGCCCTGTTCGGCTCGAGCAATTAACAGGGCTTGCTCAACATGCATGGTGAGGCGCAGGAGTTCAGTTTGGATCTCCTCTGCCAGAGCCGGTTCGATTTTGTCGGCAGCTTCTTCGATCTTCAACCGGATGATGGTTAAGGGCGCCCGCAGTTCGTGCGCGACCTGAGCGGAATAACTCTGCAGCTGATGAAAGCTCAGACTGATTCGCGAAAGTAAGCCGTTGATGTGCTCCTGTAATTCCTTGAGCTCGCTATCCTCGGTTTGTACTTGGACCCGCACCTGCAGGCTATTCGGTTCGATCGCGCTCAATTGGTCGTTCAACGAAACAATGGGAGTAAAGGTCTTGCGGACGACCAGCCAGCCCGCAACCGCGAATGCAATAGCGATCACCAACCCGTACAATCCTAGAATCTTCACGCCTAACTCCGGGCTTAGATCCCATCCGGTAGGCTGCACCGTGACCCCGGCTTGGAACGCGGGTCGCAGCAACAGGTAGAGGGCCCCGAAAAAGACAAACGAAACCGCGATAAAGGTGAGGAAGAACCAGAAAGTAAATCTAAACCAGGCTGCTCTCATGAGTCGGGCTTTCGTAAGGCAAACCCAACCCCGCGTACGGTCTGTACAATCGGCACTAAGCCCGGCAGATCGATCTTGGCCCGCAGATGGTTCACGTAGACATTGACCACGTTCGTCTGCGAATCGAAGAACTGGTTCCAGACTCGTTCAATGATCACCGCCTTACTTACCGGCCGCGGAGCGGTCATGATCAACAACTCCAGCAAAGCAAATTCGCGGTTAGTCAGCTCGATTACCTTTCCCCCTCGCCTGGCCTGGTGAGAAACTAGATCGAGCTCGAGGTCCTCGAACCTTAAGACATTAGATGCTTGGGGACGCTGTCGCCGGAGCAAGGCCCGGAGCCGGGCCAACAGTTCCACCACAGAAAACGGCTTGACCATGTAGTCGTCAGCCCCGACATCAAGACCCCGCACACGATCCTCAATTTCGCCCTTTGCCGTCAAAAACAGAACTGGTACCTGGATGTTTTTACGCCGCAACGCTCTGGTTATGGTGAAGCCGTCGCGCAAGGGCATCATGACATCTAAGATGATGGCGTCATAAGGATTGTTCTCCGCTAGCCACAAGGCCTCATCACCGTCCTCTGCGTAGTCGACCGCGTAACCCTCCGCGACCAACGCCTGCCGTACGTGCTTCCCAATTCTAGCATCATCATCCGCAAGCAGGATTCGCATAACGTCTGTCTGCCTACCCTGAGACGATCACACTCCGGACACCAACTGGTTGCCGGACTAGCTTTGCGACGGCCACGGTTCATCGCCAAAGCTGCCGCGTAAGATCGATCACATGATAGACTAATAACAGCATCATAATGATCAGGTAAGCACGCAAGGTGAAAAGGGACCATCGGACGGTGCGCGTCATCTTGAGCGGCGGCAGATGATCGGACTTCACCTTTTCTTCGGGGAGATCATCCAAAGGATGGACCACGTAAAAGAACTCGTCCTTTGGTTCGTTGTCTATCGGATCGGTTAGTTGATGGGATGCAGTGCTCATAGATTTTTGTGTGTCCCTCATCGTGCTCGTGCTCGTCCTCGTGCTCGAATCCGAGCCGCGCACTGATGGAGTATTGGAGTGTCGGAGTGTTGGAGTTTCGTGCTGTTAGTTATTCGGAAACAATGACGGTGCTAAGACCTGGGCTGCCAAGATCAGCGACAGAAGAAATAGAACGATGATGATCGTCCAGTTGATCACATTGTTCCAAGGCCGGTTAATCCATCGGTCGCCCAGCAACTGATGATCATTGAGCAAAAGCTGTAGAAAAATAATGGCCGATGGCAAAATGATCCCGGCGAGCACTTGTACGCCGAGAATAATTAACTGGAGCGGCGCTCCAGGTATCAAGACGAGCGAAGCAGCCAGCAACGTGCAAACCGCATAGATAGAATAGAAGCCAGGAGCACGCTTAAATTTGGTATCGAGTCCGTGCTTCCATCCGCGCACCTCGCTGAAGGCCCAAGCACTGGAAAGAGAAATCGCGGTGGTACCCAACACGGCCGCGTTGCAGAACATCAACAAAATGCCGTTGCGTACAAAGTCGTTCGTAAAAAACGGCCGGATCGCATCCGCCATCTTCGCCGGGTCCGCGAATTGCAGCCCATGTGTAAACGAAACGTTGCCCACGATCATCATGGCGCCTGCAACCAAGATGGTAAAACAGGATCCGATAAAGGTATCCAATCGGGCCCACTTCAGATCGGCAAATCGCAGCCGTTTATCCGCAACGCAGCTTTGTTGGAAGAAGAGCTGCCAAGGAGCGATTGTGGTCCCCACTATCGCGATCACCAGGAAGATCAGACTGGTGGTAATGCCTCCGGCTGGCACGCTCGGTATCAAGACATGACGGGCTACTTCCGACGGCGAAGCGTGAGAAAAGCTCGCCATGAACACCCAAACAATATCGATCAAACAAAGCACGCAGGTGATCCGTTCCCAACGCCGGTAACTCCCGGAGGTTACGTGGATCACCAAGGCGACCGCCGCGATCGGAACTGAGAGATAGGGCGAGATTCCCATCTGCTGCGTCGCTAAAGAAATGGCGGCAAACTCGGTCACCAGAGTTAAGAAATTAACCAACAACAGATCAAACAACGAAAAGCGGCCCCACCATTTGCCAAATCGTTCGTAGATCATGGCGGCATGCCCTTTGCCTGTCGCAACCTCAAGCCGGGCAACCATCTCCTGAATAAAATAGCAGACTGGCAACAATAACAGCAGCACCCAAAGCAAATGCAGACCGTATTGGGCGCCAGCCTGCGTGTAGGTCGATACCGCACCGGCGTCATTGTCGGCCTCCATCACAATTAATCCCGGGCCGAATACCATCAGAAAGGTCAGTAGATTCCTGACCCAAGGACTTCGTACTTTATAGGACGCGCTGAAAGGTCCCTATATGGAGATGAATCTCGCCGTCGTTTATGCCTGGAGCAATGAGCTGGACCTGGCCTTTGAGAAATTGAGTTCTGCGACCAAGGTACCAGGCGGTCTTTACTACGGCCAACTGAAGCGCGACCCGTATTGGGAACCGCTCCGCCAGGATCCACGCTATGAAAAGTTGTTAGCGGAGTTGGCGCCGCGAGATTGACGGCAGCGAGAGGCGCGCTCGAAACGCTCTTACGACGCAGCCTTCCGAAGTAAATACTCAAGGTCGATGCGGTCTTTTTCGCGATTTCCTTGCTTCAGCCGAATCATGAGATCCCGATTCGCGAACGGGATCTCAACCCCACTGATCGCGCTGAAGGTAACAGCATTTTTGCCATCGGTATAACCTAACCCGCAGGCAGACGTCATGAGGTCAACGGTAATTTCATCATTCACCCGAACTACCACCCACTCTCGCAGATCTTCTTCCGGTCCAAGTTCGTCGATGGCGCGCTCCGGCAGAATTCGGAGCGCTTCACGAATGAGCTGCTGATTTTCGATAGAGGGCTCGATTAATAGATCGATGTCTTCGGTCACCCGAACCAGCCCGAGCTCGTTCATGGCGAGTCCACCAATGACGATATACTTTGCTTCAAGCCGGTTCAGCTCAGCGCAGAGCCGTACCAGATCGCTACCTTCGGGGGGACGAGTCGCTTCGGCCATGCTCTAAATCGGCGTAAGAACGAAACCGCTCAACCGGCGCGCGTTTCGGTTTTCCCCGTAAAAATGGGCGCAGGTTGCGCTGCAAGCGATCAAACCGTTCCCAATGATCCTCCCTCACCCGGCCAACCTCGCGGATCTTTTCTTCTGTATTACGCGGCGCCATCGTGCGTTTCTGAAGCAAAGTTTAACTAAATAGAGCAAATGACAAGCACCGCTTCCTGTTACGGCCAAAAAGATCTCCAGGTTAACGAAAGTTTGAACGTTACCGGTATGATCCCAGCTTGTAAAATTTCACGTATAAGTGCAATTATATTGTATGCCTCAGATCACGATTTACCTCGACAAAGAAACAGAGAAGAAGGCGCGTTCCGCTGCGAGACGATCAGGAAAATCGTTGTCTGCTTGGCTGCGAAGGATCATTGAAGTTGCTCCTGAAGACGAATGGCCTGCTGACTTCGAACAGCTTTTTGGGTCGATAGACGACAAAAAGTTCGTTGCTCCTAAGCGTCCAAAAGCCGAGCCCATCGACTGGTAGCGGAAACCAATGTTGCGCTTCCTGGATACTGACGTCTGTGTCGCTTTTCTGCGAGGCAGTTCCATCAGTGTTCAGGACCAACTTTCGCGGTATCCGAGAAGTACGATCCGGCTCCCGGCAATCGTGGTGGCCGAGCTGTTCTACGGCCTGCAAAAGTCCGTGGGTCCGCGACGCCATGCCACGGCCCTTCGGCAATTCATCGGATCATTCCAAATCGCAGAGTTCACCCAGAACGCAGCCGCCCACTACGGCCGAATCCGGGCAATGCTCGAAAGCAAAGGCCAACCAATCGGTGCGAATGACTACTTAGTGGCCGCCATCGTCATGGCCGAGAAAGGCGTTCTAGTTACCGGAAATGTGAAAGAATTTAAGAAGGTGCCGAATCTGAAGCTGGAAAACTGGCTCACGACATAACGCAGAAGCAACAGAGCGTTCGAGTTACGCTCGCTATTTCGCAACGAACCAGGTACAAAACTTGCGGCAATGCCCGACAAGGTTTTCATCAGCCATTCCAGCAAAGACAGCGAAATCGCCGATGCCATTTGCCAGCACCTGGAAGCAGCCGGAGTACCTTGTTGGATCGCGCCGCGTGACATCGAACCAGGGGCTGATTGGACCGAAGGCATATTGCGCGGCATCGCCAGCTCTCGAGTGTTCGTACTCGTGTTTTCCAGCCATGCGAACGATTCCGATCATGTCCGGCGCGAGGTAGGAAGAGCTTTTTCCTTACATTTGCCGGTACTCCCATTTCGAACCGAAGAGGTGGAGCCACGCGACAGTTTGGGATATTTCTTGGAGTCCGTTCATTGGTTAGATGCGACCAAGCCCCCTTTGGAACGACATCTTTCGGCTCTAACTGAGAGGGTAAAGGCGGTGCTGAGTGGCGAACAACCAGTGTCGCCTCGCGAAGCCGCTCCAACAGAGGGACACAAGCCGGCGGCGCCTCTTGCCGTATCGCGGAAAAGCAGTGCATGGCGCCCAATGATTGGGCTCATCGTTGCGGCGGCTATCATGGCTGCTGGCTTCTGGTTCTTTGCGGCGAACAACCACAAAACGAATGAAGCTAGCCCGGTCCCCGCTGCCGCTACGATCCCGGCCAAGAGCATTGCCGTCCTTCCTTTTGAAAGTCTGAGTGCGGACAAAGAAGACACCTATTTTGCAGACGGAGTTCAGGATGACATCCTCAATAACCTGGCCAAGATCGCTCAGCTCACCGTCATCAGCCGGACCTCGGTCATGCAATATCGGGCCGGTGAAAAACGCGATCTCCGCCAAATCGCTAACGCCCTAGGTGTAGCCAATGTGTTGGAAGGGACGGTGCGCCGTAACTCCAATCGCATCCGAGTCAACGCCGAGCTGATCGATGCTGGTCAGGATAAAACCATCTGGGCCGATAGTTTTGACCGGGATCTGACCGACATTTTCGGTATCCAAAGTGAGATCGCCCAGACCATCGCGACGAAACTGGCCGCAACGCTTTCGCCGGAAGAAAAGCGAAATATAGAAAAAAAACCGACCGAAAATCTTCAGGCCTACGAACTTTATCTTCGGGCCAAGGAGTTACTGGTCACCGTTAACGTTACCATCAATCTCGGGAACACGGAGAAACCAACGTTGGCAGCGATCAGCTTGCTGGATCAAGCCATCCAGCTTGATCCAAAGTTCACCTTGGCCTACTGCCGCTTGGCAGAGGCGCAAGGCCTTCTCTATTTCCTTTCCGATCCCACTCCGGAACGACTGACCTTGGCAGACACGGCCATGGGCCGTGCACTGGCTCTAGAGCCAGATCTACCTGAGGTTCACCTCGCTTATGCCGCAAACCTGTACCGCTGTTATCGAGACTATGAACGTGCCAGGGAACAACTGGCTATCGCCATGCGCGGCTTGCCCAACGATGCTCAAGCCATCGGGCTCGGAGCGCTAATTGATCGCAGGGCAGGACAATGGGAAAAAGCGGTCGAAGAATTTAAAGAGGCTATCACCCGGGATCCACAGAATTCGGCTTTTGTTCAGAATCTCGCTTCTACTCTTTATGGTCTACGTCAGTTTCGTGCCGCTGAGCAGGTGTATGACCGGTTGATCGAGCTCCGTCCAGACGAACCAATCG
>JAFAIO010000104.1 GCA_019236675.1 Verrucomicrobiota bacterium
GCAACGGACTGCTGCGTCCAAAGGACAACAGTAATAGTCCGCCATCCAGCGCGTGAGCTGTAGCATCCGAGGATCCAAGACGGGCTCTTCAGAAACCAGGGCAGTCAGGGTCTTGATGCCGGGCGCCGTCGTCTCGTCGACCAGCGCAACCACCGTGGCAAAACTGTTTCTCGAACGCAAAGGCACCTTGACCCGGGAGCCGACATGGACCTTGCTTTCCCAAAGCGGTGGGACGAGATAATCTAGTTCTTTGTTGGTTGGGTCATCCGTGACCACCCGCGCATAGAGCGGCATCGTTTCTTTACCAAATGGCGTCCAGGTCAGAACGCAGTCAAATCGGGCGTCTGCCCAGCTTGGTGGTTGGTTGGTTAATCAAACTGGCCCTGGTATTGTTTTTATCGGCTTTAGCGGCGGTCGGATACTTGGTTCTGCGCACGAAAGACCCGCTCTACGTGTTTCGTGAGCTTAAGAATTGGAGCGACTATAAACGGTACGATAGCCTGATAACCCAGATCGCCAATGAACATCTGTTGGACCCGCGTCTGGTTAAGGCCGTGGTGTGGCGCGAGAGCCGATTTCACACCGATATGATCGGCAAAAACAACGAGAGAGGGCTTATGCAAGTCTCGGAAATCGCCGCACGCGATTGGGCAAAATCGAATTCGGTGACTAATTTCGAACCGAACCAGCTGTTTAACCCTGAGGTCAATTTGGAAATCGGCTGCTGGTACTTGAGCAAGGCGTTACAACGCTGGAACTCGCAGACGGAACCGGTCCCGTTTGCGTTGGCTGAATACAACGCCGGTAAGAGCCGGGTGGACCGTTGGATCCGCGTTGCCTTACAACGAAGTAAACAGCCGCTGAGTGCGGAAGCCTTCGAAGACAGCATCGATTTTCCTTCTACCGCACATTACGTGCGCACGATTTTGGCCAGGTATGATTTTTATAAACGTCGAGGGCCGTTGGCGGTTGAGAGCGGGGCGACGACGACGGAGTGATTGGTGAGAGGCCACTGTGCGTGCCGCGTGGAACTTGCGCGTTAGCGGAGCTCCATAGGGGGGGCGTTGCATTCGGCTTGCGGTGTCACAGGGTTTATCAGACCTAGGATTGAGAACAAGGATTTTGATGAGCCACAGCCGCGACGCCCCAAAACCGTCACGCCCGGTGAGATTGCTCGTCTAGGTGCCTGGCAAACGCTCAAGGGGAGCCGCGGCTAACAACGCGATTCGGACGAAATACGCTCCACATACAGTACCTCATCCTCGGCAAGGGAACGCGGAATGGGCTCCCCTCCGCTCGGGGCTGTTATTCGCTCAATTGATCAAGAACGTGCAAAGATACAGGCCAGAAGCACGCTCTTCGTGTCGCTCAACAGAAGCACTCAGGAGAGTTTCGAACATTTCTTTTTCTAATCGTCTGACCAGCGGAAAAGCATCCAACAGATCCAGAATCGGAGAATGATATTCCTGGATCATGAGATCGGGAGCTTTGACCACTTCAGAGAGATGGCCTTCCGCATCGCGCAGCCGAGCGAGGTCTTCCGCCTTGGCCTCTCGGGTGTCGCCGCGCAGATTGTGCGCGTATGTCTCCGCCTTCTTTCTGAAGAGAGCCAGGAGCAGTTTGTCAGAGGCGGTTGCCCCGAACAGTTGGCGGGCCGCGTTTAAAATATCGATGGTGCTTACGTTTGTCTGAGCTGGGAAGAATACGCTTGCCTTAGGTGTCAATCGATAGACTAACTCCGGACGTCCAACCGGCTTGGGCCGGCGCCAGGTATCGACCACGCCTTGCTTTTCTAATTCGGTGCAATGTTGCTTGGCGCCCATGTAGCTCAGGCCTAGCCGGCTCGCGATTTCTGTGACTGCAAGCCCGCGAGTCTTCTTTAAAAGATGGATAATTCGCAACCTTTGGGAGCGACCTAATTCGCTAATCCGCGACCGTCGCAGTTTAGGTCTTGTCCGTTCTGAGATACCGTCTCGCATATTGATTCCGTCGAAAAATTCAAACCCGGTAGCCGCCATCAAAGCTCGGATGGCGACTGCGCGTTGAGCTTAGGCACGTCTGTCGCTTCGATAAAACGGTCCGGTCGGGCATTATCATTGATCCACATGGATCCAGCAGCCGCCGGACCGCTACCGGAGGCGATCGTTACAAAGTTGGAAGGCCGAAGTTTCGCAACTTCGGCCTTCGCAACAAGGAGAGAGAACTGGGGGTACGACTTATTTGCCAGATTTGACTATAGAATACGTCTTTATTCCGCGCCGGTCCAGCAAAAGCAACAGATTGGTTTTATTTTTTTGATCTCCAAGCGCCTTCTGCAGCGTATCCAGCGATGAAACCGGCGTCTTGCCTACCTCGGTGATCACATCACCAGGTTGGATATCGGCGATCGCCGCGGGGCTGTTCGGCGCGACCGCTACCACGACCAATCCTGAATCGGTTTTCAGTCCCAAGTCCCGTTTCAGATCCGGTGTCACTTCTTGCAACTGAAGCCCAAAACTTGTGTTAGCCACTGGCGCCTGAGTCGGACTGGGCTGAGCGCTGGCTAAACGATTCGGTTCAACCGGCAGCTCCTCCGTCCGAACTGCGACCACCAGACGTTTACCGTTCCGCCAAATGCCGAGGTTGACCTGCTCTCCCACTTTCTTTTTGAGAATCTCATGTTGCAGATCGCGGGCGGATCCGACCCCAACTCCATCCACCTCGGTGATCACATCGGCCGGCCGGAGATCGCTTTTAGCAGCAGGGGTATCGGCTTGAACGGTTCGGATTACGACCCCTTTATCCACCCCCTTGAAAAGGTCTCCCCGATTCTCTCCGCTCAACGATTCGATGATGATGCCCAGCCAAGGCCGGACAATCTTTCCAGTCGAAATAAGTTGGTCGCTGACCTGCTTGAAAAGGTTGCTGGAGATCGCGAATCCGAGACCTCGATTCAGCCCATGGATCAGCGTGTTCATCCCGATTACCTTACCGTCGATATCGCACAACGGACCCCCACTGTTCCCAGGGTTTATCGCCGCGTCGGTCTGAATATAGTCCTCGTACTTGTCGGCCAACAACTCGTTGCGACCCTTCGCGCTAACCACTCCGGTGGTGAAAGTGTATTCAAACTTGTACGGTGTGCCGATTGCACAAACGAGCTGCCCTACCTTCACCTGATCGCTATCCGCGAGATCCACAACCGGCAGGTTCGTCCCGTCGATCTTGATGACCGCGACATCCGTCCGATCGTCGGCTCCAATCAACCGGGCCGTTAAAACCCGCCCGTCTTTCAGTTTTACCTGAATCTTGTCGGCGCCTTCGATAACATGATTGTTGGTTAGTATGTAACCGTCAGAGCGCACGATGAAACCAGAGCCTTCACTTTGATCGGGTTGGTCCGTGCCTTCATCACCTTGGGGGCCGTGGAAGAAATCGAAACCTTCGAATGGGTTGTTTCCGTTGTTCGGGTTGGCGTTCTTGCTGATGTCGATCACAACGACGGCAGGAGCAACGTGATCATATACCGACTCAAGAGCTTCGTTCAGCTGATGAACCAAATCCCGACCGCTGGTTCCAGCGCCCTCGCAGAGGGCAGACGTATCAAAGAGCAACCCGAGACTCGCGATACCGAAACCCACTGTGAAAACCCGACCGACGTTCATATGTCTAAATTCATCTTTATACACCGAGAATACGGTAGTTGATTCCAGCGCGCAGTAGAACCGATCGCACTAGCCAGCGCCGCTGACAAATGCGTAATAGCATTTGTCAGCGGCACCATTTGGAACGCCGGTAACGCCGTGATCGCCGCCAACGCCAACAACGAAAAATCATATAGCCTGCGCCTCAGGGAAAAGCAGGCGCTTTTCCCTGAGGCGCAGGCTTAATTGACAAGAACCCAGTGGACTCTAGAGTTGTACCAACTAGTCAAGAAATGACCGAATCCATTGTAGTATCGAAAGACCAGCAATTTACCTCTCACGCTCCCGGCTACTGGCCAGATGTTCCGCCCGAACTTTGGAACGACTGGAAGTGGCAACTCAAGAATCGAGTGGCATCTCTGGAAGCGCTCGAATCGAAAATCCGGCTGACGAAGGAAGAGCGTGCCGGTGTGATGCTAGCTGGCCAGAAATTAGCCTTTTCTGTCACTCCACATTTTTTCAATCTGATTCATGCAGAAGACCCTGAGTGCCCGATTCGAAGGCAGGTAATTCCGAGAATCGAAGAGTCTGTGCGCGCACCTTGGGAGGTCGCAGACCCGTGTGGCGAGGACTCCCATATGCCGGTTCCCGGATTGGTACACCGCTACCCCGATCGAGTGCTTTTTCTGGTAACGGACCGCTGCGCGTCCTATTGCCGGTACTGCACTCGCAGCCGCGTGGTCAGTGGGGTTGGCGAACAAGAATTACAAACCGACTTTGAGGAAATCTACACCTACCTTCGCTCTCATACAGAAGTCCGCGACGTCTTGATCTCTGGTGGAGATGCCCTGCTGTTTTCCGACGACAAACTGAAGGGCGTCCTGACCCGGCTCCGCGAAATTCCTCACATCGAGTTTCTCCGGATCGGCACTCGCGTGCCGATTTTTCTTCCCCAGAGGATCACGGAGCAGTTTTGCCAGATGTTACAGCAGTTTCATCCGCTCTGGATGAGCGTGCACGTCAATCATCCGCGGGAATTGACGACCGAGGTTAAAACCGCTCTTGAACGATTGGCGAACCATGGGATTCCGCTCGGTAACCAAAGTGTCCTCTTAAAAGGGGTTAATGATGAACCCCAGATCATGCGGACATTAGTGCAGAAACTGTTGAAGTGCCGGGTTCGGCCCTACTACCTGTATCAGTGCGACTTGATACACGGTTCTTCGCATCTTCGGACGTCTGTGGCCAAAGGGATCGATATAATCGAGGCCTTACGCGGTCACACGACGGGGTATGCGGTTCCACAATTTGTTATTGATGCCCCTGGAGGTGGCGGCAAAGTCCCTATCAATCCCGATTATGTCTTGTTCCACGATCAAGACAAAGTGGTTATTCGCAATTATGAGGGCAAGATATTCGAATACCCGGAGCTACCAGAGAAGCCGAAGTTCCAACGGGTAATAGAGCCGGCGGACGAATTGTTGTTTTCGTAAAATAGATTGGCAACGCGTTCGGTAGGGGGAAAATCTCGGCGCGCGCGGGAGCAGCTGGAGGCCCCGCCCGCATCGCTACGCGAAGCGTTGCGGACGTGGCCTCCAGTCTGACGCGCGCGACCTTAGCGCCTCCTGACTCCTGGATTCTGGCTCCTGGCTCCTATTCTCGAACTCCTTGCAACTCATTGAACTCCTTGTACTCCTTAGTTTGATCAAATGGCAGGCATTGTCGTCCGGCCACGGGCGCGAATTTTTCATGGGCATGACTGGGTGTTTAACACCGAGGTGCTGAAGGTATTTGGTGACCCCGAGCCAGGAGACGTCGTTTCTCTAAAGGACGGGCGCGACCGGATGCTGGGCAGCGCTATTTATAACCCGCGTTCACAAATCGTCGCGCGTCGATTTTCGCGGCGCCGCGAAAAACTCGATCTGGAATTTTTCATTCGACGAATCCGGCAGGCCCATG
>JAFAIO010000369.1 GCA_019236675.1 Verrucomicrobiota bacterium
TGCCGGTCTTGTCCAATAACAAAACGTCGACATCACCAGAGGCTTCGACCGAACGACCGCTCATGGCCAAAACATTCTTCTGAACGAGACGATCAATACCGGCTATCCCGATTGCGCTTAAGAGCCCGCCGATTGTGGTCGGGATTAAGCAAACCAAAAGCGCAACCAGCACCGGAATCGAGAAATCGACGCCGGAATAGACCCCGTAAGCCTTCATCGACATCATCGCGATTAGGAAAATCAGGGTCAACGCTGACAGTAAGATGGTAAGCGCAATTTCGTTCGGCGTTTTCTGCCTTTCTGCGCCTTCAACCAAACTGATCATTCGATCCAAAAAGGTCTCACCCGGGTTCGAGGTAATTCGGATCTTGAGAACGTCCGAGAGAACTTTCGTTCCTCCGGTCACCGCGCTGCGGTCACCGCCGGCTTCACGAATCACTGGTGCAGATTCTCCAGTGATAGCCGATTCGTCCACCGTTGCCGCGCCTTCGATCACATCGCCGTCACCCGGAATCAATTCGCCGGCTTTGACCAGGACGACGTCGTCTTTACGCAGCCGTTCTGCAGGCACCTGTTCGGTCTGGTCACTACCGTTTGTCAACCGGTTAGCAAATGTCTGGGTTCGGGTCGCCCGCAATGCTTTGGCTTGGGCTTTGCCGCGGCCCTCGGCCATCGCTTCTGCGAAATTCGCGAATAGAACCGTGAACCAAAGCCAGAGAGCAATCTGGGTCAGAAATAGGAGGTCGCCATGACCCTCGAATAGCACGACAGTCGTGATCGCCGCGCCGACTTCCGTGACGAACATGACGGGGTTCTTCGCCAGCGTGACCGGGTTCAGTTTCTTGAACGATTCCCCGATTGCCGGAACCACGATCGACGGATCAAAAATAGAGTGTTGCTTTGCAGCCATAGATAACTTTCAGGTCCCTTATTACGTTCTTCTGGTTTAACCGCTCAGTAGGTCTTACCTCCCCACATCAGGAAATGCTCAAGGATCGGGCCCAAGGACAATGCCGGGAAAAAGGTTAGCGCACCCACTAAAAGAATCGTGCCGATCAACAAAATCACGAATATTGGTCCACTGACCGGGAACGTCCCCGCTCCGGTCGCCACGAGCTTTTTACGGGCAAGCGAACCGGCTAGGGCCATCACAGGAATGATCATCCCGAAACGTCCAATCAACATCGCAAAACCAAGGGTAATGTCGTAGTGCGGGTCTCCGTTAGTTGGAGCGGGGGTTAGTCCCGCAAAGGCGCTTCCGTTGTTACCTGTACAGGAGGTAAAAGCGTACAAAATTTCGCTCAGACCATGCGGCCCCATATTATTCCGTCCCGCTTGACCCCAGTCGGTCACGGAAGCCCAGCCGGAAAAGCCCAAGATCGAGAAGGCCATTAAGAGGATCCCGAAAGCCGCCATCTTAACGTCATAAGATTCGATCTTCTTTCCCAGATATTCGGGTGTGCGGCCCACCATTAATCCAGCAATGAAGACTGCCAGGACCACAAAGAGAATCATTCCATAAAGGCCGGCGCCAACGCCGCCAAAGATAATTTCTCCGAGTTGGATGTTAAGCATCGGGATCAGTCCGCCAATCGGGGTGAAAGAATCGTGTTGCGAGTTAATCGCGCCGCACGAGGCATCAGTCGTAATCGTGGCGAAAAGCGCCGAGTTCGTAATACCGAACCGTACCTCTTTACCTTCCATGTTGCCGCTGGCTGGGTTAACCCCAAGGGCTGTTACCTGTGGGTTACCTGCAGCCTCGCAGCCCCAGCAAATAATAAACCCGACTACAAACACGAGCGCCATCGTTACCCAAACCGCCCAGCCGTGTTTCTGGCTCTTCACCATCCTACCCAAATAATAGGTGAGAGCGCTTGGAATCGCGAAGATGGACAACATCTGAATGAAATTCGACAATGGAGTCGGGTTCTCAAACGGGTGAGCGGCATTAGCGTTAACAAAACCGCCGCCGTTGGTGCCCAGCATCTTGATCGCCATCTGCGAAGCCATCGGTCCCTCCGTGACGGTTTGAGAATCGACCGTCTGCTCTTCCGTAACCGGATTTCCCTTGGCATCATTAATCACGTTCCCATTCGCGTCCTTCTTTGGAACCTGGACTTTTTGCGCCTCGACCACCTTGGCGGTCTGATAGGGCTTGAAGTTCTGCGGAACACCTTGCCAGACGAGGAACAGGGCATAGAAAAGGCAAATCGGTAGCAGCAGATAATAAGTGATCCGAACCAGATCAACCCAGAAGTTCCCGAGCGTTTTGGCTGTGTGGCGAGCGATACCCCGGACGACTGCAGCCGCTACACCGATACCGACTGCCGCCGACATAAAATTGTGCAGCGCAAGACCGACCATTTGAGAGAAATAGGTCATGGTCGATTCTCCGGAATAACTCTGCCAGTTCGTGTTAGTAGAAAAGCTAATCGCCGTGTTGAACGCGATGTGGTCAGTAACCGCCTGAAATGTTTTCGGATCCTGATTTAGAGGCAGGAAACCCTGCAGACGCAGGATTCCGTAAGTGAATAGGACCGTGACCCCGGTGAACACCAACATTGCGATGGTATATTGGAGCCAGGACTGCTCCTTGTCCGGATCAACGCCCAACAGCCGATAAGTGAGCTTTTCGACGGGTTTAACTACCGGATCTAGGAAAGTCTTGCCATGGGTATCCAAGACCTGAACCAGGTAGAAGCCAAGCGGTTTAGTTATTAGTAAGAGGACGATCACAAAGATCGCCAATTCCAGCCAGCCTAGGATGTTCATGTTCTGTCTAGTTTAAAACCCTAATTAAAACTTCTCCGGACGGATCATGCTGAAGATCAGGTAGACAATCAGTCCTATTGAAACGATGCCAACGAGTAGATTTTCCATAGAGAGTCAGTCAATAGAACTAGACGTTCTTACAGCCCCAAGTGAATAGCGTTAGAACTACGAACGCCGCGATGGTTATTCCGATATAAATAATATCAGACATAATATTAGGTTTTCTTTAGTTGAGTTTGGTTGTTTCCCTTGGGGACACGCTAATCAACGCGGTTGGCTTGGTTACGATGCGTCTCGACCGGTCTATCCGGGTTGCTAGGATGCAGCGCTTGAAAAACCCGGCGCAGTCCCTCCCTGGCGGCGACATTGTTTCCATCCAGCTTTAGCGCCGCTTCAAAAAGCGTGCGGGCGCGTTCGATGTCACCGGTCTGTTCCGCCAACTCGCCCGCCAGATTAAAGCTATCGGGTGAGTTCGTGTTCAGCTCGATCGCATGCAAGACGTGTCCTTTGGCGGCACCGAGATCGCCTAATTGCATCAATCGGCGCGCCTCGTTGGCCGAACGCTCAAAGTCTGCCTGCTCGGGTTTCTTTCCGGACTGATCGTTTCGAGCTAGAACCTCCTGAACCACCCGGCGCAGGTCCTCGGGCCGGAGCGGTTTCTGCAGAAAGTCGCTCGCCCCGAGTTGGATTGCGCGCACCGCGTTAGGTACATCGCTGAAGGCAGTGATGATAATCGCCGGCGTCGTCACTCGCTGGGCGCGCAAGGCAGCTAACAAATCAAGACCACCCATTCGAGGCATCCGCATGTCGAGGATGACCAGGTCAAACTTATCAACTTTTGCTTTCTTTAGCGCTTCTGTGCTGAGCCCGGTCTCATCAACCTGATATCCCTCCAGCTCTAAAGTAATCCGATAGTTCAACCGGACATTGGGTTCGTCATCAACGATAAGAATCCGTTTCATGCCGCTTTTCTTTCTGCCAGGGGGAGGTCAAAGTAGAACTCGCTTCCCTCCCCCGATCGGCTTTCCAGGCCGATAGTACCGCCGTGGCTCTGCACGATCTCGCGAGCAATGGCTAGTCCAAGGCCCACCCCACCACGTTCGGTCCCGGGAATTCGGAAGAAGCGTTCGAAGATCTTGGACTGGTACTCCAAGGGGATACCGTTACCGCGATCAATGACAGAAAATCTGATTCCTTCCCCGATTCGTTTCGCGCGAATCAGTATCTCGCTGCCTGGTTGCGAATTTTTAGCGGCGTTTGACACC
>JAFAIO010000210.1 GCA_019236675.1 Verrucomicrobiota bacterium
AATTTGCTCGCTTTGTCCGCCGCGCGCGATGGCATGGTCAATTTCATTTGGGCGGATCATCCCGACAACCCATGCGCTTCCCACCGCGCAGAAACATACGAGAAAGAAAATCCAGTGATATCCCAACCGTTGCCCAACTAGAGCAGCTAAAAAGGACGCCGTGAAGTTACCACCATGATTGAATCCCTCGTTCCGGCTGATGCTAGCCGGGAATCGCTCGGGTCCGACCAGGCCAAGGCTGAGCGCAGCCAGAGCGGGAGAAACAATGGCGGAGGCAGCTCCTAGCAGAACTTGCGAGGCAATCACTAAAGAAAAATTCGGAAAGAAAGCGATCAAGAGGGAGCTGATTGCAACCACCAAGCCCGAAGAGGCGACTAATGCACGCTTGGCTCGAATACCATCGACCAACAGACCAGCAGGAATCTGACAGACGGCTCCAACCATCAAGCCCACCGCCATCGCGACGCCAATCGTACCGGCGGTCCAGTGTTGGCTCCCTTTCAGGTACACGGAAAGAAAGGGCCCGACTCCGTCACGAACATCCGCCATCAAAAAATTGAGGGCGTCCAATCCATACGCGCTTCGCTTTGATACCTGCCGCTTGCAACAATCGTGGTTCGTCAATGCCATAACCAATCGAGCCCCTCCTTAAACAGGTCCTGTGCCAGCAGGTTTTAACGCGCCTTATACCTTGCCGCAGCGATAGCCGATAGCTGCGTTGCCGGAGCCCGCAATTGGTGATTCGAGTCGATTTCAGCCCAGCGAATTTGTGTCCAGAATTCGTACACATCTGTCCGGTTAACAGACACTACAAAGCTTGTTTATCATCGGCGGACCAGGCACCAGTAGTCCGGTTGGAGGGCGCCGCTCAGCCCCAATCGTAACACTCCGTTACTCCGCCCACTCACACCGCGACGAGGAGCTCGACATTTTTGTTGGCACGCAACTTGTACCTCCTGATTCCTGCGGCCCGTTTTCGGCCAATCAGATCAACCAGAGAACATCATGAAAGATGACAAACCAAAACATCATAAACCAAACAAGCACCCGCAAACCGAGATTGCCCAGGCGCGAGACACGATTTCGCAGTATTTGCTGAATCCGAAAGGTGAAATAGAGGGATTGCTTTTGTGCGACGGCATGTTTGTGACGTTCCCTCCGCACTTGTCCCGGGAGTTAGCATCGCTAGTCAAACCACAAGACGAAGTTGTTGCCGTCGGTCGGATAGAAGGACCTGAATTGATGAAAGGTTACGCCATCATCAATCCGGAGACTGCGATGGCACTGCGGGACACTAAACCGTATCCGCACGACCGCTCGGATGCGTCTGAACCACTTAAACCTCTTAGTGTCGAAGGGAAGATTAAACATCTCAAACGGGATTCGCGAGGACGCTGCAACGGAGCAATCCTCGATAACGGAATCATTCTCGAATTTCCACCACACGCCGGCGAAACCTTTGTTGATTGGGCCAAGGGTGATCAAGCAGTTCATGCGGTCGGTTTTGGCACGTCCAATCATCACGGAGGCAGTGTAGCCGTCGCCATGGTCGGTGATTCTCCCGACACTCTCGCACCAATTAGACCCGACCGACCCGAACCCGAAAAACCAAAACACCGCGGCGCGCCGGAGGAAGAAGAGATGCAGGGAGAGTGACTGCAGTAGCCTAATTACAACAAGGAAAACTAAAATATGAAAATCAAACTTACTCTATGTCGGCATCTGGGCATGACCGCTTATGCATTATCAGCTTTCGCTAGTGCGGGCATCAGCACTGCCCTTGGCGCACCGGAACAACCTCCCCAGCCGCCTCCGGCGGCATCGGATCGGCAGAGCGTTGGTCTCGAAGGAACGGTCGATTTATATCTGGTTAATCCGGACGGACAAGTTGACGGGCTCTTATTCAACAATGACACGATCGTCCGTTTTCCTCCGCATTTGAGTGAGCAACTGACTGAAACGGTAAGTCCCGATGACCCAGTAAAAGTGAATGGATTCATCGAATCGAACAATACGCTTTACGCCTGGACAATCACGGATCTGCGTACTCAACGTTCTTTTAGTGACACACCTCCCGGACCCAGCATGGCACGATCTGCACAAAATCTGATCCGGCAACAAATGTCCGCTAACGGCACTATCAGAGCAGTTACTCATGCGCTCAGGGGTGAACCAGACGGCGCGATTCTTACCGATGGAACCATAGTCCATGTTCCACCACCGGCCGGGGAAGAGTATGCTGATCTGTTGCAACCAGGTAAATCACTTGCCGCGATCGGCCTCGGTACGGCTAACTCGTACGGCCGAAGCCTTGAGGCGATCGCTCTCGGTTCTTCCCCTGACCAATTACAAACAGTGGCAGCGGTCGGGCCCCCTTGTCGGGGCAGACGATAGGCCCCAGGGCTGCCTGATCGGGCGAAATCACCTCTAGCCATCGATACCCTGCCGGACTGCCAGGAAGCGGTTACAGATTATAGCCCAGGGCTTCAGCCCAAAGGCGCTAAGACAAGACGGGAATAGCCGCAAAAAGCACAAAACGCGCAAAAAAGAGCGAGATAAGAAGCTGCTAGAGTGGGCGGAAATTCGAATGCGAGCCTTCGACCGATGATCGCGATTACCTTGGATTTGGTCCCGCATTTTTTTGCGCTTTTTATGCCTTTTTGCGGCAATTCCCTCTTTGCGTTCTTTCGCGGCTATACCTGTCTGCGTCTTATCTCAGCGCCTATGGGCTTCAGCCCTGGACTAGCGCGTCGGAAAAAGGGTCCTGAACGGCATCCAACTCACGAAAATAGAATGCAAACTTGGCGCGATCATTCAAACTGATGGATCGGCATGTTCACTTCTCTGCGCGGCACGTTAACCCTGCTTTGGTTGTTCGTTGTCGTGGTGTGCGGAGCATTAGCGATCCAACTATACGGGCTTTTTCAGTTAGGTATCGGCGGCCAGATTACCGAGGTGCAACATTCGGTTGAGGAAGCCGCCAAAGATGCAGCTCGACAATTCGAACTTTACCTCTCCAGTTTCACCGATTCGCATCCAGACTTCTCTGACCCCGGGCACCAGCGGGAGTTATTATTATTACTCGATCTAGCTTTGGGACGTTATAACGGGATCGAAGGAGGATTCTGGTCGGCGAAGCGCCAATTCATCGCCTACAGCTTTCCTACTCATCAACCGATTAAGCGGGATGTACCCGAAGCCGAGTCGAGCCGGATTTCCGAACTCAATCTGAAGGCCCTTTCCGGCCGTAAAGAAGAAGCGGTCCGATACGACTCGGCTGAAGAAGTGCTTCTAATCCACGCTATTCCGGTCAGTTCCGAGTTGTCGATCTGGACCATGGGCCGAGCACACGTCGGCGCCGCGGCCGCATTCGAAAAATTGACTAGCGGATTCGTCGGTCTGCTCTTGTTAATGCTGGTAACCGGCGGGGTGATCCTCTGGTATCTGCATAACTGGGGCCGGAAACTATCTCAAGTTGAACAACAGCTTGGGGAATCAAGAGGAGATTTGCCAAAGACAGGCCTGCGCGAGTTGGACCGGCTGATTGTGGCGTTCAATCACCAAACCGAACGCTTACACGAATCGCAGGAACGCTCGAACCAGCTAACAATGCAGCTTACCAGAGCAGACCGCCTGGCTGCTCTTGGCCGGATGTCGGCGGCGCTCGCGCACGAGATCCGAAATCCGATTGGCGCGATGAGGCTTCAGGCAGAGAACGCTCTGGCGAAAACCAACGACGACGTTCAACAGCAAACGTACCGAAATATTCTACGGGAGATTGCCCGTCTGGATGACCTTTTGGAACGGCTT
>JAFAIO010000031.1 GCA_019236675.1 Verrucomicrobiota bacterium
GGACGTGACCAGACGCGTGATAGTGTTGATGACGGCGATGGCGGAATTTGCTGAATCTGCGACATAAACTTCCTTCCCGTTGGGACTAGCGGTAAGACCAAAGATAACGCCGAGGCCGGGTGCAGCCACCGGTATGATGTCGACGACGGGGCTGCTGGCATCGGCAAGAATCTCGCCTGGATAAGCGGGTGGTGCAGCGAACCCGATTATCATAACGATTAGCGCGGGGACAGCTCTCAACGAGAAGTACTGCATTCGTCGCGGTTGGTCCGCCATGCAGGTCGGGGTATTTGAGCCTCGAAGAGATAGTAATTTTGTCATTTCTGGCTTTTCCAAATGGTTAATTGGTGGGTTAGAATTGGGGTTCCCGGTTCTATCGAGCTCTCATAAAGGCGACAAGATTTGTTAAGCCGGTAGAAACCCGCAGGTTAGTCATATTCAATAAATTACGAACGGAAGAAGCGATCGCCGTTCTTCCGGGAGTACATGCTGGGACGAACGGAAAAAGTAATCCGTATTCAGTAGGTCAGTAATCAGTCTAGGACGCAGCGCTTCGCGAAATCTACGTTGGGAGACTATTCGTTCGTGTGAGGCGTCTCCTATTCAGCTTCCCAAGCGGGCTCCTTTGCTGAGAGATCATCAAAGACTGACTACTGACTACCGATTACTGATCACTTTTTCCGTTCGTCCCAGCGGTCAACTTTACCGGCAGGGCGCTGCCTTTTTTAGGGTCTAGTTACAGCTTCCCCTTGATTGTTAACTCGGCCTAACACCCTTCGCGCCTCAACAAACTGCCAGACAATCAACCCTGGAATACTGAACAAGGCTTCGCGGGCTCGCCGGATCAAGGAGAGGGCGAGCGCAACATCGCCGGAGATCCCGAGGAGACCACAAACCATCACCATGCCTCCCTCGAATATTCCGAGACCGGCCGGAATAATGAAGAACACGCTACGAACGCTTTGGCTGGCGGTCTCAATAATGAGCGCGACAATAAAATTCGTGTGAACGCCGAGCGCGAAGAGAGCGACCCAGGTTTCAACGCAACCGGCTAACCAAGAAAAGATCCAGAAGAGACTGCAGAGGAGCAACGCTGGAGCACGGGAATACAGTCCGCGCACGGTATCATCAAAATTCGAGCCGCTCTGGGTAAGTGATGACCATCGGCCACCGTTCGGCCTCGCCGGCAAGGCGCGCTCCAGAATTTGGAAACGCCTGTTGATCCGGGAAATGAGGCCGGTCATTAATCGGAAGAATCCAAACCGCTGGACCAGGTAAAATCCGAGGACGACAAGCAATGCGGCTAAACCGGCGGCAAACGTGGGGAGATAAAGATGCGCTAGACCGGTTACGCCGGCGATCAAAAGCAGGGTGCCGGTTGTAACCAGAATCCTCATCGTGACGCTCACGGTCATGTTTACAACGGCGACACCGGCGGCCAAGGTAGGGGGTAGTCCGCCGCGGATAGTCGCTAAACGAGCAGTGAGAAGATCGCCCCCAAGACGCGCGGTCGGTAAAAGATCATTGACGGATCCGCCTACCCATCGGATCCAGGCCGCGGCGAGAAATCCAGGCCGATTTGGTTTCGGAACCAGTGCCAACCAGGCAGTGCTATCGCTAAACATACGCGGGACATTGATTGCTGCGACCACCGGAACTGCCCAGCTAGCTTCAGCAAGAGCGGCCAGGACCCGGGTTGCACCTTCGCGAACGATCAACGCGGTCAGCAGCACTGCGCCGGCGAACCCCAAAAAATATCCGATCAAACGGATTCTCGATCCTGCTTTCATGCACTAACTCGCCTGAAGCTCGTTAGCGAATGGCTGGAGTTCAAGGAGTTCAGGCTTGTCCGACGTAGCTTTTGCATCCGCCAGGTGAGAGCTCTGTGGCTAGCGAAGTCGGAAGTTCAGGAGTTCAGGATGGAGAGGAGCTCAAAATTACAAGACAAAACTGGCTTCTGCGAGGTTCAATACGGAGTACGGTAGTGCTGGAACCAGCTAGCTCCTGAACTCCTGCAACTCCTGAACTTCTGAACTCCCTTTTGCTATTTGCTATTACGGAGCGAGCCTCAGGCGAGCACCGAGGATATGAACATCAGACGTTTGGTCCCCCTCATTTCCGGAATTCTGGTTGGCCTGGTGGCCATCTGGCTGCTAGCCGCCTATCTTCTGGTTCCAATGTGCTGGAAGGTTTTTACTTCCCGGCATAGAGCAATAACGACTGGACCACGGATTACGACGACTAGCGCCGGTATACACGGTGATCCGCTAAATCTTTCTTTTATCGGGGACGAGACCGATCTGGTATCAGCGATGTTAGCGGCGGGTTGGTACCCGGCAGATCCGATTACTCTCAAAAGCAGCCTGCGAATCGCGGAGAGCACGATTTTTCATCGGCCATACATCGATGCGCCGGTGAGCAGCCTGTTTCTGTTTGGCCGCAAAGAAGATTTAGCGTTCGAGAAACCGGTGGGGAACGACGCCCGCCAACGTCACCATGTCCGGTTTTGGCAAGTGCCGGCGCAGAGCGACTCCGGCAAGCCGTATTGGTTAGGCGCGATCACTTTTGATCGCAGTGTCGGTCTCAGCCATACGACCGGACAAATCACGCATCATATCGCACCGGACGTCGATACGGAAAGAGACGGGTTGATCGCGGATCTTCAACGAGCCGGCCGGGTTTCGGCTATCGATTGGGAAGACAATTTTCAAGACCCTCCTCAAGGACGGAACGGCGGAGGCGATCCCTGGAATACCGATGGCCGTTTGCCGGTGATTACGCTGGTGACAGGCGCCGCGGTCGCATCACCGAGCGCGGGGCAGTGATTGCCCGTGGAGCGCGCCTCGCTTCCTCCGTCGCTAAAGCTATGGAGGACAGGTGCGAGGCCGATTTTGAGCGTGTGGTGGCTTCACGGTCATGCCGAAGTTCGCCGTCGAGCCATGGTCCAACGCTGGCCACGGCTCGGCGCGCGTGCAGTATAGCAGAGCCGTTTCTTTGATGAGAATCGGCGGCTCCGCGAAACCTTAAAGGTTTAGCGGGAGCCTGGCCCCACCAAACCTTTCGCTACGACTGGCCCTCTGCCTCCTCTTTCCCGCAAACTGCATTTTTTTCCGCAAGCACTGAAACATCGGGCGTCCACCTCCTTAGAAAGGAATAAAATGAATGTTCCAGTCAATCTGTTGTTCGATATTGAGTTAGCCAAGAGCCGCCTACAGGAGGCATTAAATCCGGTCACTCGTTCCGAGGATCACCGGAAGACACAGCCTGCCAGCTGCCAAATGGAACGGAGCCGGAGCAAGACCAACGAAAGCTCTATTCCTCCTTCGTTTCGACTTCCTGAGGTCAGCGGTTGCGCCGGTATCAGTTTTCAAGCTCTCTGAGCGTTTGTTTTCAGGCCGCTTTCAGGACGCCCTAATGGTTTGGAGCGCCGGAAGCAACACCTTGGGTAGTTTGCAGACCATGGTGTAGGCCGGATCGAATACGTTTCCTAGATCGTATTCAACACATTGCCCGAGGAGAATGCTGGCGCTGATCGTATCCAAGCCATAATCCTCGCTGAGCCAACGTAACATCTCGGTGGTAGCATGCTGTACCGCTTGATCGAGCGGGCGAGCATTTCCAACCGTAAAGATATATTTGTTGTTCTCGCCGCGTGGCCAGCGGATGCGTTTCCCTTTGATTAGACGGACGGTAAACTGGACCTCCATCGAGATTTCTATCCCGGTACCGACAATCTCACCGTCGCCTTGAGTGGCATGACCATCCCCGACGTGAAGGAGGGCTCCCGGCACAAAAACGGGAAAATAGATGGTCACACCGGCAATAAAGCCGCGGTAATCCATGTTTCCGCCATGTTCGGCCGAGGTTTCGGTCGAGATGGCTTGATTTTTCGAAGGAGCCACCCCGAAACAGCCGAGCATAGGCGCCAACGGTATCGTTAGGGTCCCTAGTTTGGTGTCTTCTTTTAGCAACGTAGCGGTTCCGCTCTTGCTATCGACTCGCCACTCCACCAATCCCGGAACGGGTAACTCGCGGACGTAGGCAGGATCGACAACGTTCGGCGCTACGACCGAACGGGTATAACCGATGGGTCTGTTGGGGGAGACGCGATCCAGCACCACCACGAGGGTATCACCCGGTTCCGCGCCATCGATGTAGAAAGGACCGGTCTGCGGATTCCCTCGCGGGGTGACCTCCTGGTCGGTCGCGTCCTTCCCGAAAGCATCAACCGTGGTGGTTACGACGCTATCGCCGCTTGCCAGGTGCAACACCGGTGGATGTGATCCGATCGCAGTGTAATAGTGAGTGGGCTGGAAATGGTGGATCGCCATGGGGTTTCTTCACGCCGGCCGGATGTGCGCGCAAGAGGGGAAAGAGCGAAACGGCGAGTGGGCGACGCGGCGAGTGGGCGATAGGGCGATACGGCGCGATATGGCCAATGGGTGTCATGGCGACCCTGGACGTCCTTGCGCTTGGCTTGCTTTGCCGTGGTCTGGGTTCACTCCCGTCCACTGCGTGTACTTGTGCGTGCACGCCATTTCGCCGCGTCGCCCCTTCCCCGTATCGCCGTTTCGCCCACTCGCCGTTTCGCCCATTCGCCCATTCGCCCCTTCACGTCTCCTTAGCTTTCCGCTTCCGCGGCGGTTTGACCGGTTTCGAGTTCAGGGACCAACGCCCGAGGCGATAGGTACGCGCGTAACCGGCGGTACGGTTTGCAATGGTTACCGTAAGTGCTCCACTGGAGTCGCACTCGTACCGTTCCTCGATATTCTGAGAAGCGGCTTCCGGCGAACGGACGACTGGCGCCTTTTGCAGGTCGGTCTTGTCAGCCAGTGCGGGATCAAACGGAAAACGGATTTCATCCCAGAGCGCGATCTCGCCGCTGGGTGCACCCGAAGGCGGACGATGGCTGCATTCCAGGAAACGAAAATGGCCAATATTATGGACCGGAGAATAACACCGGCTCAACGATAGGTTCGGTTCGCCCGGCGACGGCAACCTAAGCCCTTTTTCAAATAGAGGATCAAAGATGACGCTGGAACCGCCGTACCCCTCCCTCCAGACACCAAAATATCGGGAAAGACGTTCGCTTAGACGATAGGTCCCCGGTTGATCGGCTTGGATTGCTAGTCCGATCGCAGTTGCCGAACGGGCGTATGCCGAGCGTCGAACCCGCCGTCCAAATCGTTCTCGCAGCATCCGCGCAACCAACGGCATTTCGCTTCCTCCGCCGGTAATGTAAAGAACATCACATTCGGGGCTAAGATCTTCCGCTGCCCGAATCGTTTCCTCCACCGCTGGGCGAGCGGTCTCGTAAAAGTCCGCGATCGGAACCTGGACCGGTTGCCAATCCTGATTTGCGTGCTCTAAGTCGACCGTTATCCGCCGGGTATTGGGGTTCAACCCTTCTTTCTTGAGCCGGCATTCCTCCAGGAGACGAAACCAGGCCGATGCGGGGAGATTATCGACGGCTTTTTGGCTGATTCCCGCCACTTCCAGGGCGAGCTCAGCCAGCATCTGGTCGAAGTCATCTCCGCCGATCGTGGGGATACCCTCGGAAGCAACCACGTGATGTACATTCTCGTCGAGGGTGACCAGCGACGCATCGAAGGTCCCGCCGCCGAGGTCGTACACCAGGATTGTTTCCGGGCTACTTTTGCTTTGCCGTTTCCCATGCCCAAATTCGATGCTGGCAGCGCTGGGCTCATTCAACACGCCCAGTACATCAAACTCGGCGTTACGAAATGATTCCATGGTAAGAAAACGTTGATTGCTATTGGCGTGGGCGGGCACGCCGAGAACAATCTGGAGTGTTTCCTTAGCGGGGATCTGCAAGTTTGAGCGTTGCCGCAGAGCGACCAGTAAAGCCCCGGTGAGGCCGTCAAGCAGGCTAGTCAGTCTCAATTGTTGATCGCCAAGATCGAGCAAAGTTTGCGGGCCGGCATCCTCCAACAGCCGTTTTATCGAGCGAATCACAGTCCATGATTCGTCGCCTTGTTT
>JAFAIO010000400.1 GCA_019236675.1 Verrucomicrobiota bacterium
GCGAGACAGACGATCTTATGATCGAAAATGGTGTGATCCGGCGTATTGAAATGCGCTTCCGCCATTTTGGCCGACACCGCCATTCCAACTGAATTCCCGACTCCTTGACCGAGCGGACCGGTGGTACTCTCGACGCCAGGGGTCTCACCGAATTCGGGATGGCCTGGTGTCTTACTATGCAACTGCCGGAAGTTGCGAATGTCATCTATCGAAACCGCGTAGCCGGCCAGATGCAACCATCCATACAAAAACATGCTGCCATGCCCCGCCGAGAGAACAAATCGGTCGCGATTGATCCAGTGAGGATCTTCCGGATAATACCGCAACGCATGCCCAAACAGCACTGCTCCAATTTCCGCGTCGCCCAACGGCAGGCCAAGGTGGCCGGAGTTGGCTGCCTGAACAGCGTCCATTGCTAATCCGCGTGCCTCGAGCGCAGCCCGAGCGAGTATTTCTGTATTCAGTGCCATAGACTCTTTCTTCTCTTTCGCTCTCTCTAAACACGGTTCAGCTCAGTCGCAAACGCTTGTTGAAAAAACGTTTGGCCAAAGCACAAAAATTTTACTAGTCGGCTTCCCGAGCTTCCTGTAGGTAATTCCGCTTTTTTATGTGTGCTCAGCGCCTCCGTATTGGCTTACCCTCAGGCAGTCTCCAAGAGGCTACTCTCGAGCTTTTCGCTAAAGCCGGCTTTTGGATTTCATCGGCTAAGCGCTCCTACAAGCCGAATGTGGATGATCCCGAGCTGGAGATCCGTTTGCTGCGGGCCCAGGAGATCAGCCGCTACGTGGAGCGAGGATTCCTCGATTGCGGGATTACCGGTAAAGACTGGATAGCCGAGAATGGTTCCGAAGTGACGATCATCGCCGACCTGCTTTACAGCAAGGCGAGCTCGGCTCCGGCACGCTGGGTCCTGGTCGTTCCGGAACATTCCTCTTTTCAATCAGTCAGTGATCTGGAAGGGAAACGGATTGCGACTGAAGCCGTGGGATTGACGAAGCGATTTTTGGCCGCCAGAGGGGTTTCAGCTACGGTCGAGTTCAGCTGGGGCGCTACAGAAGTAAAAGTTCCCGAATTAGTCGACGCCATAGTGGATATTACGGAAACGGGAGCGTCGTTACAGGCTAACAACCTCAGGATTATCGAGACGGTGGTCGAGTCGTTTCCGCAATTGATTGGGAACATCTCGGCCATGAAGGACAATTGGAAACGTTCAAAGGTAGAACGTCTTCGTGTTCTGCTCCAGGGAGCCCTAAACGCGCGAAACAAAGTCGGTTTAAAGATGAACCTGGAAGCGGCCAAGTTGCCAGAACTGATATCGCGACTGCCTGCGCTCCGGAATCCGACCGTATCTTCTCTCAGTCAACCAGGATGGGTAGCAATCGAGACTGTTATTGACGAGAAAGTGGTCCGCGAATTAATCCCGGAGCTTAAGCAACTCGGTGCGGAGGGAATCATCGAGTATCCGTTGAACAAAGTTGTTTATTAGGCTTAATTGCCGGCTCAACTTGTGCGGCCACCGGTCCGCCTGTAACCTAACCGGCTCAGTTTCTATCTGATATGGGTTCATTAAAGAAAAGACGAAAAGCAAAAATCGCAAAACATAAGCGACGGAAGCGAATGAAGGAAAATCGCCATAAGAAGCGTTTGCGATACAAGTCATAAGCTTTAGGTTGGTCTTCATGAATCCACCTGGGTCAGGGTGGGCGCACAAGCTTTTACGCTTAGCGACTGGCTGGTTAGCTCCTACCCTGTTGAGCTTTGCATTAGCCCAAGGGACGTGGGCTGCTCCCGAAGCAGCACCGGCGAAGCTCACCTTCAAACTTCGAAACCCCGACGAGAATATTTTCTCTGACCTGCGTCCTGCGGCGCCGGATCTAGGATTAGCGAAGACAACTGAGAACAAGGCGGACGCTGAAGCCGCATTTATTCAGGCCCTACTTCTGGAGGATGAAGGAGACAATGATGGCGCCTTGGCCGCATACAGCAAGGCGCTACAGTTAGATCCCGGGGCCGATCCAGATTTGGCTATTCGAGTAGCCGGCGAATACGCTAACCGGGACGAAATCGCGAACGGTATCGATGTGTTGAAAGACTTGGTCAAAGCCCGGCCAAATGAGGTCCAAGGGCTTTTGGCGTTGTCAGATCTTTACTTGCGGCGGCTAAAGAAACCGTACCTGGCGGTAAGCTATGCAGAGCAAGCGTTAAAAATCGCACCAAATCAGCTCAACACCTATCAAACGCTTTTCGAGATTTACCTGGCGTTGAAGCGCAAGAAAGATGCGGAAGCGGTCCTGCTGCGAGCAGCAAAACTTAACAGTGAGAGCCCCAGTTTCTGGCTCACTCTCGGAGGCCTGGGAGTTCGCCTGTACACAAATGATAAGGGTGTTTTTCAGGCTGCGCACGCTTCCTTAGTCCAGCCGTGCCTGGAAAAGGCCGCGGAGTTTGCGGGAAAAAACGCAGATACCTACTCTAAGATCGGCGACACTTATACTTTGATCGATCAAATACCGACCGCGATTAACTTTTATGTTAAGGCGCTCGAATTAAGCCAGGGTGATCAGGAGATCGAATATAAGCTGGCGCAGAGTTTTGCTAAGGCCGGGCAACGGGATGAAGCGATCAAAGCGCTTGAGGACTTGATCCGGAGCAATCCTCTTCGGCCCGAGATTTATGAATTCGTGGCCCGGCTTTACCAGACTTCGAAAAACTTCGAACGCGCTCTGGAAAACTATCAGCAAGCATTGCTGCTGGCGCCTGATCGGCCGGAGAACTATCTGCACACCGCTGGTATGCAGCTGGATCTCAAGAAATACGATGACGCTATCGCTAGCTTGACCGAAGCAAGGCACCGATTTCGGATCCCACAGATTACCTATAGTCTGGCCATCGCTTTAAGCACAGCCTCCCGTTTCTCTGACGCTTTGCCGGTTTACGAGGCTGCTCTTCAAGAAGCTAGAGACTCTCAACAGGATATCCTGGACGCCGCCTTCTATTTCAATTACGGCGTTTGCGCCGAACAAGGCGGATTCATAGAAAAAGCGGCAGCACTTCTACAAAAATCGATCGAGCTCGATCCTTCCAAGGCAGCGCAGGCTTACAACTACATCGGCTACATGTGGGTAGACCGAAATATGAACCTGGAAGACGGCGGCAACATGATCAGGAAGGCCTTAGAGTTAGAGCCAAATAACGCCGCCTATATAGATAGCCTCGGATGGTATTACTATCATCTAGGCGACTACAACAAAGCCCTGACCGAGCTGCTGCGGGCCTCGGACGCGCTTAAGCCTGAGGATCCGGTCGTTTTCGAACATGTTGGAGACACGTTTCAGGCGCTGGGAAAAACGGGCGAAGCCCAAGTCTACTGGCAGAAAGCGTTCAAGCTGGATCCGGGCAACCAAAAACTGGCTAACAAGATCGAAGAGTCCAAGGCCAAGCTAACTGCTAACCCTTCTCCAGTTACCTCTCCGTTGCCTCAGCCGAAAGCGAGTCCTTCGGCGCAATAACAGGGCCATAAGCCCCATCGTAATCGTCCTCGAAGCAGGCACGGTCGTGTAAACGGTTAGCGGTAAAGAGCGTCCGCTGCGCTGCGAACAGATGGGACCTATGGGACTCATGCGACTTAGGTGAAGCGGAGCCATAGGTCCCACTCTTGCAGACCGCACAAGCCACATCGCGGCATACTCCCTCCGAGGACGACGACGACGAGGACGATTACGATTGGGGCTTATAGCCCTAGACAGCCTGAGGCTGCTGATTCACCAGGAAAGGCTGTACCCGGGCGAAAACTTTGGGCGACACGAGCGCAACTACGGATGCGACACGCTCACCATACTCCAGGCGTAAAACCCGTCCGGTACGATGCAGCAGCGATAACAACTCAGTTCGATCTAACGGCAAGGCGAGCTCTACTTTGGTCGCTCGGTCGCTCAGTTTTTCGGCAAACCGTTCCAAAAGATCGTCCAACCCGGCTCCGGTGTGGACCGAAACGAAAGCTGCATCTGGAAAATGCAAACGCAGCGCATGGATTGCGGCCGGATCTTCTAGCCGGTCGATCTTGTTTAGGACGGTTATCGCCCTCAAAGTATCCGCCCCTAATTCATCCAAGACCAGCTTGGTTGTATCGTAGAAGTCGTACACTCGGGGATGGCTGGCATCCAGGACATGAACAAGGAAATCGGCTCGAGCGGCTTCTTCCAAAGTTGCTTTGAACGATTCGATAAGCCGATGAGGCAAGTTTCGGACAAAACCAACGGTATCGGTCAAAAGAAGTGGTTGCCCGTTACCAAGGTCGACCCTGCGAGTCGTTGGATCCAGGGTCGAGAATAGCTTGTCCGCCACCAACACATCCGCACCGGTGAGCCGGCGAAGCAGTGAAGATTTGCCCGCATTGGTATACCCGACAATTGCGGCATGCGGCAGTGGGAGACGCTCGCGTTGCTTTCTCTGCGTAGCTCGCCGGGAACGAACCAATTCAAGATCTGCCTTAACCGCATCGATGTGCCGCCTGACAATTCGACGGTCGGTTTCGAGCTGAGTCTCGCCTTCACCTCTCCCGCCGACACCACCGGCCTGGCGGCTCAAGTGCCCCCATGCCCGCGTCAGCCGAGGCAGCGAATACTCCAGTCTCGCTAACTCAACTTGCAACCGCGCTTCTTTCGTTTGAGCGCGCTGCGCAAAGATATCTAGAATGATTTCTTGGCGGTCGATGACCGGCAACTTGGAAAGCGCCTCCCAATTTCGCTGCTGCGCGGGCGTAAGATCGTTATCGAACACAATCACATCAGCGCCCAGTTGTTGCACATGCGCGACGATTCCTTCGGCCCGTCCGGAACCAACAAAATATCTAGAGGTAGCCTCTTGAACCCTAACCAGCTCCTGGTGAACAACCGTTATTCCCAAGCTTTGAACGAGTAATTTCAGCTCATCCAGAAGACTGCTCGCTTCGTCTTTGCCCTGTTGATCTCTATGGACTCCAACCAAATAGGCGGTCTTGCTACTTCTAACTTTTGCGTCTGTCATCGGCTAACGTTCAAAAAACTCTCGAATCCTAAGGATCACTGATGCCTGCTCGTCATCGGTCAATTCTGGGAAAATAGGCAAAGCTAGGCACTCCTTAGCGGTCTGTTCGGCGACCGGGAAATCGCCAATTTGATACCCAAGATTTTGGAAACATCGCTGCTGGTGCAACGGGAGAGGATAGTAAATCTCAGTTCCAATACCTTGCTCATTCAATGCCGCTCGTAGCTGGTCGCGACGTGACGTCCGGATCACGAATTGATGATAGATATGACCACGCCAACCACATGATTTGTGGTACGGCTCTACCGGAAGCCCGATTCCTAAACCCTGCAACGCGCTGTGGTATCGCTGAGCGATGGACCATCTTCTTTTCGACCAAGTCTCGAGATGCTCAAGCTTACGCAATAAGACGGCGGCTTGCAACGCATCCATGCGAAAATTTCCGCCAACAACCTCGTGATAGTATTTGGGGTCCATCCCGTGATTTCTCATAATCTGCAGCTTTTTTGCCAGATCGGGATCACTCGTCACCACCAGACCCGCGTCTCCAAATGCGCCGAGATTCTTAGTCGGGTAAAAACTAAAGAAACCCGCGGCACCGACGCTTCCCGCTTTTACCGGCCGATCTCCATCCGGGAACAACGCTCCTAATGCCTGAGCCGCGTCCTCTATCAGACTCAGCTTCCATTGGTCGCAAAGCTGTCTAAGTCCAGCGAGATCACTGCATAAACCGAACAGATGAACCGGTACTAGGGCGCGAACGTTGAGACCATCGCGGGTTCTCACTCCGGATTCGCCGGCAACACACTCCGTCTTGAGGAATTCTTCAAGCTTCGGCACCGAAAGATTGAGAGTTGCCGGGTCGATATCGACGAACAGTGGCTTAGCGCCGAGTCGAACAACAGTACTGGCCGTGGCAAAGAAGGTAAAGGGAGTTGTAATGACAGCGTCTCCCGGTCCGATTCCGAGCGTCATCAGAATAAGCAACTGCGCATCGGTCCCCGAGGATGTCCCTATTCCGAACTTAGCTTCGGTGAGCGCAGCAATCCGCTCTTCAAGTTCCGCTACTTTTGGTCCGAGGATAAAAGTCTGCGACTCACAAACCTGCGCCAAGTCGGCCAGAATCTCCGTCCGGAGGGCCTGAAACTGCCTGTGCAGATCAAAAAAAGGTATTTTTGTCACTCTTCCGATACGGTTCCTCGCAGATCGTATACTTGAGTTCCGGTAATCTGGACGGGCGCAAACTGGCCGACGGGGGCCGGTTTGTCCAAGAGCACCCGGGGATCAACCTCCGGGGCGTCGCCTTCGGTCCTGCCGATGAGCGGCTGTTCTACTAACACTTGTCGAGTTAACCCTATCTGTGAGTGTGCCCACTGTGCAGCGATTCGTTGCTGAAGCGCCATGGCCTTTCGATACCGCTTCTGTTTCACAGTCTTGCTAATCTGATTCGGCAATTTTCCAGCCCGCGATCCTTCTTCTTGGGAGTATTGGAAGACACCTAATCGTTCGAATCGCGTCCGTTCGATGAAGTCGAGCAGGACCTCAAACTGTTCGTCTGTTTCGCCAGGGAAACCAACGATGAATGTGGTTCGAAGGAAAACGCCTGGAATGCGATCTCTCATCTCTGCCAACAGATCCTCAATACGTTGGCGGGATGTTTCGCGCCGCATCACTTGCAAAACATGGTCATCGATATGTTGTAGCGGGATGTCTATGTACTTCGCCACCTTTGGATTAGCTGCGACCGCATCCATGAGCTCGCGGCTCCAATGCGCTGGATGGGTGTATAGCAGCCGGATCCAAAA
Source organism: Verrucomicrobiota bacterium (assembly GCA_019236675.1). Taxonomy (GTDB): domain Bacteria; phylum Verrucomicrobiota; class Verrucomicrobiia; order Chthoniobacterales; family JAFAMB01; genus JAFAVN01. The sequence goes on from JAFAIO010000400.1 coordinate 6,828, forward strand.
CTCGCCATCGATTGTGGCCAAACGATCGAGCAACTTCGTCAATGTTGGCCCACGTCCCGAGTCTACCGGCTGACGCGGACCCGCCTTGGCCGCCCACAGGTCCATTCCGTAATAGGTGGTATCCTGGCTGATCAGGTTGATCTCTTTCACCCCGGCGCCAACCAGCCTTCTCACCTCTTCTTCGATTGACTCAATGCTCCTGCTCCGGTGCCGGCCTCGCATTTGGGGAATCACGCAGAAGCTGCACGGATGATTGCAGCCCTCAGCAATCTTCACATAAGCAAAATGCGAGGGAGTCAGTTGGAATCGAGGGGTATCAAAATCAGGGATGAACCTGGATCGTCCACCCACCAGATTGACGGGCGACGAGCCAGCCTCCGTTCGTAGCAATCGTTCAATGATTTCTCCAGCCTCGGCGACTTGGTCCAGGCCGATAAACGCATCGACCTCAGGAATCTCGGCGGCCAATTCATTAGCGAAACGCTGAGATAAACACCCGCTAACCACCAGCCTCTGACGTCCTCCCTTGCGGGAAAGGCGCTGTTCATGAGCGGTCAAAATTGCTTCGATCGATTCTTCCTTGGCCGCGTCAATAAAGCCGCACGTGTTGACGATCATGACATCGGCGTCCTCCGCAGAACGGGTGATTTCCATCCCCTTCGCCCGGACGCCTCCCAACATGATCTCCGCATCTACCAGGTTCTTGGCGCAACCGAGGCTGATCATCCCAACCCGGATCGGCGTTGGCTTGGCGGTAAGGCCTGCAGATAGTTCCTCTATTACTTGACTGTCAACGGTCATAATACGGCTCACTCAATTACAATATCGCTGTCTTGACCGTTAACTGCCTGGCCGTTCTTGCGCAGCTCCAATGCACTCTTGTCGAGGGCTTTAAGCCAGAACCTTTTGCCTTGAATCACGATCGCTGGGCTGTTTGGTCCAATAAAATCATTGAAGACCGGTTCTGAATTCTCCCGATCTTTAGTGACTCGAAGCCAAGTCCTTTCTTTTACCTTAATCTCGAGTTTCTGAGAGGGTGGAGCACTTGGAGACGCGGACACAGAGGCAGGGGGAGGGGCAGAGACGGATGCAGAGGCAGACGGAGACGGGCTAGAAGTTTCTTTATCCGCAGCGGTTACCGGCAGAGCGCGCCTTACCTCTACGGTCGGTTCCGGCGTCGGCGATGCCGCTGCAGGGGTCTGCGCGTTGGTGGAAACCTGAGTCGGACCGGTGGGCGAAGGTAGCGGCTGTCTGGAAGGTTCCGGTGAGGTGGCCGCCAAAGGCGATTTTTCCGTTAAAGGGGTCGCCGATTGCTGTATTCCTGATGCCGGCGTCCCCGCTGCAGTCTTATTCTGTTCCTCCTCTTGGGGACTCAATCGGGAAAGGTTAACTGCGAAGAAGGCAACCAACGGGACCCCGATCAAAATCACAACCGCGATAACCGCAAGTATCAAGGGCGGCGCCAAGCTTTTCCTTGGTTGGTTAAGCCGTGGTTCCGGCCGGAATTTAGGGGGAGGCGCCGCCGTCAGATATTTGAACTCACCGAACCCGACAGCCCGGTTTACCTTGAAATTTTCTAAGTCGTCCTGAATGTCCAGGCCAAGAAACCGGGCGTACTTAACCAGAAAGCTACGTGCATACACCAAGCTAGGAAAATGAGTGAGGTCATCCGCCTCCAGGTCGACGATCCGCTCCGGCCTTATCTTAGTAGCCGCCGCGACCTCGTCGATCGTCAACTTCTTTTCCTGTCTCGCCCTCTGAAGCCTTCTGCCGACTGTCTCAACCATCCGAAAAACAATTTGACCAATAGAACGAAGAATTAGCCCCCGAAGAGATGGCCGCGATCCATGCTGGATTCACCAACCAGAGCGTCGAGATCAACCAGGATTTGTCTTGGTTTAGCTCCTTCGCCAGGGCCCAAAATGCCTCTGCGTTCAAGAATGTCAACTACCCTGGCGGCTCGGGTATAACCAAGGCGCAAACGCCGCTGCAGCATAGAGGTAGATGCTCTTTTTTCTTGGCGGATAATTTCTAAGCAACGATTGACTAGCTCCTCATCCTCCTCGGTGACATCCTCATCCGGCGAGGAACTCGATTCTAACTGCGTTTGGACCTCCGCGTCGAATGATGGCTGAGCCTGGGCCGAGACGAAACTGACGAGCCGATGAATCTCGTCATCAGTCACTAACACGCCTTGGGACCGAACCAATCGCGACGTCCCTGGAGGCCGATAGAACATGTCTCCCTGTCCCAGCAACCGTTCCGCCCCGTTTTCGTCGAGAATAACCCGGCTGTCGAGACTAGAAGCGACTTGAAACGCGATCCGAGTCGGGATGTTCGCCTTTATAACACCCGTGATGATGTCCGCTCGCGGCGTCTGGGTTGCCACGATCATGTGGATCCCGGCCGCGCGCGCCATTTGGGTAATTCTGGCAATAGCACTCTCCACATCGGCAGGAGCTGTTTGCATGAGATCGGCTAATTCGTCAATTATAACGACGATGTACGGGAGTTTCTCGGGAATGATCAAGTCTTCGTCCCGGGCATTCCGCGTCCCGTCGGAAATTTTGGGCTGCGCTTGACCGTCTCGGCCGGAATCAAGTTCTAAATCCAGCTCTTTCTGGGACCTGGGTTTCGGTCTGGCATTGAACCCGGAAACATTCCGCACTCCCACTTGTGCGAAAATCCGGTATCGCTTCTCCATCTCGGAAACAACCCAGCGTAGCGCCAAGAGCACTTTCTTCGGCTCGGTGACGACCGGGATCTTTAAATGAGGGAGCGAGTTGTACATCTGCATCTCGACTACCTTTGGGTCGATCATCACGAATTGAAGATCGTTCGGGGAAAAGCGGATCAAAATGCTCGCTATAATCGCGTTGATACAAACGCTCTTTCCACTGCCCGTTGTGCCCGCGACCAGACAGTGCGGCATTTGCGCTAGATCCCCCAAAATGATCTTCCCGTACACATCTTTGCCGAGCACAATGGGAATCTTCATTTTCGTCTGGGCCCAATCCGGTGACTCAAGGATTTCTCGCAGCGCTACTTTGACTTTCTTCGTATTGGCAATCTCGATCCCTACCGTGTCTTTGCCTGGTATCGGGGCGAGAATGTTGATCCGTTCCGCGCGGGTTGCCCTAGCCAGGTCGCGTTCTAAGCTCGTTATCCGATCCACACGTACTCCCCGGGCGGGATAGACCTCGTATCGGGTGATCGTGGGACCTCTAGTAATATCTCCCGGAGCGACATCTATATTGAACTGTTTGAGTGTATCGACCAGTACCGCCTGAATCTCCTTCAATTCTGCCGGATCGCTTGCTTTGCGGCTTTCAGCCTCAACCGGATCGAAAAGATCAACGCCGGGTAGCCGGTAGTCCTCGTCTGCGGGCTTAGGCGCCGGGACCGGGCGGCTTGGTTTTTTGGGCGGAGCCGGCGCAACCGCAGTGTCAAATACTTTCGGTTCAGGACGTGGAAGTGCTGGTTCTTCTAATAAAGAGACGCCTTTCTTTTTAAGCTCGCGCTCTTGCCTTTTTATCTCCCGCTCAATCTTTCTCTGATCTAATTCTAGGCGCTCGCGTTCGTCGGCCGCAGCCAACCGTTTTTGCTCCCGCTCTGTTGCTGCCTTCCGAGCCACAGCCCGCATGCCCAAGAAAATCTGTTTCAGGACCGCTACCGGCCGGATCCCGGTAAGCCACACCAAGCTCACGAGATAGATGCACATCAACGCGACAATCGAGCCGATCTTTCCGAGGGCGTTCTGCAATAACCCGGCCCCTACCCAATAACCGAGCATACCCCCCGGTCCTAGCAGCTTGAACTGCTGTTCCCAACTTCGTAGAAACCAGGGCTGAAGCTGGGTGAGCGCCGCGCCACTCACCACAAAGAGCAACGCCCAAGGTAATCTTTTAAAGATGCGAAACCCCGGCAGGAAAAGTTTGGCGACTCCAAATCCGAGAAGAAGAGAAGTAACCAGGTATGCCGCCGCACCCAGAGTAAGATACAAAAATCCAGCCACAATGGCTCCGGTTGGACCGATAAAGTTCTGGGTTGGATTATTAGGCGGACTTTTATAGCTGAACCAAACCCAGGAAGGAACGTCGCCCGGGTTGTAAGAGATCAGTGCCAAAAAAACGACGGTTCCAATGCCAAGAGCTACTAGCCCGACTACTTCATTCCAGGGATTTTGCCGGCGGGATCTGGGCATTTTCGGACATTTTAGTTCCTTCGACAGAGCTTTCAATTCAGGAGTTCAAGAAGAGGAGCCAGAAGCCAGAATTCAGGAGCCAGGAGGCGCAGGCACGGCAGGTGCGGTAGTGGCGTCGATCACCGGCCGTTTTTTTTAGCAATTAGTAGTCAGTGCGTCAGTAACCAGTGAGGAAGTGACAATTGTCGTTGTACTTACAGAATAGTGGTTACTGATTACATGAAGCCCTCCATCTTTTCCCCACATCGTCTGCAACCCACGTCCTCCTGGCTCCTGGATTCTGACTCCTGGCTCTTCTCATTGAACTCCTTGAACATTTCCTCGCGACTCCGTCCGCATCTTGGATAAAATCAGCCCGGATGGAGCATTACATGACGTTTGAGCCGATTTATCAGGAGCGGGTCTGGGGTGGTCAATCGCTCTGCTCCGCTTTCGGACGCACGTTACCGGATGGCTGCCGAATCGGTGAATCCTGGGAATTGGTTGACCGAGAGGAGGCCCAGAGCGTGGTTCAAGAGGGACCTTTTAAAGGCTGGACGCTGCATCGCCTATGGACAGAGTGTCAAGAACAGATCTTCGGGCTGGGATTTGAAGATCGCCGGTTCCCGATCTTGATCAAAATCCTCGATGCCACGGACAGGCTTTCTGTTCAGGTACACCCGCCAGCGATGTTAGCGGACGAGTTACAGGGCCAACCAAAGACCGAGGTCTGGTATTTTGTTCAGACTCAGCCCGGCGCACAGGTCTATGCTGGTCTAAAAAAGGGTGTTACCCGCGACCACCTGGAACAGGCGCTGGCCGAAGGGGTGGTGGAAAATCTCGTGCATAGTCTGCCAACCCAAACTGATACCTTCATCTTCATCCCCAGCGGCCGCGTTCACGCGATCGACCGTGGCAATCTGATTTTCGAGATTCAACAAAATAGCGATACCACTTATCGGTTATTCGATTGGAATCGCTTGGACTCCGACGGGAAACCGCGCAAACTCCACATCTCTGAATCGCTTGCTTGTACGGACTTTGAAGATGTGGAGCCCGATCTGGGAGTTCCTAGGGGTGAGGTTCTGGCGTCTTGCCCGCATTTTCATGTCGAACGTTGGGAATTGCGTGAAGCTCGAAAGGCGAATAGCCTTCCGCGGTTCGCGGTTTTCCAGTGTGTTGCCGGAGCGGTTCGATATGATGGTGCGACCTTTAAACCAGGAGACCTTTTTTTGATTCCAGCATTCGCTCACGATCAACTCATCGAACCCGAACAAGACGAAACGGTCGTATTACGGACGACGTTGCCTGTGGAAGACATCTCGCAAGCAACGTCCGGCGGGGAACAAAATTGACGAGAACCCTAACCCGAACCATGGTCAGCTTGTGAAATTTTTCACAAAGGCCGCCCATCGTGCGCTGGCGGCTTCCAAGATCCAGCCCGCACTCGAGTTGATCAATCCCTACCTCTATGCAGTGGAGGAGCGGATTAAGGAGCAAGCTCGCGCTTTTGATCCCGCCATCGAAGGATACGTCGCTTACGCTTGCGGAAGCAGCGGTAAACGACTGCGCCCGGCGTTGGTGTTGCTGGCCGGAGGCGCCACCGGTGATATTTCACCTGGGCATGTCGATTTGGCCGTCGCGATCGAGATGGTCCATTTGGCTTCCCTCGTACACGACGATATTATGGACGGTGCAGAATTGCGACGCGACCAACCGACTGCCAGCGCTAAATGGGGAAATTCGCTCGCCGTCCTACTCGGTGACGTCCTTTTTGCTCATGCACTGAAACTAACGACAAGTTTCTCCAACCAGGAAATCTGCCGGCGGGTGGCACATGCCGCTCGCGACGTTTGTTCGGGCGAAATCATCCAAACGCAGCGCCGCCACGACGTTAATCTCTCAATCTCAGAATATCTTCGGATCATCGAGCTAAAAACAGCGGCTTTGTTTGCCGCTGCAGGCGAGTTGGGCGCCTTACTCAGTGGAGCGGCGCCGGAGATCATCACGGCCCTTAAATCTTACGGCTCTAGGTTAGGTACTGCCTATCAAGTTTACGATGATTGCCTCGACCTCGCTGGATCTACCGAAACCGCGGGCAAGGATCTTGGTACTGACCTCAGAAAGGGGAAACTGACACTGCCGATGCTTTACCTGCTGGAGGCCACTGACCCCAGCCGGCACGGCCAACTCAACGAAATCCTACTGCGCGGCGACGAAGTAGAATTGATTCAGATTGAACAAGAGGTCGTCGCCAAAGGTTGTTTGAAGCGGGCAGTTGAAACCACCAAGCAGTTGGTGGTGGAAGCCCAAACCGAGTTGCAAAAACTGCCGGTTAACAAATACACCTTGGCGCTGAAGGAAGTGGGCGATTTCTTAGCCAGTACGGTTGATAAGTTCGCCGTGGCCGCGTGAGTTTACCGTTGCGAACCAGCCATCAATCTTAGTATCAGAAGCCGGTAGAAGCCTGGCTTAATACGCGAGGTATGAGCGGCGAGGCGGCGTCATCCTTTGGTGGGGCGAGGCTCCCAAATAACTTAACGGCCTGACGGAGCTGCTGATGTCTCTCGGACCGTGTCGCGGTATTAGGACAATAGACTCGCCGAGCCGTGGTCTCGCGCATATCCCCAGCTCGGCGCACCTATCTCCATAGCCACCCGTCTTCCACAGCAGCGACTTAATCCTCCGCGAAAATCTCAAGATCATTCGGGAGCCTCGTCCCACCATCGGAGGCGCTGCGCTGCAGCCGTCCGATAGATTCAGGTCATTTACATTGAAACACATTTTATTATAGTTTTATTCTTTCATCGTGGATAGCGACACGCCGAGTTTAACCATTCACGAACTGCCTGCCGAGCAGCGACCGCGAGAGAAACTCTTAAACCGCGGCCCAGCGGCTCTAACCGATGCCGAACTCATGGCTATCCTGCTCCGTACCGGCACCAAAGGAGTGAACGCTATCGCGCTGGCCGATCGAGTGCTTCAGAAATTCGGCTCCTTTGCGGGTGTGGCCCGTGCATCCGTTCAAGAGTTAGCGAAAGTCCACGGAGTCGGTTTAACTAAAGCAATTCAACTGGCAGCATCTTTTGCTCTCGGCGTCCGTTTGGCCCAAGAACGGTTTGCCGCCTCAACCGTGGACTCGCCCGCAGCGATAGAAGATTTGCTAGGGCCCGAACTGCGCCTCTTGGACCGCGAATCGCTCCGAGTTGTTCTACTCGACGCCAAGCAACGCCTACTGACTATTCAAGAAATATCCCGAGGTAGCCTGAACGAAAGCCTAGCCCATCCGCGCGAGATCTTTAAGCCAGTCATCGCTCATTCTGCCTATTCGTTCATCTTGGTTCATAACCATCCATCGGGCGACCCAAGCCCAAGCGAGGCTGACCTTCGTTTGACCCGGCGCTTAGTGGAGGCAGCACGGATTTTACAACTGACTTTGCTTGACCATGTAATTATTGGTCTTCCTTTGCCCGGCCGCTCCGGCTATTTCAGCTTCAAAGAAGCCGGGGTTATCGGGTAACCCCTTTCAACGCCGTGATCGCCGGGAACGATCGCGTTGCCCCCTATCGTACTCGTCCTCGTCCTCGAATCCCCAGCGTTTTCCAAGTCCGGAGGATCGTCAGATTCACGCGCAGATACTCCGGCACCAAAACCTGCTGGCACGAAGCGATTTTCAACGGAACGCTTTCAGACCAAATTCTAACGGCTCACCATAAAAACCGCCGTCGAGGACGACAACGAGGACGAGTACGAAAGAAGATCAGCGCGCCTTAAACTGCTGTTTAACGTACTCGACAAAGCGTGCTACAACCTCTTCGGCGCCTTTTCTCCAGGCGATCCCGTAACGCAGCTTCTGGACCGGGGCAGACAAAGGAACGAAGCGCACACCGGGCGTAGGCAGACGGCTGATATGTTCGGCGAAAATGGAAATACCGAAGCCGGCGGCCACATATTGGACGCCGGTTCGTGCTCGGTCGACCTCTTGCACTACTCTTGGCGTGAACCCGGCCCGTTCGCACATTCGCGCAATCAGTGATCGATAGTTAGGAGAGTTTTTCTCAGAGGTAAGAATGAACGGCTCATTTTTCAGCTGAGCCAAAGAGACCTCCGGAAGACGGGCAAAGCGATGGTCGTTTGGCAGTGCTACAAACGGCCTTTCTTCTGAAAAGCATTCGAGACAAAGCCCCGCCGGTGGTTTCCCGGCGATTGGTCCGACTAACCCCACATCCAAAGTTCGAGCAAACAAAGCCTCAAGTTGCTGCGACGGATGTAATTCCGTTAGAGTCACTTCCACCTCTGGGAATTTGGCCCGAAAACGCTTGAGCACCCTCGGCATCCATTCGTGACTCTGCGCTCCAATAAAACCAACGGCCAGCGTACCGTATTCTCCGTGGCCGATCCGCCTAGCCTGATGGGATGCGTCCTCCACCGATCGCAGAATCCGTTCTGCGGCTTCAACGAACGCTTGACCTGCTGCCGTCAGCCTCACCCGGCGCCGACTCCGTTCAAGTAAAACAACCCCCAGTTCGCCTTCAAGATCTTGAATCTGGGAGCTGATAGCAGACTGAGCCACCCGCAACCGGCTAGCAGCCCGGGTGAAATTTAATTCATCCGCCACAGCCTTGAAGTACCGCAAATG
>JAFAIO010000471.1 GCA_019236675.1 Verrucomicrobiota bacterium
GGGGCGTCGCATCTATACGAGCGCCACGACTGCGACGATCCACCGGCGGCCCCCCCGTGCAAACCAAGAACGCGGAATGCAACGCCCCTCCGTCCCGTTCCTTTCACTTTTCACTTTTCACCTCTCACCCCGCCGTTCCTGCCTCCGCGCTACCCCGAGCTCTTCTGCAGCGTCCAGACCTCGCCGTCTCCCATTCGTTTAATGACCACCTGCGTCGGACGAATATCCAGGATGCGATACGTTTGCCCCGGCTCGTCTGGGAGAGCGAAGTCGTGATCTAGCTCAACTTTGATCTTTTGACCGGTTGAGTTCACCACCAGAACGGCGTACGCGCCATGCTCCCGGGTCGGGATTCCTTTTATTAAAGAAATCGTCTGTCCAGTACGGTCGTGACGCAACTTGACCACTGAGGCATCGACAACATTCCCATCCTTGTCATTGACGCTACGTGCTTCGACATCAACAACCCGATAGTTCACGCCTTTCAGCGCGTCACCAACGGTTACCGTGTACGAAGAGCCGTCAGAGCTCCGCAGAGTCGCTTTTTTTCCGTGCACTTCTTCCAAAGTCACCGGCAAAAATGCTTCTTGCACCTCCTCTACCCTGATCTTCCCCGTCACGGATGGCCCACCGGCGGCATTGGCAATCGGTGTATGAACCGGCGAAGTCGCTGGAGCCGAACCAGACGGAGTGGGCATATTCAAAATATCAGCGTCAGAAATACTCGGAGACGTTCCGGAGCTAGCGGGCGACGCCCCCTCGGCGCTCGCACTGGGCGAAGCAACAGCCACCGGGGTGCCACTCGGCGCCGGCGCGTGCCGCAACAACTCGGCGATATCGTTGAAGCCCTTCGCCGCTGCTACCGCTTGAGCCGTTTGCCCGGCTTGATCTGTTAGAGACACATCTGCTCCCGACTTCAGTAACAGTTCGACAATGTCTTTATTCCCTTTGCCTGCAGCCAAAATTAATGGGGTACGGCCATCGCTGGCTCTGAAGTCAACCTCGGCTCCGTTGTCGAGCAAGACGTTGACCGCATCTTTCCGCTCCATCAGTGTTGCCACTAATAAGGCCCGGTCTAGCTCCAATTTAGAGTGGCTGGCCAGTATCTCGATACACTTTGCGTTCCCTTGATACGCGGCCTTCAGCACGGCAGTCCATCCATTATTATCCTGTCGATTCGGATCAGCACCCCGGCCAATCAGCAGTTTTACAATCTCTGGTTGATTGTTTTCCGCCGCTAACATTAGGGCGGTGCCGGCGTCCCGCCCCGCCGCATTAGGATCAGCTTTATGATCTAATAGCAGCTTTACGATATCAACACGCCCACGCTCAGCAGCCACCATCAAACCCGTATAACCGGCGGTATTGGGCGTATTGACATCAAAGCCGGCGGCAAAGAATAATCCCAGCGCTTTCTGATCGCCTTCGGCAGCGGAGCGTACGAAATCATCGCCGTTAAATTGAAAGTTTAACGCGTTTAGTTCCTTAATCAGGTCGTCCTTCGACTTGCTGCAGCCGAATAAGGGCAGCAACATAAGAAACGTCATCAGGATCCGAAATAGTCGCCAGAAAGAGTGTCCCGATGATCTGCATTGGGTATTGCGAGGAGAAAAGCACATAACGATTGGTGAACCCACGACCTAGATTACAGGTTTTAGGTGACAATTTGTAAGTTTTAAGTTTTGCGTCGTTTTTCCCGGGCCGGCAGGAGCGCGCCGGACCTGAAACTTAAAACTCACAACTTAAACCTAAAAACCTCAGCGGAACACCGTTTGCCCGCCGTCTCTCCCAATCTGCCGCCGCAGGCGGAAGACATGGGCAGGGCGTGAATTCGGCTCGAGCAGGACAAAGTTACGGCGACCCCGCCAAACGAACCGTTCGTTGGTTAGCAAATCTTCTACTTGATAGGCCTCATTCTCGCCTATTCCGAATCGGTCGACCGGCACAGAAGCAAACCCGCTCTGGGTATGGAAAGGATCCAGTGACACCGCCACCAAGATAATATTATCTAAGCTAGCCGTCGCCTTCGAATAGAAGAGGATCTGATCGCTCTCCACCGGGTGAAATTCCAGGTTCTCGTAGATCTGCAAAGCCCGGTTCTCTCTGCGAATCCGATTCAATTGCGTCACATACGCCTTGATGTTTCCCGGCGCATCCCAATCTCGTTCTTTAAACTGGTATTTCTCCGAGTTGAGATATTCTTCGCGATTTGGAATGGGCACATTCTCGCAAAGCTCGAATCCGCTGTAGATACCGTAGACCGTGCTCAGAGTGCTGGCCAGAACTGCTCGAATGAGAAACGCCGGCCGGCCTCCAGTCTGCAAAAAAACCGGTAGTATATCGGGAGTGTTAGTAAAGAAATTACCCCGGAAAAAGTATTTCATTTCCGTGGTACAGAGCTCGGTTAAATACTCAGTCAGTTCATACTTCGTATTCCGCCAGGTGAAATAAGTATAAGATTGGGTAAACCCGCATTTAGCCAGCGCCTTCATCATTTTTGGGCGGGTGAACGCTTCAGATAGAAAAATAACATCCGGATAATCAGTTCGGATCCCGCGGATCAGCCATTCCCAAAACGCAACCGGCTTAGTATGCGGATTATCGACCCTGAATGTGCGAACGTTTCGCTCCACCCAAAAGAGGATGACGGACTTCATCTCCTCCCAAAGAGCGCGCCAGTTCGAATTGTGGAAATTCAGGGGATAAACATCCTCATACTTCTTAGGCGGATTTTCAGCATACTTGATCGTGCCGTCCGGCCGATGAAAGAACCACTCCGGATGCTCGCTAACATAAGGATGGTCAGGTGAGCAATTGATGGCAAAATCGAGGGCTACCTCCATGCCCCGGGCTCGGATTTCATTTACCAACCAGCCAAAGTCTTCCAGGGTCCCTAATTCAGGTTCGACAGCTTTGTGTCCTCCAAACTTACTGCCGATGGCATACGGCACTCCGGGATCATTCGGTTCAGCCGTGACCGAATTATTTTTGCCTTTTCGTTTTGTGAAACCGATCGGGTGAATCGGGGGGAAATAAATAACGTTAAATCCCATCGCCTTGGCGTCATCCACCCTAGGAAGACAATCCCGGAACTTGGAGCCTCGCTCACCCAAGCCTTGAGCGGAGCGTGGAAAAAATTCGTACCACGCCGCAAACGAGGCTTCTGGTCGATCCACAATGACCTTGACGTAAGGAGAGTACTCAGTGCTTAGCGCCCGGTCCGGCCACGCCCCCATTAATCCTACCAACTCAATCTCTCGTGCGATCTTAAACCCTTCTGCAGCATCGGCTTTTCGAAGACGCGCTGCAAAATCGACAAGCCGTTCCTTGTCAGCCTTTCGACCGCTGCGAGAAGCGGCTTTTTCGATGAGGATCGCGCCCTCTTCGATCTCGGTGGCTAACTCGGTGATACCGGCATTGAACTTTTTATCGTATTCCGCGCGCCACGATCCAAACTCGTCCCCCCAGGCCTCAATTGTCAGTTCGTACTCAGCGTTTTCAACGAAATGGGCGATGCCGGACCAGCGATCATTTTCTGCCTGGGTCATTGGCGTTTCCCACCAATCCTGAACCCCAACCGTGCGCCATTTCAATACCGCAGCCACAAGATCGTGGCCGTCTTTAAAAATGTCCGCTGAGACCGCCAATTCTTGGTCAACAACCCGTTTCAGAGGGTACCGGCCGCCATCTAAGAGTGGCGACAGATTCTCGATCACTACGCTTGGAAACCGTTCAGGAGATGATGTCGTATTCACGCCGCGTTGGGGAGAGGCTTCGGTTGATCAGGTAGTTCAGTTAAAAAATCCTCAAAGAAACTAAAGCCTGGAAGCAAGGACGCAACCTCGCGCAAATTTTCGATCGCCGGACCGATATGCCTCAGAAATTCCGGTTTCTGCCGGCGCACGCCGATAACCCCATAAGCTCCGAGCGCCTGCAACAACCTTTGCAGGGCGCAACGAAGGAATAAATCGATGAACTCCTCTCGTGTACCGCGATACTCGTATCCTTCCAGGTAGTAGTCGATCAGCTGCTCTCGTTCTGCCGAGGACAAAGCCACGTAGGGATCGTACAACAGCGAAGCCAGATCATACGCCCCCAAACCAGGGCGCATACCTTGAAAATCAATCAGGTAAGCCTGTTCATCACAGATCAGGATATTCTGGGATTGAAAGTCGCGGTGAATCAACATCCGGGGATATGCAGCTAGCTGCTCGGTCAAAGAGGTGAACGCGGGGCGATCCGCTATATCTCGAATCCGGCCCTCCTCAACCCGGAAACAAAGGTGGAAACAGTTCTGGAACCCATACTCTTGCTCCCAGCGGAACAAACTAGCATCGAATTCCGGAGGTCCGTTCGGCGGTAGCCGCACTTCCGGATCTGTCTTATGGAGGATAAGGATCTCATCCAGCGTCCGCCGGTACAACTCGCCTCGAATTTCCCAGTTCTCAGTACGATGATGCCAAAGATCCTCATCCCCAAGATCTTGTAACCAGATTGAACCCTGTTCCTCATCGTGAAAGTAAATTAAGGGAGCGTTTATGCCGATACCGCTCAGGAAATTCGCGATCGCTACAAATCGAGCGTTCTCCCCTCGATCGACCCGATACTTAACCAAAATAAGCGACACGTCTGCCCCGAATCGAATCCGGTAATACTTTCGATCTGAGCCTCCTTTTTCGATCGGGTGAATATCGAAAGCCCGGTCATGATAGTGAGGGAATCGCTGGCGGGTTTCGATAATCAAAGACTCTAGTGTACCCAAGCTCATACAAAGTCGTACTCGTCAAAAGCTCCCTCTCGGACCTCGCGTCCAGCGACAATGCACTGGGTAAGTTCGACCCCGGTCCGGATAATTGAATTTGGCCAAGCGATCGCATTACGCAGCTTTGCCGCACTTTCAATCAAGGAGTTGGCGCCTACCCAACTATCTTCGCTGATTTCCGCACCCGGAGCGACCTTCGCCCCCGGATCAACCGGAGCCGGCCAGTTGCGTTCCTCTAAATAGGCCGGTCGCCAGCTTTCCCGAGCAATTACTCTATGGATTCGTAGATATTCTCCCCGATTCCCAATGTTAAACCACCGGCCTTCTTCGAGAACGGTGCCTCCTACTCGGCCACCGCAGCCGATCCAGTCAACCAGAGCCCGAATAAACGATATTTTTATGCGGGCGGGAATCTGCGCGATGGCTGCTGGGTCCCAGACCGAGATATTTGCAAAGTCGAATGCAGCCGGGATTCCGCTTTTCAACATCTGCCGCACATCGACAACCAGCCCTGTGCGGGCATCAAAGCTAACGTCAGTCGATAAACCGGTGGTCCGCAAGGCCAATGTTACAGCCCGATCACTCGAGAAGTGGGCATCGACGAGCTGGTCAAGCTCGAGGTCAGTCAACAGGTCGCCGCTGTATACTAAAAATGGCTCATCTCCAAGCAATGGAGCCGCGTTCCAGATCCCGCCGCCCGTTTCGAGCAAAGCCGGTTCATAGAGGACCCTGACTTCTCGTCCTCGATAGGCCCCCGTAAGTACGAGCTCCCGCTCGTCTGTCTTTGCGTCGAACAGCTGGTTTATTTGGTCCGAGAGATGGTGGGCGTTGATCACGAAGCGCTCGACTCCGTAGGCGATCAAATGATCCAACACGAAGGTGATGATCGTTTTACCGAATATCGGCAACAGCGGCTTAGGAACTAAATCGGTTAACGGCCGAAGTCTGGTACCCAACCCTGCGCCGAGCACAAACGCCGTGCGAATGCGAGGAGCCATGAACGGGTTGCAGCGTAGAGAAGGAGTCCAAGGAGTTCAAGAAGTTCAGGAAGAGGAGCCAGGAGCCAGGAGCTAGGAACCGCGTATCGCGGTCCCGCCTAGTCGTTCTCGTCGTCGAAAGTAGCGCGCGTTTGCAGTTTGATCTTATCGATTGGTCGAGTTGATCTCGGCCGGCGCTGATCAAGCGGCGGGCAGAATCGCTCTATCGAGGACGAGGACGATTAGGCTGAAGACGCGATACGCGGCTCCTAGCTCCTAGCTCCTTCCTTTCCTCCAAGAGTTGACTTGTACCCGCATCACGCTAAAAGGGGACGGCACTCGTCACACCATGAGATTGTTTGCCTCCATTTTTCTCCTTGGTTTCTCGGTTGGCTCGGCGTTTGCGCAGAGCTCGAATTCGCCGGTTATCACGATTCGTAAGGGAACCGCTGTCGTGATTGAAGTGAAAGAGGTCAGCGGTTCAGCCGGCGCGAATGCTACCGCCATCTTGAAAAATGATATCCAACTTTCGGGCTTTCTTTCGCTGGGAGATAGCACGAGCGCGACCATCGCAATTAGCGGAACCGCACCAGGAACTGGTTTCTCCGGGCAAGCCGCCGAAAAGGGTGGAAGCGTGGTTTTACAGAAGAGTTACTCCGGCGATACCCGGCGAGCCGTCCATCAATTCATTGATGATTTGATCGAGACGGTTGCAGGTCAGAAAGGGATAGCTACCTCGCGAATCGCATTTGTCGCCAACCGGACCGGTCACAAAGAGATTTATGTTGCCGATTATGACGGCGGGAATGCCGTGCAGCTGACACACGACAATGTGATCAGCGTCAGCCCTAACCTATCGCCGGATGGGCACAAACTGGCGTACACCGGCTACCAGAGCGGCTACGCCGACATTTACCTGATCGATCTCGCCAGCGGCGCCCGGAACCGGATCATAAAATATCCAGGCACTAATACGGGGCCGGCTATCTCCCCTGATGAATCGCGGATCGCTTGCACTCTGAGCAAAGACGGGAACCCGGATATCTATGTCACGAATATCAGCGGCGATTCTCCCCGGCGAATCACTCGTACGCGCGCAGCCAACTCTTCGCCTACCTGGTCTCCAAATGGAAGCGAGCTGATCTATTCGTCTGACGAGCGCGGCGGTCCGCAGCTCTACCGGATCTCGGCGGGCGGAGGTTCTGGCCGGCAGCTATCGACCGGTTTCGGCTATTGCACTGAACCCAATTGGTCACCCGACGGAAAGAAGGTCTGCTACAATGTCCGCAGCGGCGGTTCCTTTGAGGTAGCAATGACAGACCTGGAGTCCGGCGCCACCAAGATTGTAACCGGGGAAGGTGAACGCCCAGCCTGGGGACCGGACTCGCGCCACGTAATACTCGCCAGAGGATCCGGTCTTTTTATCATTGACACTGTCAGCGGCAAGGAGGCTCGAATTATCGGCGACCTGGGACGAGTCTCGGAACCGACCTGGTCCCATTAACCCAACACGCTCGACCCATGAACAAAAAAACGGTCCTACTCTACGTCCTCGCGGCCGCACTCACCGCTTGTCACCCACAGCAAAAGCAGGAATACGCCGGAGTTGAAGGTGACACCGTGAACGGCGTTCCTCTACCGGAACGACAAGAAGGAACGTCGTTCTTCGGTAGCAACGTATCCAGAAACCAGTTTCCGCCAGTCTATTTCGCCTACGACAGCTCGGAGGTCCAGTCTTCTGAAAGCGGTAAGCTCCGGCAGATCGCAGATTTTTTGAAGCGAGCGCCGAACAATGTGATCCTGGCGGGCTTTACCGACGAGCGTGGTACGGAGGAATACAATCGTGCGCTGGGTGAACGCAGGGCTCAAGCAACCAGGAACTACCTGATCTCGCTCGGAGTGTCCGGTTCAAGAATTCAAACCGTGAGCTTTGGCCTGGAAATGCCGGCAGACTCAGAGCACAACGAAGCCGCCTGGGCTAAGAATCGGCGAACCGAGACCGGAGTGATAAAGTAGGGAAACGGCGGAGGGACACGGCGAAAGGGCGAAAGGGCGATTTGAGGCGCGGAGCGATGATCCCGTTTCACACTCGCCCTAAGAGACAAATCACGCGTTGAGTCGTTCGCGGGAGCCGCCTCTTTTAACAAATTTGCCGTACACACGTCGAGAAAAATGGAGCGAGGTCCCT